>SHYZ01000057.1 GCA_009692535.1 Myxococcales bacterium
TTGGCCGATGCGCGGCCATGGCAGGTCGGCAGCGCGGGCTGCGCGAGCACCGGCGCGTGGCTACGGGATCGCCGGGAAGCCGGTCGACGAGACGTTGCGGCGCGGATTCACATTGGCCGAGATCGGGACCGCCTCGATCTCGACGTCGCTCAGCACCACCGGGACGATGACGCGGCCGACGTACCAGAAGTCGTCGCGTCGCATCACGATCCGGATCGGCGCGCCGGGTCCGAAGCCGGTCGGGAAGCGCTCCTCACCGAGCACGAAGATGCGCACGGTCGCGGTCCGCACGGCAGTGTGCTCGTCGGGGAAGTAGTGCACGCCGATGTGGTAGGTGTCGGCGGGCGGTAGCTTCATGCCGATCGCCTCAGGGCCGAACGCCTCGGTCACGTCGAGCAGGAGGCGTGGATCATCGGCGGCATCGACGCAGGTGGGGCCGCCGCCCGACAGCGAGAGACAGGTGTTGTACGGCTCGACGGTGCAGTCGGCCGAGCTGTCGCACGACATGCCGTTGGTCGGATCGGGGGCGCCCCAGTCGGGCGTGCGGTTGTTGTAGAAGCAATCGTCGGGCGTGCGGTTCCACTCACGCACCGTGCCGCTGTCGCGCACGAGGTGCAGATCGAAGTCGGCGGCGCCGTCCCACGCGACCGAGACGAAGAGCGCCTGCTCGGGGATCGCGCGCACGCTCTGCACCGCGACGTTGACGCTGGCGATCGCGCAGCCGGGCGCGTCGTCGGCCGCGCAGACGTGCTCGCCGCCGCCTGCTGCCGCGCAGCTCCCGGCAGCGCAGGAGAAGGAGCAGCACTCAGCGTCGCCGTCGCAGGCGCTGGCGGCGGGCGCGAGCGAGCAGGCGCGACGCTCGTCCAGCACGACGAGGCCGAAGCGATAGATGCCGGGGGCGTCGGGGAAGAAGCAGGGGCGAGCTGCTTCGGTTTGGGCTGCAGGGCAGCGCTCTTCGTCGCGCACGATCTGCGGCAGGCCCAGCGTGAAGTCGACGGCGGTCTGGCTGCCGACCGGCGCCTCGACGAGGGTCCAGCGCCACGCCGAGACCGCCTGGCCTGTCGCGCGGCTCGCGGTGCCGTCGAGCGTGACGGTCACGAGCGGCTCGACATCGAGGTCGGCGCCGACGCGCGCGGCCGGCGGCGAGCGCAGCTCGAGCCCCGCGACCGGACCTGCCTCGGCGGTGCGGATTTCGACCCGGCCAACCCCCGCGCCGGTCGCGTCAAACTGGTGCGCCACTTCGAGTGAGAAACCGTCGCCAGGGCGGAGTCGTGTGCCGGGCGCAACGCTGGCGGAGACGAGCGTGAACTCGGCGCCGCCGATCAGCGCGAGCTCCGTGACCGTGACGTCCTCGGTGCCGTCGTTCACGACCTGCACCGTGACGGGTCCTTCGCGGCCGGCGACGAGACCGAAGTCGACGAGTGGCGGGTCGGGCCGAAGGTGCGGACCGGAGAGCCCGGCGCGCACGACGAGCTCGGCGAGCGGCTCGTGGGGATCGTTCGAGGCGATGACGAGGAGGTCGTCCGTCGCCGCGCCCGCGAGCGGCGTGTAGATCACGCTGATCATCGTCGCAGCGCCGGGCGCGATCGCCGCGGTCGGAAGTGACTCCGCGACGAGCGCGAACGCGCCGAGTGCGTCGGCCCCGACGAGCCGCACCTCGCCGACGACGAGCGGCGCTTCGCCGACGTTGCGCAGCCGCACCTCGGCAGTCGCGCTCTCCCCAACGAGGACCCGGCCGAACAGCACCGCGGTGTCGGGATCGAGCACGAGGTCGGGCGAGCGTCCGGCTCCCGGACCACTGCAGCCAGCGCCAGCGCTTGCGAGGAGGAGTGCCAGCGGAGCACAGCCGCGACGCCAAGAGCGATACACGCTGTGAGTATATGCTGCTAGAGTCACCGTCGGGAATGAGGTTCGCAGCGACCGGTTTCGTCGGCACGACACTCGTGGCAGCGCTCGGCCTGCTCGGCGCGTGCGAGTACGACGCGCGGATTTCGCTCAACCCGCCCAACTGGGCCGCGGAGCCTGCGTCGGCGGTGCGCGCCGCGGGGGCATGTGCGGCGGCGGAGCAGATTTCGCTCGCGTTCGCGCTCGTCGATGATCGCGGCGCGCCGGTGGTTGCCGGCGGCGAGCTGGAACTGGCCACGGGCGACTCAGTCGTCGTCGGGCCGGCCGTGCTCACGGTGGCGCTCGCGAACGCGACCCTTACGCCAGCCGCCGGCGGGGACATCACCACGCTCGCAGCAGGCGCGCTCGCTGCGCCGAGCTTTGCGTCGGCCGCTGGGCGTCTGCTCGCCGTGGTGGTCGAGGCGTCGTCGCGTTCGGCCGAAGAGGATCCCGACGACGAGCGGGTCCGCGCAGCCGAGTTGGCGGCGCGTGACCACCTGCGCGTCGAGGGCAACCGGGTCGCCGTCTACGCGCTGACGCGCGGCGTGCTCGACGCGCGACTGCCGTTCTCCTCCGCTCCAGACGCGGTCGCGTCGGCGATCGCGGCGGTGGCTGGCGTCGAGGGCGGCGATGCGTCGGTGTTCGACGCGGTCGTCGGCATTTCAGCCGACGTGCGTGCGGCCTCCACGACCGGCGGTGCCATCCTGTTCGTGGGGACCTCGCTGGTCGAGCGGGGCTCGCAGGCTACGCTCGACGACGCGCGCGCCACGCTGGCTGCCGGGCCGCCGGTGCAGCTGTTCGCGGTCGGCTTCGCGGTCGATACGAGCGTGCGCTCGCTCGCTTGCGCGTCGAGTGGCGGCGCACGTGCGGCCGAGGCCGCCGCGGTCGCGCATGCCGCGCTGGATCTTGCGGCAGCGGCGAGCGGCGTGTTCGTCGTGCGCGTGCCGCGCCCGGCGGGCCTCGCGGCCGGCGCGTGGCGCTTTGCGGGCGAGCTCGAAGTCGGGCTCGCGTCGTCGGAGCGGCGCACGATCCCCTTCGATCTCGAGCTCGACTTCGACCAGTGACAAATCAGCCGGCAGCCACCAGGAGGACGCGCGTGCGTCTCGCAATCGTCACACTTGTCGCCCTCGTTCACTCCCACCTGCTCGCCGGCAGCGCGCTCGCGGTCGCCGGGCCTGCGGTCGCCGAGGCTCCGGTCGTCGCGCCTGCGGTCGTCGTCGGCGTAACCACCGACCCGTCCTACTTCGCCTCACGGCGGGCGGTGGCGGTGGTGCAGTCGCGGCGGTTCCCCAAGGTCGGTCGATGGGAGCTCGCTCCGTTCGTCGGCGTGATCCCGAACGACGCGTTCGTCACGCACCTGCCGGTGGGCGTGCGGCTCGTGCGCCATACCAGTGAGTACTCGGCGCTCGAGGTCGGTGCTTCCGGCACGATCGATCTCGACACGCCGCTCCGCGAGCACCTCCTTGGAGAAGACGCGAACCTCGACGCCACGGTGCGGGATCGGCAGCGCGCGCGCCTTGACCTCGCGTGGGTCTACTCGCCGATCTACGGCAAATTCGCCTGGCTGAACCGGCGCGTGGTCTACGTCGATGTCTCGCTCGTCGCGGGTGCGGGAGCGGTCTTTACCGAGGGTGAACAGATCGACGGCGCGGCGGGGATTCGGCCCGAGCTGCTCACGGGCGTCGGACTGCGCGTGTTCCTCGGGCGCAAGCTGTCGCTGCGGTTCGACTATCGACAGCTCGTCTACCTGCGCGCCGCGGACGGCGAGGAGTCGGGCGGCGTCGCGACACCGAGCGAGCTCAGCGTCGGGCTCGGCCTGCTGTTCGGGGGCAAGCGGTGATGCGCGCGCGGGCCGCCCGGCGGCTCGGGCTCGCGGCCGCGCTCGCGAGCTTGCTCGGCGTCATGTCGGTGGCGCACGCGGTGACGGTTGACGATGCCGTCGCATTGGCCGAGGCCGGGGTCTCGGAGGAGCTGATCGTCGAGGCGATTGTCCGCGACGAGACCAAGCTCGAGCTCAGCGATGGCGATCGCGCTCGGCTGAAGCAGGCGGGGCTGTCGGCCAAGGTCGCTCGCGCGTTTGCTGGGCCGGCCCCGGCGCCCACGCCGGTGGAGCAGGCCGCGCCGGCGGAGCAGGCCACGCCGGTGGGGAAGGCCACGCCGGTGGGGAAGGCCACGCCGGTGGGGAAGGCCGCGCCGGTGGGGAAGGCCGCGCCGGTGGGGAAGGCCGCGCCGCCCGCCGATGCGCGAACTCGCGCTGAAGATGTGCGCGAGGCCGAGCGACGTCGTGCCGAGGAGGAGCGTGCGAAACGCGCCGCGGAGCGGGGCGCCGAGGCGGAGCGACTGCGGCGCGAAGCTGCAGCGCTCGGCGGCGCCGAGCTCGACCGCACTCGGGGCGCCGACGCTGGCCGGCTCATCGACAGTGCCTACGAGTCACTCGACGATGGCGAGATTTCTCGCGCGGCGGTGATCTTCGATCAGATCGTGGGCGGTCGGCTCGCCGCGCCGAACACCGCGGCCTATGCCGACGCGAGCTACGGGCTCGCGGAGGCGCTGACCCGGCTTGGGCTTCCGTCGGCCGGACCTCCGCTGGTGGTCGAGGTGCTGCGCCACGGACCCGCCGCGCCGCGCTTCGACGAAGCATTGCGCTTGCTCGCGCGCTATGCGACGCGCTTCGACTACACGCACCCCGTGCTCGAGCTGCTCGACGGTGTCGAGCTCGAAGGCCGCTCCGCCGAGCTGCGCGACGAGCATGCGTGGATGGTCGGCGGTTATCGCGCGCGCTTCGGGGACCACGACCGCGCTCGCACGCGGCTCATGAGCATCCGGCCAGACGGGCCGCGTGGACCAGCGGCGGCCTATCGCCTCGGGCTCGTCGAGGTCGCTGCCGGCAGGCCGATCGAGGGGCTGCGCGCCTTCGAGCGTGCCGTCACGCTCTCCGAGCGCCGCGGCGATCTCGGCACGCGCGACCTCGCCTATCTCGCGCTGGCGCGCATCGCCTATGAGGTCGGTCGGTTCGACGCGGCGATCGACTACTACCGGCGAATCGGCGCAGCGTCGGGCGCACGTGCACGGGCTCGCTACGAGCTGATCTGGCCGCTGCTCCTCTCGGGCGACGACGCCGGCGCGCTCGCGGCGCTTCAGGTCGCCGAGGCGGATCGCCATGCCGATCATCTCGCGCTCGACCTCGGTCTGCTCGAGGCGACGATCTTTCTAGACCTCTGTCGCTACGACGAGGCGCGCGCGCGCACGGCAGCGTTCCAGCAGGAGATCGCTCCGCTGCTCACCTTTCTGGATCGTGCGGTCGAGCTCCCCGCCGCCGAGGCGCATGCGGCCGCGCTCGCGCACCCGGCCCTCAGGCGCATCGTGCAGTCCGACGTCGACACGCACGTCGCGGCACAGGCGGCGGCGGAGCTCGCGAGCGAGGAGCGGCGGCTCGCCGGTCTGACTGCACTCGGAGCACTCGCTGATCGACTGCGCCCGGTGCTGGCCGATCGGCGACGCGCACTCGGCGATCAGGCCGCGGCGGCTGCGCTGCGCCGGCTGCGTGCGCTGCGGCTCGAGTTGGCCGACCTAGCGGTGAGCGCCGACGAGGTTCGGCTCGAGGCGGATCTCGCGGAGCGCGAGGTGCTGTACGGCGCGGAGGGTGACGGCGCGGTGCTTCCCGTGGCGCCGGCAGCGGTTCCGCCGCGCGTGGCACCCGGGCAAGCACTCTGGCAGGTCGACGACGAGCGGTGGCTCGACGAGGAGAATGATCATGTGAGTGGCGTGACCAGCGCGTGCCCGGTGGAGACGCGGTGAGTCGACGCACGACCTTGTGGGCGAACGGTGTCGCGCTGGTGGCAGCGTTCGCGCTCGCGTCGTCGGCCATCGCTGCGCCCCCGGGCAAGAAGGCCCCGGTGGCGTCCAAGCTTCGTGGTGTCACCGCCACGGCGATCGACCTCGGGGTCGACGCTGCGGTGGGCACTCAGGCCGAGGCCAAGCGCGCACCCGCCAAACTGGAATTCGGTCGCCAGCGGGACGGTCGAGCGGATGACGCGCGGGAAGCGGCAGTCTCGCAAAAGCGTCGCGACGCGATCGCCTCGATCGACGAGCTGCTCGCGAAGGCAGGCCCACGCTACCCCGCGCGCGCCGACCGCATTTATCAAAAGGCGGAGCTCCTGTGGGAGGAGGGGAAGTACGTCCACTTCCGCGAGCTCGAGGAGTACGACCCGGCGAGCGGCAAACCCGAACCGGCGCCTGACTTTCGTACGGCGATCGAAGCGTACCGGCAGGTGCTCACCGAGCACGCGGACTTTCCGCTGGCCGACGAGATCCGCTGCCACATGGGCTTCGCCCTCGCCGAAGCGGGCCAAGAGGCGAGCGCGATCGCCGTGCTCGAGGAGCTCGCGCGCAAGCATCCACGCTCGCAGTTCGTGCCCGAGGCGCGCGTGGCGCTCGGCGAGCTGCACTTCGCCGCCGAGGAGCTCGACGCGGCGCTCGTGGAGTATCGCGCGGTCGTCGCTCGCTTTCCGAAGCACGAGCTCGCGCCGTTCGCCAAGTACAAGGTGGGCTGGACGCTGCATCGCCTCGAGCAGCGTGACGCGGCGATCACCGAGCTCATCGCCGCGATCGATGACGAAGGTCGGCTAACCGGACGCCCGCGCATCCCGATCCGCGAGCAGGCGCTCGCCGATCTCCTCGTGGTGGTGGCCGAGGTCCCCGGCGCGTGGCATCGCGCGGCCGAGTTCTACGAACGCAAGGGCGGCGAGCCGATGCTGCGCCACGAGCTGCTGCGCTACGCCAAGCTGCAGGCTCAGACCGACCGGATCGCCGATGCGACCGAGGTGCTCGAGTGGCTTACGCTGCGGGCACCGCTCGACGCGCGCGTCGTTGAGTACGACTCGCTTCGCTTCGACCTCGTGCGGCGACAGCGCAAGCCCGACGAGGCCGAGGTCGAGGCCGCGCGGCTGGTGCGGCTGCATGCACCGGGGGGCACCTGGGCCTCGGCCGGCACCCGCACCGCGGTCGAGCGGCAGCGCGCGCACGACCTCGCCGAGAGTGCGCTGCTCTTCTCGGCCGCGCTGCGCCATGAGCAGGCGCAGCGGAGCGCGAAGAAGGAGGTCTACGAGCAGGCCGGGGTCGCGTACCGCGAGCACCTGTCGCGCTATGCGAGCAGCGCGAAGGTCGGCACAACGACCTTCCGGCTGGCCGAGGTCTCACTGCAGTTGCTCCAGCACGCGCGGGCCGGCGAGCTCTACTCTGCGGCGGCACGCGCGATCACCGGGCCGGTCGGTGACGACGCCGCGTACAAGGCGGTGTTTGCGTGGGCGCTCGCCGCGCGTGAGACCGGGCTCCATGACACAGCCAGCCTCCCGCCCGACGACGATTCGCGCGCTGCGTCGCCCGCGCCGACGCCGCTCACCGACGCAGAGCTCGCGTTGATCGCGGCCGCTGACCAGTACGCTGCGCGGTTGCCGGAGAGCGACGACGCGCCGGAGGTGCTGCTGGTCGCCGCGCGCGCGCACTACCTGCGCTTTCACCTCACGGAGGGAGCGCGGCGGCTGATTGTGCTGGTCGACCGCTATCCGAACTCTGCTCGGGCCGGCGACGCGGCCGCGCTCGCGCTCGATGCGTGGAATCGGCTGCGTGACTGGCCCAAGCTGGTGCTGCTCGCGGATCGCATGATTCGCGAGCAGCGGTTCGAGCACCTCGACGAGCGCGCGTTGCGCGAGGTGATCGCGGGCGCGTCCGCGCAGGCGGCGTACGTGCTCGAGGCGAAGCAGGACTTTGCCGGCGCTGCGGAGGTGCTGATTGCGGTCGTCACGCAGAACCCGCGCTCGGCGAAGAACCCCGACCGGATCGCGACTGCCGCTGGACACCTGGTCCGCGTGGGACGGCGCGATCGCGCCGCGGAACTCTACGCGCGGCTGGTGACCGATCATGCGCAGACGCCGGCCGGCGTGCGCGCGGCGTTCGCGCTGGGCGCACTGCGCGAGGAGCGGGGCGATCTCGCCGGCGCGGCGCTGGCCTACGCGCGTGCAGCGACGCTGCCGAAGACCGAGGCCACCGCCGGTGCGCTGTTCAACGCCGCGACGCTCTTCCAGACACTCGGCGATTTGCCGCGCGCGGCGGCGCTGTTCGACAGCTACGTCACCGACCATCCGACGCGCCCTGATGCGCCCGAGGTCGCACTGCGCGCGGCGGCGCTCCACGAGCGGGCCGGCAAGGCGCCGCTCGCGCTCGAACGGTACCGCGGGTTCGCGAAGCGGTTTCCCGCCGCGCCGGCGCACCTCGCGCTCGAGGCGGCGGCGCGGGCGTGTGAGTTGCTCACCGCACAGGACGCCAAGCAGGGGCGAGCGGCGTGTGTGGCCGTCGTCGAGTCGGCGAAGAAGGCGGGCGGGCAGGCGCAACCTGGCCCGGCCGCGCGCGCAGGATCGCGAGCCCAGCTCGCGCTTGCGGAGCAGCTTGCCGCGGAGACCGAGGCGATCACGCTGGAGCTGCCGGTCGCGACGCTCGTGAAGCGCCTGCAGGAGAAGCTTGCAAGGCTCGAGGCCACCGCTGCCGCGTACACCGAGGTCGCGACATGGCCCGAGGTCAGCGCGGGGGAGCGTGGCTTCGTCAGGGTCGGTGAGGTCTATGCGCGCTTCGCCGCTGCCGTGCGTGCGGCGCCGGTGCCGCCGGAGCTCGTGGGCGACGAGCTCGACGCGTACAACGCCGAGATCGCCGACCGCGCGGCACAGATTGACGAGGCCGCGCTCGCGGCACTCGAGCAATTCGCGGGACTCGTCGCCTCGGGGCGGCTGAGCGTGCAGACCGGCGCCGCCGCGGCGATGCAGCGCAAGTACGACGCTGCTGCCGACCCGTGGCGCGGCGAAGCGCCGCCGATGGTCGACCTGCTGCCCGAGCTGGGAGGTGGGTCGTGGCAGTAAAGCGGTCGCACGGATGGTGGGTACTCGGCGCGGGGCTCGCTTCGCTTTCGGCGTGCGGCGGTGCTGGCGGTGCTGGCGGTGCTGGCGGTGCAACCGTGCGACCGGCTCCGGTGGTGGTCGTTGATGCCGGCCCGGTCGAGGTGGTCGCCGCGCCGCCTGCGACCGACGCTCTGTTGGCCGAGGCGCGGGCGCTGCTCGGCGAGAAAGCGCCACGGTTCGTCGAGGCGGAGGCGTTGCTGGCCAAGGTGCATGCGCTCGAACCTTCACACCACGCGGCCGCGATCGAACTCGCCCGCGTGCGTTCGCGGCTCGGCGATCGGGCCGGCGCCCGCGCTGCGCTCGCCGAGATCTTGGCGAGCGACCTCACCGTGGCAGTAACAGTAGAGGAGCGGCTCGCGGCTTCGACCGCGCTGCGTGAAGCGCGCGAGCTTGCGGGGGCCCGCGCGATTGTGAGCGCCGGGCTGGTCGCAGATCCGACCGGTGCCGATGCGGCAAAGAACGATCGTCGGCTCGCGACGCTCGAGGCGGAACTGTCGGGGCTGGCCGGGGAGGGCGCGCGTGCGCACACGATCCTCGAGGCGCTGTTGGCGATCGATCCGAAGGACGACGGTGCGCGCGCGGCGCTGGCGCGGCTCCTCGTCGCCGAGGGTCAACCGGCGGCGGCAGCCCATGTGATCGACGGCGCGCTGGCGAGCGGCGCCAAGTCATCCGAGCTGCATGAGGCGCGGGCGTTGGCGGCGCTCGCGCTCGGGGATCCCGGCGGCGCGGCGACCCACCTGAAAAAGACCTGCGAGCTCGCGCCGTCGAACGGCTCTGCGGCGGCGCGCCTTGGCCTCTTGCGGCTCGAACATGGCGACGGCAAGGGCGCAGCGGTCGCGCTCGCTCGCGCGGTCCAGCTCTACCCGCGCGACGTCGAGCTCTGGTTCGCGCTCGCCGGCGCCCGTCGGCTGAGCGCGGATTTCGCGGGCGCGGCGCGGGCCCTCGACGCCGCGCTCACGATCGCGCCGGCCGACGTTCGCCTGCTGCTCGCGGCCGCGCGCCTGTACGACGAAGAGCTCGACAACCCCGAGCGTGCCGTCGAGTTCTACCGGCGCTACATCGGCGCGAAGGGGGCGAGCCTCGCCGCCGATCATCCGGTGCACGGCGCGTGTCGTGCGCTCGAGCGCCGGATCAGCAAGGGAGCGAAGCGATGAGCGTCCGCGTCACCATGATCGTGCTGTGCACTCTGCTGCTCGTGGTCCTCGGGGGCGGTACTGCGTCGGCGCAGGCGAAGGCCGGTGCGACGCCCGCTGTTGCCAAGGGCGCCAAGGCGGCAAAGGGTGCCAAGGCAACGCCGGCTCCCGACGGCACGAAGTTCTACGACTTCGACGAGCTCCTGGTCGAGGGCGAGCTGCGCGGCCCCAACGCCTACTTCGCGTCGGCGCGCCAGCGGATCCGCTGGGGCCGGCTGCTACGGGTGAGGAAGAGCTTCGTGTCGTTGCTGCTGTCGAGCGACCGCCAGCTCTTTCTCTTCGGACGCCCCGCGCGATGAGGTCGCTGCGAGTGCGGCGCGCCACCGTCGGCGTGCTCGCGCTCGCGCTCGCGCTCGTGCTCGGCCTCGCTGCGTGCGCCGAGTCGGTCGAGACTTCAGCTGGCTCTGGCCCCGCCTTATCGACCTCGGAAATCATCGGCGGCAAGTTCGCGCGGGAAGATCTCGCGGTGGTCGCGCTCGTCGCCGGCCGGCGGCCGTTCTGCTCGGGCACGCTCGTCTCGTCGCGCGTCGTGCTGACCGCGGGCCACTGTGTGACCGGCGCGCCGCCGACCGGCGTCTACTTTGGCTCGTGGCTGCCGCTGTTCCCCGGCGAGATCGTGCCGGTTGAGAGCGCCACGTTGCACCCCGACTACCGCATTGACGACTTCCGCTTCGCCGATATCGGCGTCGTGGTGCTCGCGCGCCGCGCCAAGGTCGAGCCGCGGCCGTTCAACGTCACGCCGCTCGGCCCGGCGCTCGTCGGCGCCGACGTGCGGCTCGTCGGCTTCGGGTTCCAACAGGTCGGCGCGCACGGGATCATCGGCCAGCGGATGGAGCTCACCCTGCCGGTGGTGCTCGTCGCCGAGAAGGAGCTCGAGTACTACCGCGGCTCCTGCAACGGCGACTCGGGCGGCCCCGCGTTTCATCGCTTCGCCGACGGGGTCGAGCGTGTCGTCGGCGTCACCTCGTTCGGCCGCGGCGATCCGCGCTGCTCGGGCAACAGCGGCTCGCACCGCGTCGATCGCCACGCGGCGTGGCTCGCCGCCGAGATTGCGCGGCACGATCCGGTGTCGTGCGAGCGCGACTATCGCTGCGCCGACGGGTGTGCGGCCCCCGATCCCGACTGTCCCTGCCGCGGGGACGACGGTGCCTGCTCCGCGCTCTGCGACGATCCGGCCGCGGACCGTGACTGCCCGCTCGGTTGCGGCGTCGGGGACGAGTGCGTCTCAGGCGCGACCTGCCCCGCGCCGGATCCCGACTGTGGCGATCCGTGCGGTGCCGAGGGGCACTGCGTCCCGGGCTGCACGCCGCGCGATCCCGACTGTCCGCCAGGCCTCGCCGTCGCCGCTGTGTGCGCCGCGAGCTGGGAGTGCGCCGACGAGCTCCTCTGTCTCGCCGGTGCGTGCACGCTCACCTGCGATCCCGCTGCGCCAGTATGCGACGTCGACCATGAGTGTCGCGCGGTGCTCCCCGAGCGCTTCGCCTGCTTGGTCCCGGTGGCACCAGCCGAGGTCGCGGACGGTTGCAGCGTGGCGGTGCCGCGCCCGCGCGGCGGTGTGAGCGTGCTCCTCCTCGCCGCCGGCTGGCTCTGCTTCGCCGCATGCACGCGCCACGAGCGGCGGTAAGATGCCCCGTGGATGTGCGCACCGCCCTCGTCCTGCTCAGCGCGACCGCCGCGTGCAGCAGCGCGGAGCCGGTGGCGTTGGTGAGCGCGCCGATCATCGGCGGCGACGTCGCGCGGGACGATCACGCGGTGGTCGCGTTGGTCGACGGGCGCGGGGCGGAGCCGTTCTGCACCGGCACCTTGGTCACGCCGCGTGTCGTCGTGACCGCGGCGCATTGCGTCGAGTTTCCGCCGCCCACGCTGGTATTCTTTGGCCTCGATCCCCGGCAGGAGGGTGACTACGTGGACGTTCGAGAGACCCGCGCCTACCCAAGTTACGATCCGATCGAGCTCACCGGCGATCTCGCCGTCGTCATCCTCGACAGCGCCGTGGCCGTGCAGCCGATTCCCCTGGCGACACACGCGCCGAGCGCAGGGCAGGCTGCGCGGTTCGTCGGCTTCGGCTACACCGAGGTGGGTCCGTCGGGGGCGTACGGCCAGAAGTACGAGGCGGTCGCTGCGATCACCGACGTGGGCGAGACGACGTTCGGCTACGGCGTGGTGACCTGCAACGGCGACTCGGGTGGGCCGGCTTTTGTGGTGGAGGAGGGGCGTGAGGTCGTTGTCGGTGTGACCTCGTGGGGCGACGAGCGGTGTGGCGAGTTCGGGGTCGACACCCGTGTCGATGTCTATGCGGCGTGGTTCGCCGACGTACTCGACGAGGTGGCGCCAGCGACCTGCGCAGGGGATGGTCGTTGTGCCGCAGCGTGCGCTGCGCCTGATCCCGACTGTCCGTGCGCGAGCGATGGGCACTGCACGAGCGCGTGCGGCTCGTTCGCTGATGATGTCGACTGTCCCGTGGAGTGTGGTCCCGAGGGGAGCTGTGTCGAGGCATGCCCCGAGCGCGATGAAGACTGCACGGTGACGCCGCTCGGCGAGGCGTGTGCGAGTGACTTTTCGTGCGGTGACGCGCTCTGTGATGCGGTCTGCGTGCCGCGCTGCGATGCGGCGCTGCCGAGCTGCGCCGACGGGACGTCCTGCGTCGAGGTCGCGGGCGGTACGGCGTGCGTCGAGGAGGTCACCGGCTGCCGAGTTGTGGCGCCGGCCAAGGGCGGTCGCGGTCGTGCCGGGGGGCGAGGCCGCGCGCTCGCGCTGCTGGTTGCATGTGGCGTGTGGGGCGCGGCTCGCGCGCGTCGGGTCGGGCGTCGGGCGTCGCAGCTCGTCGGTGTTGCGGTCGTGCTCGCGGTGCTCGTCGCGAGTTCTTCGGCACACGCGGCCGGCACCGGCGCGGCGGAAAAGAAGTACGAGGGCGACATGCTTGCCGCCAAGGGGAAGTCGGCTGACGCGCTTGCGGCGTATGTCGCGGCGATGGAGCTCGAGCCGGGGCTGCTCGCTGCGTACGACGCCGCCGTGCCGATCTGGTTCGCCACGAAGTTCTACAGCGAGGCGCGGCGCCGGCTCGAGGGCGTGCTGGTCACGAATCCGACCTACGCGATGGGTTGGTACAATCTCGCCTACGCCTCGCGCAAAGAAGGTGATCACGCGCGCGCGATCACGGCGTACCAGAAGTTCAGCCTGCTGCGCCCCGAGGAGCCGGATCCCTACTACGGACTCGGGCTCTCGTACCGCACGCTCGGACGGCGCGATGACGCGCTCACCGCGCTCCGACGCTACGTCGAACTCGAGCAGCGCGAAGAACGGAAAAAGTTCGTCGAGCAGGCACAGGCGTCCATCGCCGAACTCGAGAAGACGCCGGCCGTAGCGCCGGCTGCAAGCGCGGCGTCTGCGGGGGCTCGTCCGGGCGCACCGTCTGCAGCGCCGCTCGGTCAGGGTGCCTCGCGCGCTGACGTCGTCGCGGTGATCGTCGCTGATGCGGACCGTCGCCGCGACAAGGGCGACCTGACCTGGGCCGAAGCGAAGTACCGCGAAGCGATCGCGATCGATGACGAGAACGCCGGCGCGCACGCCGGGCTCGGCGCGACGTTGTTCGCGCTCAAGCGGGGCGACGAAGCGATCGTTGCGCTCGAGCGCGCGGTGGCGCTCGATGCGAAGGCGGCGCGCGCTTGGTACGACCTCGCCCATGCCCGCCGGAAGGCGCTGCTACACCGTGAGGCCGTGACGGCGTACCGCGCGTTCGCGACGCTGTTGCCGAGCGATCCTGATCCGTACTACGGCATGGCGCAGTCGCTGCGCGCGCTCGGTGATCGCGGTGGTGCGCGCGCGGCGTTCGTGCGCTACGTGGAGTTGGAGAAGCGCCCGACCGAGCAGCGCTGGGTCGAGAAGGCGAACGAGGCGATCAAGGAACTGGATTCGGTTGGGCCTGCGCCCGCTCTCCCCGCCGCGCCGCCGGCTCTCCCCGCCGCGCCGCCCGCTCTCCCCGCCGCGCCGCCGGCTCTCCCGGCTCTCCCCGCCGCGCGGCCGGCTCTCCCCGCTCTCCCCGCCGCGCCGCCGGCTCTCCCCGCCGTGCGGCCGGCTCTCCCCGCTCTCCCCGCCGCGCCGCCGGCTCTCCCCGCCGCGCGGCCGGCTCTCCCCGCTCTCCCCGCGGCGCAGCCCGCTCTCCCCGCCGCCCCCGCCGCTACGCTGCCCAGTGCGCCCGCCGTCGCCGCTCCAGCACCACTTGTCTCCAGCGAAGCGGCCGGTCCGCTCGCTACCGCCGACGAGGCGTTCGCTGCCCAGCGCTTCGATGTCGCAGCGACCCACTACCGCGCCGCGGTCGCCGCCGATGGCGCTGCCGTGGAGCTGCGCTATCGCCTCGGCGTCGCGCTCGCCGCTACCGGCGACCTCGCGGGCGCGAGTGAGGCGTGGGCGGGTGCGCTTGGCGTCGATCCCGCGCATGAGCGATCGCGCCGCAACCTCGAGTTCGCTCGTCGCCGGCTCGGCAACGAACTTCCCGCCGGCGCCGACGTCCCGCTCGTCGAGCGCGCACGCCAGCTCATCGCAGAGGCACGCTTCGCCAGCGCGATCGCCCTGCTCGATCGCCTGCTCGCCACCACCGCGCACGCGCAGCATGTCGACGCCCTCGCGCTCCGTGCGCAGGCGCGACTCGGTGTCGGCGACGCAGCCGGCTCCGAGCGCGACTGGCTCGCCCTGCTCGCGGTCGACGCACGCCACCTGCGCAGCCACCGCGGCCTCGGCGACTCCTACCGTGCGCTCGGCGACGTCGAGCGAGCGCGCTTCCACTACGAGCACTGGCTCCGCCGCGTCGAGCGTGATCTCGACGAGCGCGACCACGAGGGGCGCATTCGCAAGACGCTCACGACGCTCGGTGCGGCTGCCTCTGCCGCGGCGCCGCCACGCCCGCCGCTTCCTGCGCCCGTGCCCGCGGCTCGCTAGAGAGCTGATCAGCAAAGCGCCAGCGAAAGATCGACGGCTAGATTCGGCCGTGATCTTCTGGCCCCATGCCGACCACCATCCGCTGGGAAGTTCTCGTCGACTGCCCGACGCGCAGCGTCTGCGCCGCTTTGGAGCAGCTGCCGTGCTCGAGCACGGAGAGGAACGTGCGGAGCTGGTCGAGGTCCATTCGGCCACTCGCAGCACGGCGCCCGTCACCGCCGGCACAGTCCTCGCGGCACGCGCGGCCTGTGCGGTTGCGTCGCTCTGCCGCGCGCCGTACCTTCGCAACATGCCGCCCGACGAGAAGTCCGCGCCTTCCGACGAGGCTGTAGCTGGCGTCGCCGAGGAGCGGGAAGAGCGCGCTGAGCGGGGCGGGCGGCTGCGGTTTGAGTCGCTGGTGCCGGATCTCGTGAAGAAGACGTTCTACGCCGGACTCGGCGCGGTGCTGAACTCGGAGGACGGCATCCGGAAGATGGCGAGCGAGCTCACGGTCCCGAAAGACGTCGCGGGCTATCTCATCTCGAGCGTGCAGGCGACCAAGGACGAGGTCTTCAAGATCGTGGCGCGCGAGACGCGCGAGTTCCTCTCGAACATGAACGTGAACCAGGAGCTGGCGCGGCTGCTCACGCAGGTGTCGCTCGAGATCAAGACCGAGATCCGCTTCATCCCGAACGATCAGGCGGCGTCGGGCGTGAAGCCGGACATCAAGAAGAAGATCTCGGTGAAGCGAGCCAAGCAGCAGGGGGCTTCTGCTTCGGCGGTCGGCGCCACGGCAGATGAAGTAGCCGACGGCGATGCCGACGGCGACGACGTCGCCGCCGACCGTGACCGCGGCCGCACGTAGGCTACTTCCGCGAGATCGTCACCTTCATCGTGACCGCCTCGAGCGGGCGCGACGGCTTGCCGCCCTCGTCGGGCGGGCCGGCCGGGGTGGTCGCGATCGCCTTGATCACGTCGTGCGGCGCGCAGCGGCCAAAGAGTGCGTACTGGCCATTCAAGAACGCCGCCGCAGCGTCGGTGATGAAGAACTGCGACCCGCCCGAGTGCGGCGCGCTCGAGTGCGCCATCGCCAACAGGCCGGGGCCGTCGAAGCGGAGCTTGGGCTGGAACTCGTCCTGGATCGAGTAGCCCGGCCCGCCGGTGCCGAGGTCGGGCGCGCCGTCGTACTTCGCTGACTTGGGATCGCCACCTTGGATCATGAACCCGCTCACGACGCGGTGGAACGCGGTGCCGTCGTAGAGCGGGCGCTTGACCCACTCGCCGGTCGCGAGATCCTTGAACGGTCGCACGCCGCGCGCGAGCCCGACGAAGTTGGCGACGGTGCGCGGCGCGACGTCGTCGAGCAGCTCGCAGCGGAGGTCGCCCTTGGTCGTCGCGATGGTCGCTACCAGCTTGCCCTTGCCGGCGAGGCCGGCGGTCGCCTCTTCGAGCGTGAACTCGCCCTTTTCGGGATCGTCCGCTGTTGGTGCCGGCGGCGCGCTCGCGGACTTTGTCTGGAGCTCCTGCGCGCAGCGTGAGAGCCGCTCGAGGTCCGCTCTGACCTGATCGCGGAGCTCGGGCGTCGGGCGGAAGCCCTTGAACTTCTCCTGCATCTTCGACGACTCGCCCATCACGCACGGCATGTCGGCGCAGGCGCAGACGCGGTCGGCGAAGGCGGGGATCGCCGCGAGGAACTGCGCGGTCGCCTCAGCCGACGGTGCGGCTGGCGCTGCGGCCGGCGGTGGGACCGGCTTGGAGTCGGTCGTCGCGGCGGCGCGGCCGGCGGCGGGTGCCGCGGGCTTGGCGGCGGGCCGCGTCTCGCAGGCGGTGGAGAGGAGCAGCAGCGTGAGGGCGAGTCTCGTGGTCATGGGGTCTCCTTCGTAAGGCCATCGATGCGGACATGGGCGCCGGCCGTGACGCCGTGGGCGCGCGACCAGCCGGCATTTACCTCGAGCACGTGTCGGGACGGCACGTTAATCGAGAGCGCGGTGTCGGTGAGCGGTGCGGCGTCCTCGACGACGCCGGCCACGGTGAGGTCGGCGCGGATGAAGATCAGGTCGAGCGGGACCAGCGTGTTGTGCATCCAGAAGCTGTGCACCTCGTCGCGGTCGAACAGGAAGAGCATCCCGGCCTCGGCGGGGAGGTGCTGCCGGTACATGAGGCCCTGCCGGCGCGCCTCGAACGTGCGTGCGACCTCGACGAGCACGGTCGCCTCGCGGCCGTCGGTCGCCACGACGACGACGCGCGTTGGGGCGGGCGCCGCGTCGCGGGCGGGCGGGCGCGCGTCGGGACGAATGCCGGCGAGCGGGGTGGGCGGCACGGGGGTGGAGGTCGACTTGCCGTCGCGGTCACAGGCCGGCGTTGCGAGCGTCGCGAGTGTCGCGACGAGCAGAGCGGCGGCGTGGGCACGCACGGCGCGGACTCTAGCCGAAGCGCTTGCCTGCCGCCACGCAAGCTGAGGCGCGCCACAGTGCGCTCGCCACGTTCTCCCCGTCCGCGCTCGCCACGTTCTCCCCGTCCGCGCTCGCCACGTTCTCCCCGTCCGCGCTCGCCACGTTCTCCCCGTCCGATCGGCCACATTCCCCCCGTCGTGGGTGGGTGGGCACATAGCACGCGCCTCCGACAGCGCGCCCCAACGCGAGCCGTGTGGCCGCTGCACAATCCTGAGGTCGACGGAGCCGCGAGGCTAAACTATCGTCGCGGCATGTCCGAGCGCGCGGCCGGCACGGTCTATCTTGTGGGTGCCGGTCCCGGCGACCCCGAGTTGATCACGTTGCGCGGCGCGGAGTTGCTCGGTCGCGCCGACGTGGTGATCTACGACGGCCTCGCCAACGCCGTGCTGCTCGATCACGTCGCGCCAAACGTCGAGACGATCTACGCCGGCAAGAAGCCGAGCGACCGGGGCGCGGCGCTCACGCAGGCCGAGATCAACGGCCTGCTCGTAGAGCACGCACAGCGCGGGCGGTTGGTGGTGCGACTCAAGGGCGGAGACCCGTTCGTGTTCGGGCGTGGCGGCGAAGAGGCCGAGGCGCTCGTCGCTGCGGGGATTCAGTTCGAGGTCGTGCCGGGCGTGACCGCGGCGACGGCGGTGCCCGCGTACGCCGGCATTCCGGTCACGCACCGCGGTGTGGGTGGTTCGCTGCTCGCGCTCGCGACCGGGCAGGGCGCCGACGGGCTCCCCGCCGATGTCGACTGGGACGCGCTGGCCCGCGCCGACACGCTGGTGCTGTTCATGGCGGTGCGCACACTCGGCGAGCTCGCCGAGCGGCTGGTCCGTGCGGGCCGCGACGTGAGCACGCCGGTCGCGATGATCCACTGGGGCACGACGGCGGCGCAGCGCACGATCACCGGCACACTCGGTGACATCGCAGCGCGTGCCGAGGGAGACAAGCTCGGTCCGCCCGCGCTCGTCGTCGTCGGCGAGGTGGTCAGGCTGCGTGAGCGGCTCGCTTGGTATGAGCGGCGACCGCTGTTCGGTCGGCGCGTGCTGGTACCGCGTCAGCGCGAGCAGGCGCGCGGACTCGCACGACGGTTGGCGCTGCTCGGCGCCGAGCCGGTGATCTGCGAGGTGACGCGCCTCGTCGACGTCGACCCCGCGCCGCTCCACGCCGCGCTCGCCGCGCTACCCGGGGCGACACGGTGGCTGGCGTTCACGAGCGCGCATGCGGTCGACCGCACCATGGACGCGCTCTTCGCTGCGGGGCGTGATGCCCGTGCGCTCGCCGGCGTGCGCGTGGCGGCGGTGGGGAGTCAGACCGCGGCGGCGCTTAGACGTGCCGGGATCGTGCCCGACCTCGTGCCCGAACGTGGCGATGGGGTTGGTGCGGCGGCGGCGATCCTGGCGGTCGATCCGGGGGTCGCTGCCGGCGGTGCGGTGCTGCTGCCGCGCGCCGCCGAGGGGCGCGCCGAGCTCGAGCAGGCGCTCACCGCGGCGGGCGCGTGCGTGTCGGTCGTCGCTGCGTATCGCGTCGAGCCCGCGCCACGGGCCGCGCTCGAGCCGGTACTCGCGCGGCTCCGCGCCGGCGAGCTCGACGTCCTCACCTTCTTCGCGCCGTCGCAGGTCGACGCGCTCGCCGACGCGCTCGGCGCCGACGCTGCTGCAGTGTTCGCCCGGGCGCGGCTCATCGGCGCGGTG
>SHYZ01000058.1 GCA_009692535.1 Myxococcales bacterium
GCCGACTACGACGCCATCGTGACGATGGCCGATGACCAAGCGATGCGCGGCGACTGTCGCGGCGCGGTGTTGCTCTACGAGCGCGCGCTGCTGGCGCGTCCCAACGGCGTAACCGCGCTCGTCGGGCTGGCCTACTGCCACCTCGATCGGGGCGATGCGGGGGCTGCGGTCCGGTACTTCCGTGCCGCGCTGGCGATCTCGCCGCGCTACGAAGATGCGCTGTTCGGGATGGCCGAGGCGTTGGCGAGAAACGGCGACAAATCGCAGGCGGCCCACTTCTACCGCCGCTACCTCGAGTTTCACCCACGTGGCACCAAGGCTTCGGGCGCGAAGAAACAGCTGCAGCTCCTCGGCGAGTCCGAGTTGGGACCGAGCGAGCCGTCCACCAACCAAGGCGAGGGGGCCGTTGATTCGGTTCTCAGCGGAGGCACACCATGAGCAAGGCGTCTGATACTGAGGAAGAATTCTTCGCACGGCAGGAGGCGGAGCGGCTGCGCAAGCTCTCCTTCGAGCAGCAGCGTGCGGTCGAGGTCGGCGAGCGTGAGCGACTGCGCGCGCTCCACCACATGTGCTGCCCCAAGTGCGGCTTGTCGCTGCAGACGCTCCGCTTCAAGGACGTGGAGGTCGATCGCTGCTTTGCTTGCCAGGGCACGTGGCTCGACGAAGGGGAGCTCGAGCGGCTCGCGGGGAAAGAGGCGGGCTTCCTGCACCGCGTGGTCGGGCTGTTCGGCAGTCCGGAAAAGCCGTGAGCATGCGTGGCCAGCAGTGGGTCACCGTGGTGGCGCTCGCGGCGCTGGCGACGGCGCCGGTCTATCTCCCGCGTGACACGCCGCGTGGTGATGCGAAGTCGTTGGCTGCACCGGAGGCGCCTGCGGCGTTCAATCCGATGCTCGGGCTGGGGATGCTCAGCGGACTCGGCGCAGCAGCACGCGACCCGGGGCCGTTCGGTGAGCCGACGCTCGCGGGCGGGTCTGGCGCGTACCACGCGATCATCGAGCTCTCCGGCGCGATCGTCGAGCTCTCGTCGGTCGACTGGCTCGAGCTCTCCGGTGGCGCCGACACGACCGAACTGCGCACGATCACGGATCGGCTCCACGCGCTCGGCGCCGACGCTGAGGTGAAGTCGCTGCTGGTGCGCGCGGGCGATCTCACGATCTCGCCAGCGGCGGCCGAAGAGCTGCGTGCGGCGATCGCGACGGTCGTGGCCGCGAAGCCGGTGCACTGTCACATGGAGTCGGCCGACACGCTCGACTACGTCGCGCTGTCGACCTGCAGCTCGCTCACCCTCGCGCCGGCGGGTTCGTTGCTGCTCGCGGGACCGATGGCGATGCCGGTGCACTTGAAGCGCCTGCTCGACACGCTGCACGTCGAGGCCGACTTCCTGCACATGGGTGCGTACAAGGGCGCTGCGGAGCCGCTCACGCGGACCGAGCCGAGCCCGGAGATGCGCGAGACTTACGAGGCGATCCTCGACGGTGTCTACGAGCGCTTCGTGGTGGCGATCACGCGTGGTGGCAAGCTCGACCGCGCGCGGGCGGTGCTGGCGATCGACACCGCGCTCCATGGCGATGTCGACGCGCTCGCGGCTGGCCTGGTGGATGCCATCGCGGATCCTGCAGCGTGGCGTGCGGCGCGCGCTGGCGCCGAGCCGTGGCGCAACGTCAAGCTCGGCGCGGGGACGCAGGACCTCGCGGGGATCATGCGCGTGCTCGGGCTGGCGCCAAAACCGCGCGTGTCGGGCGCGCATGTCGCGCTGCTCTACGCGGTCGGCGAGGTGGTGGACGGCGATGGCTCAGGGCCGCTCGGCGCGCGCAGCGAGATCGCGTCGGGGCCACTCTCGGCCGCGCTGCGCGCAGCGGCCGACGACGACACGGTGAAGGCGATCGTGCTCCGCGTAGACAGCCCTGGTGGCAGCGCGCTCGCGTCCGAGGCGATCTGGCACGCGGCGAAGTACGCCGGTGACAAGAAGCCGGTCGTGGTCTCGATGGGCGAGCTCGCGGCGTCGGGTGGCTACTACATCTCCTGCGGCGCCAAGAAGATCTTCGCGCAGCCCGACACGCTCACCGGATCGATCGGCGTGGTCGGCGGCAAGATCGTGCTCGGCGGCGCGCTGGCGGCGCTCGGGATCGACGTGACCGAGATCTCGCGTGGGCAGCGCGCGGGGCTCTTCTCGGTCACGCGCCGCTGGTCCGCCGACGAGCGCGCGGCGGTCGGGGCGTGGATGGGCGCGGTCTACAAGACGTTCACCGCGCGTGTGGCGCAGGGGCGCAAGCTGTCGGCCGCGGCGGTGGAGAAGGTCGCGCAGGGGCGGGTCTGGATTGGCGCCGATGCGAAGCGCCACGGACTGGTCGACGCGCTCGGCGGGCTCGACGACGCGCTCGCTGAGGCACGCAAGCTCGGCGGACTGCCGGAGGATGCCAAGGTGGATGTCTACCCGGCCGAGCCGACGCTGCTCGATCTGGTCGGCGGGTTTGCCGGGGAGGTCTCGGCGGGACCTGCGCTGAGCACGGTCGCGCTAAAGAGCGTGTGGGCCGACGCGAACCTGCTGCTCGGCGCGCGTGCGGCGAACTCGCTGGCGGCCTCGCTCCGCTCGCTCATGCGCTTCCGCACCGAGGCGGTGCGCGTGGTGATCTTCCCCGCGCTGATCAGGTAGTGCCGGAAGGCGCGGCGCACGCGACAGGCTCGGATGGCGTGAAGCCCGCGAGCCAGGCGGGAAACTCCTCGAGCGTCTCGAGCACGACCTCGGCGCCAGCGGCGGTGAGCGCGGAGGGGGTGTACGGGCCGGTCGCGACACCGATGGCGAGTGCGCCGTTTGCGTGCGCCGCGGCGACATCGCGCGGCGTGTCGCCGATGACGACGACCTCGGCGCGCGCGACCGGGCGGGCTGCGTGCCGGGCCATGTGGACGAGCCCGCGGGTGATGGCCCAGCGCACGAGCAGCGCGCGGTCGGCGTCGTCGGAGGCGTACCCGCCGAACGCGAAGCACTGCCAGAGCGCGGCACGCTGAAGCTTGATGCGTGCGCCCGCCTCGACGTTGCCGGTGGCGAGGCCGACGACACCGCGGGTGCGTGCGGCGTCGATCGCGGCGACCACGCCGGGGAGGATGCGGAACGCGGGCGCGACTGCGACCTCAGTCTCGAGTTGGACAAGGTAGCGCGCGAGCAGCGCGTCGCACTCCGGCACGGTCGCGTTGCGGCCGAACCGTGCGTTGAAGATCTCGTCGACGATGAGCGGATCGGTCTTGCCGCCGGCACGGATGCCGGTCATCGCACCGCGAAAACCGTGGAGCTCCTCGCACGCGCGGTCGAGAGCGCGCGCGCCGGCGCCGCCGGTGAGGAGCAGGGTGCCATCGATGTCGAAGAGGAAGATCATGCTGCGGGCGGCACGACGCCCGCGCGCTCGGCGAGCTCGGCCACGAGGTCGATGACCGCGATCAGGCGGTCGGCCGCGCCCGGTGCCGCCACGCCGCGAAAGGCGAGATCGGTGGCCGGCACTGGGTGGTCGAGCGGCGCGCCGCGACCGGGGCAGACGAGGTAGCGCACCGCCGTGCCGGGCCAGATCGCGAGCCAGCCATCGAGCACGGCAGCCGCGCGCGCGCGCAGCCCGTCGTCGAGCAGGGTGCGGGCGAACTCGGCGTCGGCCTGGAGTGCGAAGCGTTGATCGAAGAGGGTATCGCCGGTGAGCCGACGCGCGTGGGCGCAGCGCGGTGGCGCGGGGTGAGCGCCGGTGGCCAGGCCGAGGCCCGCCTGGGCCCAGAGCGTGGCGGCGGGCGGTGCACCGGCGGGCAGCTTGCCGACGAGAATCTCCACGGCGCGCAGCGTGCCGTCGTGGGCGCGCATAAGCGCGAGTCGCAGCGCCAGCCCGCGCCGTGTGGTGACGAATCGGGTCTCGCCGCCGCTGCCGCCGGTGGAGGGGGCGATTTCGGATGAGGTCGTGGCGAGCGCGGCGGCGACGCTCGCGACGTACCCGTCCCAGGCCGCAGCGGGAATCGGCGGCGCGTGGAAGCGCGCACCCGCGCGGGTCGCGTCGGCCTCCTCGCGTGGTGCGCGCGCGGCACCCTGCGCCATCGCGAGCATGCCGACCGCGATGCAGGCGTATTGCAGCGGCCAGGCGAACGACATCCCACCGGCGACGACGAGCGTGAAGCCGACGCCGAGCAGTCGGCGCGCGGGCGCATCGGCGAGGAAGGTGCTCGCGACGGTGAAGACCACACCGCCGGCGGCTGCGACGTAGAGCAGCTGTACGCGCGGCGCGAGTCCGGCGCCAAGCTCCACACCGAGTCCGAGCGATGCGATCTTTGCGCCTACCTCATAGTGGTTGCGAAGCACGATGCTGGCCACGGTCGCGATGAACACAGCGAGCGCGACCGGGACCGGCCGGAGCAGCGAGCGCAGCAGCGGGGGCGGCGCAAAGCAGATCGCGACGAGCAACGCGCTCACGGCGGCGGCACCAACGGAGAACTCGGTGGCGCGCTCGGCCAGCGTCGAGAGCTGGGCGGCCTCGGGACCCATGCGCTTGAGCGCGACGAACGCGGCGAAATGCACGAAGAACGGCGCCGTCACGGCGAGGAGGCCGAGCTTGGCGGTGAAGTCGGCGGGACTTGCGAGGGTGGCGATGAGCGCGGCCGCGATGACCAGCGCGAGCGCGGCTTCGAGCAGGGCGACGGGCAGTGCTTGCGGCAGCCCGCCCACCAGCACGAGGGCACACGCCGCCGCACCGACCGAGGAAAGGACGCGAACGGCGCGACTGAAATGCAGCCGGTCGCGCGAGAACTCCCACGCCTGATGCGCGAGCGCACCGGCCGCCAGCACGGTGGTCAGGTAGTAGAGGAACAGCGCTGTTCGATCGAGCTGCGCGTGCCAGTCGGGCACCGGCTGCCCGATGGCGGGGCGCAGCACCGTCACTGCGAGACGGTTGAGCACGACCTCGAGCATCACCACGAGCAGCAGCGCCATCGGGAGCTCGATGCTGCCGGCGACCTCGACGACGCGAGGCCACCTGGCAGACGCAGACGCAGACGCAGGCGCGGGCGCGGGCGCGGGCGCAGGCGCAGGCGCAGGCGCGCCTTGGGCCGGCGATGCGACGGGAACTGGCGGGGCGTCTCGGGTCAAGCGCTCGCTTCCTCGAATTCGCGGGTCTGCACCGTCGGAGTGATGCCCGAGTGTTCTAGCAGATTTCTTGCTCGCTCCAGCGTGGCCCGTACCCTCTGGTGATGCTGCGTCGTGCGCGCTCGATAGGCTTGGCTTTGGCGGTCCTCCTAGGCTTCTCGCTCGCGCCACGGCAGGCGACCGCGCGTCGCGCCATCGTCGTGCTCGACGCCGGACACGGCGGCTCGAACCTGGGCGCCGCAGGTCGCGCACCGGCAGCACTCGAGAAGCGCCTCACGCTCGCGATCACAAAAGAGGTCGCGCGCCTGCTCGAGGACCGCGCCGACGTCGACGTCGTGCTCACCCGTCGCGACGATCGCTTCATCACGCTGCGCGAGCGGGTGCGCCTGGCCAACAAGGCCGGCGGCGATCTGTTCCTGAGCATCCACCTCAATGCGTCGCCGGATCACCTGCAGCAGGGCTTCGAGACCTGGATCGTCAGCCCCGAGGCGCTCGACGTCGACGCGCGCGCGATGCGTTGGGGCGATGGCCCGACGCGCCCGGGGGTGTCCGAGGAGCTGGCCGCGATGCTCGACGACGTGGAGCGGGGCGCAGCGTTGCCGCGCTCGGCCGCGCTCGCCGCGCGGATGCAGGCGCGCCTCGGTGAGCTGCGTGGCGTCACTCGCGGGCGTGGCGTGATGCAGGGCTCGCAGGACGTGCTGCTCGGGCTTGGCATGCCGGGCGCGCTGGTCGAGGTCGGCTTCATCGACCATGCGACTGAAGGCGAGGAACTGCTCGATCCGGCGGTGCGCTCGAAGATCGCCAGTGCGCTCGCCCAAGCGATCATCGACTGGCTCGGCCCGCGGACGCTATAGCCGCGCTGCTGATGCCGGGCGCGTTCGCCCCTGTGCTATGGATCGCGCCATGCTTGAGCAGACGAGGAGCGACGGTCGTCGCGTGGACGAGCTTCGCGCCGTCGAGATCACCACCGGATTTCAGCCGCACGCGGAGGGGAGCGCGCTCATCCGTTGTGGCAAGACGTGGGTGCTCTGCGCCGCGTCGGTGGAAGAGAAGGTGCCGCCGTTCGTGGCGGCGAGCGGGGAGGGCTGGCTCACCGCCGAGTACGCGATGCTGCCGCGCTCGACGCACACGCGGACCGGGCGACAGGCGGGCGGGCGTGGGCAGGAGATCCAGCGGCTGGTCGGGCGTGCGCTCAGGATGGCGGTAGACCTGCGTGCGCTCGGGCCGCGCACGATCACGCTCGACTGCGACGTGCTCTCGGCCGACGGCGGGACTCGCACCGCGTCGATCACCGGCGCGTGGGTCGCGCTGGCGATCGCTGTCGACCGGCTCGAGCAGAAGGGGTTGCTGCCGGCGGGTCATAAGGTGCTGGCCGAGCAGGTCGCAGCGGTGTCGGTTGGCGTGGTCGCGGGCGTGCCGGTGCTTGACCTTCCGTACGTCGAGGACTCGCGGGCCGACGTCGACATGAACGTCGTGATGACTGCGGGCGGACGGTTGGTGGAGGTGCAGGGGACCGCCGAGCGCGCGCCGTTCGAGAAGCGCGACCTCGACCGCATGCTGGAGCTGGCGTGGACCGGGATCAGCGTGCTCTGTGCACAGCAGCGTGAGGCGGTCTCAAAGGCGCGCGGCGCATGAGCCGACTGGTCTTTGCCACCCGCAACACC
The DNA here is from genome assembly GCA_009692535.1 of Myxococcales bacterium. GTDB lineage: Bacteria > Myxococcota_A > Polyangia > Haliangiales > SHYZ01 > SHYZ01. The sequence goes on from SHYZ01000058.1 coordinate 6,772, forward strand.
GGCAAGCTGGTCGAGCTGCGGCAGTTGGTGGCGGAGCTCGGGCTCGAGGTGATCGGCGTAGCGGAGCTCGAGCGTGAGCTTGGCCGCGAGCTGCCCGACGCACCGGAGGACGAGCCGACGTTTGCGGGGAACGCGGCGCAGAAGGCGCGCACTTGTGCCCAGGCCAGCGGGCTCGCCGCGCTCGCCGATGACAGTGGGCTCGAGGTCGAGGCACTCGACGGCGCGCCGGGCGTGCGTTCCGCGCGGTTCGCCGGCACTCATGGCGATGACGAGGCCAACAACCGCCTGCTGCTCGCGCGGCTCATCGGCGTGCCGGCTGCACGGCGGCGGGCGCGTTTTCGCTGCGCCGTCGCGCTCGCGGCGGCCAACGGCGCGCTGGTTGCGACCGCGGAGGGGGAGTGCGCGGGGGCGATCCTCGAGGCGCCGCGCGGTTCGGGCGGCTTCGGCTACGACCCGCTCTTTTACTCCGACGAGCTAGGGGCCACGTTCGCCGAGGTCGGCGTGGGCCAAAAGGGGGGCCTCTCGCACCGGGCGCGCGCGATGCGCTTACTGCTGCCGGCGCTGGCCCTGTTTTCCCGGTTGCAATCGCAGCCGGAAGGGGGTAACTGAAGTCCGCTCCGGGGCGTGGCGCAGCCTGGTAGCGCACCTGCTTTGGGAGCAGGGAGTCGGAGGTTCGAATCCTCTCGCCCCGACAACATGAGATGGGAACTGGATGGACTCAGAACGACCCGGCGGTCCGGCGCCGAGGGGCAGTAGCTCAGCTGGATAGAGCACCGGCCTTCTAAGCCGGCGGTCGGGGGTTCGAGCCCCTCCTGCCTCGCTGCCGTGGTTCTGGAAGGTGTACGTAGGCCCTGGTTACGGTACGCAGTTACGGTGGGTGTAGCTCAATAGGTAGAGCACCAGGCTGTGAACCTGGTGGCTGTGGGTTCGAGCCCCATCACTCACCCCGTTTACGCAGCGCCCGAGCAGCACGCAAAAAAAAGCCCGGCGCCCCGAAGGACGCCGGCGCTAGGCGTTGCCGGTACTTTTGTCCAGCTTGGGCTGCCGTTACTTTTTGCCGGCCCAGGCGAAGTAGTTCTGGATGACGCGGGTCTCGTTGTTCAGCGCGTCGAGCGTAGTCTGGGTCTGCTGGCTGGCGAGCATGAGCGCCAGCCGCTTCTCACACTCGTCGCATGCCTTCTCGGGCGTGCCGGCGATCCTCGGCAGCGCGATCAGGATCATCTCGCGCACGACGCGAACGCTGGTGCCGGCCTCCTCGAGCAGGATCTTGAGCGCCCCGCCGGCCGCAGGACCGAGCTTGTAGAGCTCAAGCAGCGCACGCTCGGCGCGCGGTAGGCCAGCCTTGCCGTTCTCGACGTCCTTCGCCTTGAGCGCGTTGGCATAGCAAGCGACCTGTTCCGCCTCCGGCTTGCTCCCGCACTCGACCGCCATGTCGATCCGGTGCGACGACTCCTTGCAGGTCGCGGCGAGGTCGGCGGAGATCAGGCTCGCCTCCTTTTGCGTCGCGTAGTCGCCAGCGTTGGCGGCGGCCTTCATCTTCGCCTCGGCGATCGCCGACTCGGACTCGTACTTCGCTCCGAGGTCGCGCAGCATCTTTGCGTCCTCGGCCCGCACCGCCAGCCGCGCGAACGCCATGATCGTCGCAAGCCGCGCAGTAGGGTCATGCTCGGGGTTCTGAATGATGGCGAACAGCGGCCCGCCGACCCCGCCCGCGCCGAGCGAACGCACATCGCCAGCAGGTGCGAGGAACGAGTAGACATCGATCGCCTGCGCCTGCTTGTCGGGCGAGAGCCCGGCCTGCTGGGCGTACTTCCAGACACCGTCCGCCGCCTCGGGCGACGGCCCGATCAGCTTGAGCGCGGAGAGCACGCCGCTGTGGGTCGTGGTCGGACTCTCGATCTTCTCGCCCGCCTCTTCGCGAATCCCGACGGTACGCGCCGGCTGCGCGAGCAGCGCCAGCAACGGACCGACCGCCTCGCGCGACCGCATGTCACCGAGCAGCAGGGCCGCCTTGAAGGCGACTGCGCCAGGCGCAATCTGGTCGAACTTGCGCTCGGCGGCCATCTTGTTGGTCACCTCGTCCTTGCCCGCGAGCATCGCGAGCAGCTTCGGGATGGCGGGTCTGCCGACACGGGTGATGCCGCCGCGCACCTGATGGTAGATGCGGTCGATGAACAGCCCCTTGGCGAGGGCGTCGAGCGCCTTGGCGTCACCGCTCGCCGCCAGCGCGATGGCTGCAGCAGCGTTCAGGTGGATCGGCTGCTTCTCCGGGTCGGCCTCGAGGATCTTGATGAGCGTAGTGGTCGCGCGCGGGTCGCGGAACTTTCCGAGCGCGAGGATCGCCGCGGCGCGCACGCGGTTCTTGGCGTACTCGGTCTTCTGTGCGGTCTTCTCCGCCGTGGCGACGAGCACGCCGATGGCGTCACCCGAACCCGATAGGCCGAGCGCGTCGCACGCGACGGTCGCATCGGCCACCGACTGCTCCACGCTCGGCTCGTACTGCTCGACCGCCTCGATGAGAAACGGCATCGCCTCAACGAAGTCGGGCACGCGCTTGTAGTCGCTGCAGCCGAGCTCACGCGCACAGGTCGTGACTCCCTGCTCGCAGCAGGGTGGCTCCTTGTACCTGGCGATGTTGATGATCGCCAGCAGCGCCACCGACGGCTTGTTCCACTTCTTCCAAGCCTTGCCGATCGCCGGGACCGCCTTTAGGTCCTTGATGCGGTCGAGATTTCGGACCGCCTCCTTGAACTCATTTGGGTTGTCGAGGTGCGACACCCAGGCGCTCGCTAGGTTGGGGTCCTCCTCGCAGGCGACAAGCGCAAGAAATGCGACGAGGCCCATGGACCGGGCGACCGCCGCGAGCACACGGCTAGGGCGCAGCGTGCGTGCGAGCATGTGGATTCCTTCCTGCCTAGCGCCGTTTGCGCTGGTTTACCGCGAACATGATGTTCGGGTAGAGCGGCTTCCCGGGATCGCCGTAGGCGGTCTTCATCACCCGGTTCAGCACCTTGGAGTCGACGTTCTTGTCGGCCTGCAGAATGAGGTAGCCGCGAATCGAGTCCATCTCCGCCTTGTTCGCGGTGGACATGTACGACTCCTCAAACTTGATCTGCTCAGCCTTGAGGCGCTCGTAGAGGTCGACGATTTTCCACTCGATCGACGTGTCGACCATGATGGCGCGGGGATCGCCGACGGGGTCGCCGTTGAACGTGATCGCATCCATCGTGATCGTGACGAGCGGCGCACGCAGCAGCGCCTTCTCGTTCTGTGCGTCGGGGAGCACGAGGCCCTTCTGCACCATGAGGATCTCGCCCGTGGACGAGAAGGTCATGAGCAGGAAGACCACGAGCATCGTCATCATGTCGACGAGCGCGGTCAGGTTCAGCGACGCGCCTACACCTTTTCTGCCGCCGTGGCCTTTGCCCCCGAGGTGCTTGAAGGGGATCGAGCTGCCAAGTTGGGGGCCGGGAATTCTGATCGACATGTCAGGCTCCGCTCACTGCTTGAACGGCACGGTGAGCGACCCGGGGTCGGTGAAGCCCACGTCCTTGAAGCCGTTCATGATGAGAATGTCCATCGTGGTGATGATGACCTGGTAGTGGACGCCGTCCTCCGCCGCGATCTCGATGTCAGTGCGATCGCTGAAGGTAGGACTCTCCTTGTAGCCTTTGACCACGGTCTCGAAGTCGGCAAAGTTGTACGCGCCGTCACCGAGCTTGCGGATCTGCTGACGCTCGCCGGTGGAGACGCCGATCCACTGCGAGTCGCCGCCGATCAGCACCGCGATGTTGGTTGGCGGGTTCGCCGGTGGTGGCTGGTCGGACTTGCCGAGGCCCTTGGGCGCGACCGGAATCTGCGCGAGGTTGGTCCAGACCGCGGTGATGAGCAGGAAGGCGACCAGACAGCTCATCATGTCGATGAAGGGGACGAGGTTGATCTCGACATCGACGGACTTTCGTCCGCCGCCACCCCCGCTTTCAACTGAGACGCTCATGAGGCCTGAGTTACGCCGCCTGGCCCGCGGCCGGCTTCATGGCCGACCGGTGCGTGAGCACGAGGTTGACCACCTGCACGGTGACCTCATTGATGTCGTCGGTCAGCTGCTGCGTCTTGCCCTGAAGCACGGCGAAGCTGATCAGGCCGACGAGCGCGACCGCGATGCCGAACGCGGTGCAGTTCATCGCCTCCGAGATACCTTCGGCGAGCTTGGTCGCCTTGTCGGCGGCGGAAGCGCCGGCGGCGGAGGCGAAGGACTTGATCATACCGGCGATGGTGCCGAGGAGACCGGCGAGCGTCGCGAGGTTCGCGAGCATCGCGAGGTAGGGCGTGCGCTTGTTGATGCGCGGCAGCTCACGAAGCGCGGCCTCGTCCATCGCGGCCTGCACCTCGTGGTCGGTGCGGTTGTACTTCATCAGGCCCGCCTGGATGATGCGCGTGAGCGGCGTCGGCGTGCCCGAGCAGACCTTGATGGCGCCCTGCACGTTGCCGCTCATGACCTGGGACTTGAGCAGCGCGAGCAGCTTGTCCTTGTCGACGGTCGACTTCATAAGATAGACCGCACGCTCGACGGTGATCGCGATGATGAAGATCGAGCAGACGAGGATGGGCCACATGCCCCATCCCCCCTCCTGGAACGCGTTCGAGATGTTCTTGAGAATTCCCATTTTTCCGCTGTCCTCGTGAGGGGTTCGCCGGTACCGGCTGGTGTCCTCGGCTGAGCAATAGAGAGGCCACGCGGCGGTGTGAGTGGGGCAGCGCGAAGGGGTGGATATCACGAGGACGAGTGAGCTAGTTCCATTGCGTAGGCGGGGCGACACGCACCGGTCTGGGGCGGAATGCCCCGGCGGAGTTCTGCGGGCGCTATATCAAGGAGTCGGCAGCGGGTCGGCTGGTGCAGCATTCGTTGAGGTGGGCACTTCCGACTGCTAGAGTCTGCGCCTTCGCGATGCCGTTCCGAGTGAGCATGTTCGATGTGGTAGCCGCGGTGGTGGTCGTCGTGGTGCTGCTGCTCCCGGCGCCGTCAAAGCGCATGCACGACTATCACGCTGCAGCGCGTGCTCCGCTGAGTGAGGTGATCGCGCGGGCGCAGGGCGACCTCGTGCGGAGTCCGGCGGATCACGGCGCGCTCGAGCGGCTGACCGAGGCGCTGCTTGATGCCGGGCACTCGGACTGGGCGTTGCGGGTGGTGGGCGAGAGGGCGGCGCTCGGCGGGGCTGAGTCGTGGCGCGCACGGTTGCTGGTCAGCCTCGTGCACGGCGATCGCCTCGACGTGAAGGCGGCGCATGAGTGGTCCGAGCAGGCGGTGCTGGCGTGTGGCGCCACGGGGTCGTCGTGCCGCACGCATGATCGGTTTCGGCTGGAGCTCTACGCCGACATGCTCTCCGCCGGGGTGAAGTCGGGGATCGATCCCAAGACCGATCCGGTCGGATTTCAGAAGGCGCTACTCCGGGTGAGCCCGGTGGTGCACCCGCGCTGACCGGCAGGGCGCGCTGGTACTCGGCGGCTACTCGATGATGATCGGCTGGTTGAAGACCTCGACCCACGCGTCGCTCGCCGGCGGATCGACGACGTAGCTCGAGAGCACGATGGTCTCACCGGTGTAGTCCGCCGCAGCGTAGAAGCCGTAGCCGCCGACGAACGGATCTTCGTTGCCGGCGAGTGTCTCGCGGCTCCAGGTGCCGGCCGTGTCCTTGGTCGCCATGAGCAGCTCCTGCGTCGTCGCGTCCTGGTAGGCGATGGCGACGAATGCGCCGGTGGCGATCATCGCGCTGTCGTCGCCGACGAAGTGGAACACGGGACGCGGCAGGCCGTCGGAGGTGGTGCCGTCGATGCGGTAGCCGTCGTCGATGACTGCCGGCAGGCGCTCTTCGCCCTCGGCGACGCGGAGGTAGATGAGGTTGTCGCGGCCCACATCGACATACGAAACGTGGACCACGTTGTCGGCAGTGATCGCGACCGACGGGTACCAGCCGACATCCGAGCCGTCGGCGCCGTCGATCACCTCGGGCGTGTCGAACTGATTTCGGTCGGCGGCGAAGCGCGCCATCTTGAGGTCACCGTTGGGGCGATCATAGTAGACGAGCACCGGGCCGTTCGGGCCCGACGCGCCCGCGACGAAGAGCCCGATACCGTCGGGGACGTCGACCGGCGCCATCGGGTCGAGCGGTGCGAGTGGGGCCTGGTCGACGATGAAGAGCTCCCAGTCGGAGGTCTGGGTCGGCTGCGCGATCTTGGCCTGCGCGTAGCGTAGCTCGGTGCGATCGCCGGCCGGCTCGCGCACCACCGTCATGTAGGAAATCACCGGGCGTCCGTCGACGTGGGTGAGGATCGTGGAGTAGCGCCCGGCCTCCTCGCCGCCGATTTCGGGGAGCGGCGGCACGCCTTTGTCGACCTCCATGGTGCGCCACGCATCGTTGAAGCGGCCAGCGAAGCGGAGCGAGCCAGCCGTCACGTCGAAGTAGGAGACGATCGGTTCACCGGCCGGAGTGGTGTGGATCGAGGTGTAGATCCCGACGTCGTTGCCGAGCGCGCGGATGCCGCGACGCACGGTCGAGCCGGGCAGCACGATCGGTCCCTCGGGAACGCCGTCGACGAACTCGTAGTCGTCGCGTGGGATGCGTCCCGGCTGAACCACCCGCGCGACCATGAGATCGCCGTACGTGCTGTTGTAGGCCGAGACCCACGAGATGCCGGCGCGCGTGGTCGCGATGTCGGAGTAGCGGCCGATGTCACCGGCGAAGAGGTCGTCGGCGCAGAAGCAGGCGCCGTCCTGACAGATGCCGACCGAGCCGGCGGGGCAGATCTCGACGCAGTCGGCGTCGAGCGCGCACTCGGCGAGGCCGGGCGGTGCGTCGTTGCAGTCGCAGCCCTGCGTGAATGAGGAGCCGACGAGGATGGCGAACAGGCCGACGTTGCGCAGCGAGAGCACGCGCCGTGCGAACTGGAGCAGCGGGCGCACGCGGAGTGAACGACGGCGGATTGCGGCGCCGGTGAGCAGGAGCGCGCCGAGTACGATGGCGAGTGGGCCGCCGGGGAGTGGGTCGCGGTTGGCGACGGCACAGCCGCAGCCCTCGGGGGCCGGCACGCGGCCGTGGAACGCGAGGAGGGCGCCGAGGTTGACGGCGGTCTCGCCGACGTTGCCCTGTCCGTCGCGCACGGCGACGATCACCAGTTGGTCCTCACCGGCGAGCGCGGCAACTTCGGCGACCGAGAACCGCCCGTCATGGCGCCACGCGGTCGGCGGCTCAGCGTCGGGAGCGCCGAGCGCGAACTCGAGCTCTTCGTCGGTGGAGACGAGGTCGGTCGCGACGAAGTGCAGCTCGTCGCCGTCCCTGCGGAACTGCTCGACGAGCAGCCGCGGCGGCGCGGAGTCGATGATGATCGGCAACTCGACCGGCGTGCGGTCGAAGGTGCGGAAGTCGCCCGCGAGGCGCGAGCGCACGCGGAGCAGGTGCCGCCCCTGCACGGCGAGGGCGCCGTCGGCCACGACGAGGTTCGCGTCGCCTGACCACGCGCGCCACATGCCGCCGTTGAGGCTCCACTGCCACTCAACCGGTGCGCCACGCGGTGCCGACGAGTCGAGTGCGAGCTCGATTTCGGGAAGCGCGCCGTTGCGGCTGGCGAGCGCGGCGCGGATCTCCGACGGAGCGGGCACGCTCACACGCACCACGGCTGCCTCGGTCTCGAGCTCCTCGTAGGCCGCGGGCTCAGGCGCGGGCTCGCGCCGCACACGCGAGTGGGGGTTCGGCGCGAGCAGGTGCTGCCCACGCGCGATCTGTTGGCGCTTCATCCCCGACGGCGCGAGGTCGCTGTAGATCGCGAGAAAGTCGTCCTCGCTGGTCACGACCTTGGTGATGACGAGGTTGGTGAGCGTGAAGCCCTGAATCTCCGGCAGGCCGATCGGCGAGAGGCCGCCAGAGAGCAGCGGCACCACGAGGTCGAGCAGCGTCGGGAACACCGCCTCGAGCTGCGCAGGGGTCTCACGAAGGATCTCAGCGTTGGTCACGGTCACGCCGATCGCGTCGGCCTCGAGCCCGACCAGCGTCGGCTGCACCGCCGGCAGACCCATGTCGTCGAGCGTGAAGTCGAGGTTCACGCCGAGGTCCATGTCGAGCCCGACGGTGAAGCCGCGCGTGTAGCGCTCCATGATGAACGCGTAGAAATCGATCTGGAGTTCCTTGATGTGGATCCCCAGGTGCGGATCATCGACGGTGCCGAGGCCGATGGTAAAGTCGATCGGCTGTTGCGGTCGCACGACGAGCAGCAGCGGCTCGCGACCGGTGCCGAGGCCGAGCTCCGACAGCGACGGGACGAGGAGCCCGATCGTGCCGACGTTGAGCTGCGGCGCGGTGTCGCTGCCGATGCCGACGCAGAGCGCGCCCGAGCTGATGAGGTGGTGGCCGAGCAGGTCGAACGTGGTCTCGGCGATCCCGAACGCGAGGTCAGCGTCGGGATCGGGCAGCCCCATGAACTCGTTCGCGGGGCGAAGCGCGAAGTTGTTGCGGCCCGGGACGCGCGGCAAGATGCCGTCGAAGTCTGGCGCTGCGCGGTCGGGCACGCAGAAGGCGCCCTGGCTGTCGAGGTCGAGCTCGCGGCTGGAGAGATCACGGTCGGCGTTGAGGCCGACGATCATGCCGAGCGAGAGGCCGTGCGCGGGGAGCGAGACGTAGCCGCCGGCGACAGCACGGGTCTCGAGGCGCGGCTCGGTGCCCGGTGCGACCGGCATGCCGAGGATCAAGCCCAGGTCGATCATCCCCTCGATGCCGAGCGGATCGGGGAGGAGATCCTGCACGAAGCCGTCGATCACCGGGGTCAGCGCGTCGATGATGAAGCCGACGAGCGCCGACGAGAAGACGTCGGCGACGATGCTGATCAGCGAGTCGAGCACGTCGCCGATCACGCCGCAGCCGTTCATGCCGAGGCCCGAGATGTCGAAGACGTCGATGCCGGTGAGCTGGATGCGTAGCTCTCCGGTCGGCTCGTCGATGAAGAAGCCGATGTCCGCGACGATGCGCCCGTCGTTGAGGTTGAGGTTCAGCGTGCAGGTGCTGTCGCCGCCGATGAACCAGTCGGCGCGCGCGTCGATCGGCAGGTTGACGTCGAAGGTCATGTCGATGCGGAAGGTCGCCGGATCGGGGACCGACATCACGAGTCGCTCGACGGTGAGCGTCACGCGGCAACCGGTGGCGCCGCCGGCACAGTCGCCCTCGTAGCAGGCGTCGACATCCGCGAGTCCGAGGTCGAACGGCCCGATGCGGCCGAGACAGAAGCCGTCCGCGAGCGTGTCGTTCAGCAGCGCGGGCAGCAGCGAGGTGAGGCTGTCGAACCCGCTCTCGGTCACGCGGATTTGCACGCCGCCCTCGACGGTCTGATCCGGCGGGATGGGGGCGGGCAGGGCGGTCATCCCCTCGCACCCACTCCCGCACCCTGTGACGGCGGCGGTAGCGGTGAGCGAAGCCGCTGCGAGAGCGACCGCGGAGAAGAGGCGAAAGACGAGAGTTAGCGCACGCATGGGACCGCCTCAGGCAAAGAATTATTGGTTTGACGGTATCAGAGCCGAACCCATTGGTCGATGTTGGTCGATGACACCGGCTGGCTGCGGCCGACCGAAGTGGGTCGCCCTTGGGCTGAAGTCTCGAGCGACCGCGCCGCGCACCTTCGCGTACGACCCGATGACGCGGGCAAGGCTGGGGAAGGGCTTGACTTGGGCGCACGCGGCGGTGCATAAACGCGCCGCGCTGAAGCCGTGGGCGCCCGTAGCTCAGCTGGATAGAGCATCGGACTTCGAATCCGCAGGTCGGGCGTTCGAATCGCCCCGGGCGCACCAAGAGTAGCTGTTCGTAGTAGCTGTTCGCAGTACCCGCACGTAGTACGCGGGCCCATAGCTCAACTGGCAGAGCATCGGACTCTTAATCCGCAGGTTGAAGGTTCGACTCCTTCTGGGCTCACAACGCGGGGGATCGGCAAGCCGGTCCCCCGTCGCGTTTTCGGGCAGTACGCGAGAGTGGCGGAACGGTAGACGCGGGAGCCTTAGAAGCTCCTGCCTAACGGCGTGAGGGTTCGACTCCCTCTTCTCGCACGAACCGCCGGCGCTACTTGCCGGGGAGCGTTGGGGGGCGCTCGGGGCCGCCTTGCTCGAGCCAGCTCGCGACGCGTGAGTAGTCGGCGAAGCGGGTCAGCTCGCCCTGCGCGCCGAGGAAGACCATGCCGACGCGGCGACCACCGTGGTGCCCTGCGGCGACGAGACAGTAGAGCGCCTCGTCGGTGAAGCCGGTCTTGCCGCCGATGCAGTCGCGGCGCGTGCGCAGGAGATGGTTGGTGTTTGTGTAGGTGACCTGCACGCGCTTTGCGTCGGCGGAGACAACGGTGTGCGTGACGGTGCCGAGGATCCGCGCGATCACCGGATCGGCGAGCGCGGCCTGCAGCACCGTGATCATCTCGCGTGCGGTGGAGGTGTTGCCGTGGAGCCCGCTCGGATCGGTGAAGCGCGTGCGACGCAGGCCGAGTCCGCGCGCGGTCTCGTTCATCTCTGCGATCAGCCGCTCGGGCTCGAGTCCGGCGCCGCGGCCGACGGCGGTGCAGGCGCGGTTGTCCGAGCCCATCAGCATCGCGTGGAGCAGGTCGTGGTTGGAAAACGCGCGCCCCTCGAGCAGCCGAGACTTCGCGCCGCCGCGCGCGAGCAGCCGGTCGGTGGCGGTGATGACGGTCTTTGCCGCCAGCACAACGCCCTTGCGTCGCACCGTGAGCGCGAGCACCAGCTTGCCGGTCGACGCGATCGGCACCGAGTCATCGGGGCGCTTGGCGTAGAGCAGGTCGCCGCTGTCGAGATCGACGACGATCGCGGCGCTCGCCTGCACGTTGGGGCCTCCATCCTTGGTGAGCGCGGCGACCGGCGGCGGGCCGCGCTTCACTTTGCTACGCGTGCGCCTGCGCGCCTCGGCGGACCCAGGAAGCAGGGCGACGACGAGCAGCGCGACGGCGAGCAACGAGCCGAGCCCACATGAGCTAGTGCGTGCGCGGCGCCGACGGCACGAGTGCATCGCCTCCACACCTATCATGCCGTCGGGTCGAGGCAACTCTCTGGCACGTGCGGCTGGTGCCACGTCCACCGCCGCATGCTGCCGACAGACTCCCTGCGCTACGACCCTGCGGGGTGGCGACGGGGTGGCGACACTCTTGCGGGCTGCATAGCCGACAGGTACGCTCCCGCTACTTCACCATGCTCAAACGCAGCCGCACTTCGCTCGTCGGTGCCACCATCGGCAACTACGAGATCGTCGACAAGCTCGGCGAGGGCGGTATGGGCACAGTCTATCTCGCGCGCCATCCGCAGATCGGCAAGCGCGTGGCGGTGAAGGTGCTGCACGAGGAATTCTCCGCCAACGAAGACGTTGTCACCCGGTTCTTCAACGAGGCGAAGGCGGTCAACGAGATCGGCCATCCGAACATCGTCGACGTCATCGACTTTGGCGTGGTCGAGCAGGAGCGTGGTCCGGGCCTCGTCTACTTCATCATGGAGTATCTTGAGGGCGAGTCGCTGGCGACGACGATCGGGCGTGAAGGCGCGCTTGCGCCGGATCGCGCGGTGCGGATCGCGCGGCAGGTCGCGGCCGCGCTCGCCGCGTCGCACGCCAAGGGGATCGTCCACCGCGATCTCAAGCCCGACAACATCGTGATGGTCCGTCGCGCCGGCACCGACGAGACCGCCAAGGTGCTCGACTTCGGCATCGCGAAGCTGACCGGCGGACAGTCGGGCTCGCAGCGCACCCGGACCGGGATCGTGATGGGTACGCCGGCGTACATGTCGCCGGAACAGTGTGAGGGGAAGGCCGATCTCGACCACCGTGCGGACGTCTACGCGCTCGGCGTGGTGCTCTACGAAATGTTGACGGGGAAGCCGCCGTTCGTCGGCACGGGCTACGGTGAGGTGCTGCTGCAGCACCTGACGCGCCAGCCGGCGCCGATCACGACGCGTCGTTCGGGGGTGTCGATCCACCTCGACGCGGTGGTGAATCACGCGCTCCGCAAGGACCCCCAGGCGCGCTTCGCGTCGATGGAGGCGTTCGACAAGGCGCTCGTCGATCCGGTCGCGTTCGTGACGGAGCGTGGCGGCGTCGAG
>SHYZ01000059.1 GCA_009692535.1 Myxococcales bacterium
GGGCGAGCCGCGGTGGTTAGCGCACCGTCGGTCGCAGCTCCCGCCGCCGCGCCTGCCGCGGTGCACGTCGCGTCGGAACCGAGCGTGCGGGTCGCGGGTGGGAGCTTGGTGCATCACGCGCGGGCGGTGCACGAGCTCCACGATCGTCTCGCTGCACAGCTCGAGCTAGCCCGTGTTCCGCTCGAGCGTCTCGGGGAAGAGTCCCTGCGCAAGCGCGCCGAGACGGCGCTTGTCGACCTCATCGAGCAGCTCGACGCGGAGGGCGGCGTGCCGTCCGATGCGGATCAGGACCTGCTCACGCGCGACGTGCTCGACGAGGTCCTTGGCCTCGGGCCGCTGCAGGCGCTGCTTGCTGATGCTGCGGTCGATGCGGTCATCGTGAACCGCCCCGATCAGGTGTTCGTCGAGCGGGCGGGGCGTCTTGAAGCCTCGGGTCGCATGTTCTCGTCGGACAAGGCGCTGCGCCAGGTGCTCTCGCGCCTGGCCGCGCGCGCCGTTCGCAAGATCGACGACAGCGCCCCGGTCATCGACGTGCGGCTTAGCGACGGCTCGCGACTCACCGCTGTCACGCGCACCGTGTCGACTCGCGGCGCGTGCCTCACGTTGCGCAAGGCGCGTCGCGCGGCCGAGTCGCTCGACGCGCTCGTGGCCGCCGGCGCGCTCACCATGTCGATGGCGCGCTTTTTGGGTGCGTGCCTCGAGGCGCGGCGCAACCTGCTCGTTGTCGGCGGCGCCACCTCGGGCAAGACCGCCCTCGTGGGCGCGCTCGCATCGGCGCTGTCGCCGGCAGAGCGCATCATTTCGGTCGAGGAGGTCGCGGAGCTCGCGCTGCCGCAGCACGGGTGGATCGCGCTCGAGGCGGATCTGCGCGGAGGAGCGTCATTCACTGACATGCTCGCGGCCGCGCTCAGGCTCCGTCCTGATCGTCTCGTGGTCGGCGAGGTTGCCGGCGCTGAAACCTACGCGCTCGCTTGTGCGATGGCGTCAGGCCACGACGGGACGATCACCTCGGTCACCGCCAACTCGACGCAGGCTGGCCTCGCGCGGTTCGAGTCGCTGGCGCGGCTTGGTACGGCGGATGCGAGCGTGCGGGGGCTGCGGGAGCTCGTCGCCGGCGCGGTGCAGATCGTCGTGCATGTCGCGCGCTACGGCGACGGCGTGGTGCGGGTGGCCGCGATCTCCGAGCTCGACGGTCTCACCAGCGACGGCTTCGCGGTGCGCGAGCTCTACCGGTTCCAGAGCCAGGTCGCGACCGGCGGTCCGGCCAAGGGACGCTTCGTCGCTACCGGCGAGACGCCGCGCTTCTACGAGGAGCTCGCGGCGCTCGGCCTCCCCGCCGGCCCCGATCTCGACCGCTGATCGCGTGGCCGCTTGCTTCTTCGAGCGGTTCCGCGCCGAGGTCGCGCGCTACGCCGAGGGGGTGCATCGGCTCGGGCCACCAGCCGCGAGCGCCGCGCTCGTCGGCGTGCCCGCCGAGCTCGCTGACTTTCTCCGCTCATTCGATGGCGCGGAGCTCTTCGTCGATGCGTTCGTGATCCACCCGGCCGCCGGGCTTTGTCGTGACGAGGACCGGTGGATTTTCGGCGAGACCGCCACTGGCGACGCGCTCTGCATCGGTCCTGGCGGCGCGGTGCTTCGGGTGGAGGCCGACTCGGGCGAGACGCTCGTCGAGGGCACCAGCTTCGCGCGCTGGATCGAAGCGCTCTGCGTCGCGGAGGCGGTGCTTCACGACCGCGAGGGGGAGTTCAAAGAAGGAGTGTTCGACGAGACCGGCGAGGAACTCGCGCCCGCGGCGTCGGAGCGGCGTGAGCGGCTGGTGCTCAAGCTCGACCCCGACGCGCCGGCGCCGACGTGGCGGCTCGCCCGTGCGGTCGAGCAGCGAGGGCGCGCCAGCGAGGCGCGCGTGCTGCTCGAGCGACTGGTCGCGGGGCGCGGTGCGTTCGGATGGGCCTGGTTCGATCTCGCGCGGCTGCGGCTTGCGGACGGCGACGCTCTGGGCGCCGAGGCGGCGTATGCGAGCGCGGCCGATGCGGATCCGAGCTACGAACACGCCGGGTATTTTGTGGCGCATGCAGCGCGTGTGGCGCGCATGCGTGGCGACGAGGCGACGCGCGTTCGTCACGCAGCGCGCGCGCGTGAGCTCGACCCCGAGGTCGTGACCAGCCAGAAGCGCGCGGGTGAGGCGCTGCTCGAGGAGGGGGCGATCGACGAGGCGCTGGTCCACCTCGAGCTTGCCGCCGCGCTCGCGCCGCGCGATGTCGCGGTGCTCGAGTTGCTTGCGCGGGCGCGGGCCGGCGCAGCCACGCCGGGCTGACCCGCGCGCGGGCCGCTCAGTCGCTGCGCCCGAGCGCCACGAGCGCTTCACCGGCGGCGTCGACGCCGCGGAAGATCGCGACCCGCTCGACTGCGCGTTCGGCGTTGGCGAAATCGTGCAGCACCGCTCCGGCGGCCCCACCCGCGACGGCCGCCGGCTGGCCGACGACGCGGCGCGTGCCGGCTGCGTCCTCGGCGAGGAGCGTGAGCGTGCCCGCGCCGAGCGCCACGCCGTCCACCGTGACTTGACCGCTGGCCGAGAGCTTCAGGCGGCCGCGGAAGAGGTAGGCGAGGAAGCCCGCCGCCCGGTTCGCCACGTCGGGCAGGATCGCCGCGAGCTGCTCGGTCGCGCAGTCTGGCGGCAGACTGAAGTTGAGTCGCCGGCGCGCCAGCCGGTAGTGCGCGAGGCAGACGCCGTCCGCGTCGCGCAACACGGCGCCCTCGGCACGCGCGGCGGCCACGAGATCGAGCGCGAAGGACGCGGGCAGCGGGAAGCGCGACGCAGTGCGCAGCCGGTCGACCACTGTCAGTGCCGAGTCGCGACGTGACAGCTCGAGCGGAGCGGGCAGCGTGCCGAGTGAGAAGTAGCGCGCGCTCGTGTGGTCGGCGAGTCCAAGTCGATCGGCTGCAGTGAAGTGATCGCGGAGCCGCGTCCGCGACAACAGGCGCGTCGCCGGTGCGATGCCGAGGCGGCCGTGGAGGGTCGCGGCGAGCCGCTCGAAGCGCGAGCCTTGGTCGGCCGCGCCGCCGCCGAGTGGCTCGAGGTGGGCACGAAGATCGTCGCGTGCGCGGGAGGGCGAGCCGACATCCTCGAGGACGTGGAGCATCGCGCCGGCGCAGACCAGCGCGCGCGCGAGCTCCTGTTGGCGGCGTGCGGGCGCGGCATCGGTGGTCGAAGCGGCGAGGCGATCGAGGAAGCAATGGAGGCCGAGTGGGTTTTCAGCGGCGATCACCCAGTCGGCCGCGGGACCGCCGTGCGGGCGAGCCGGCGCGCCGGCGAGCCGCTCGAAGAGTGACGGTCCCGACGCGGTCGCGCCGGTGAGTCCGACGCCATGGACTGGGTCGTGAAAGTGGCGCCGTGATTGCCCGGCGGGAAGATCCTCGATCACCGAGCCGGCGACGAGCCAGCCGAGCGCGGCCTGCCGTCCAAGCGCGTCGGGCACATAGCCTTCCGTGGTGGGCAGGTGGCGGAGCGCGCCGTCGATCTCGGGCGCGACACCGGGGGGGAGCGCGAGCGTCTCGTACCAGCCGAGCTCGAGTCCGAGCAGCTCTTCGAACAGGAGCGCGAGCCCCGAGCCGAGCGCCGCCGCTTCGGTGAGGCCCGCGTGAGTGGTCTCCGGCTCCCAGGCGCGCGCCGGTTGGGTGAGCGATGCGAGCGCGGCGACCGCAATGACCGCGATTGCTGGCCGACGGCGCCGCACGATGCCGACGGGGGTCGTCACGGCAACACCGGTGGCGCATCGGGCAGCGCGGGGAGTCGCTCGCGGATGCGTGCTGCGAGCTTGAGCGCGATCTCATGGGTCGCGCAGCGGGCGCTGCCGCACTGAACCAGCACGACCCAGCCCGCGCGACCGTCGAGGAACCCGACCGCGAGCACGTCGCCGGCGGCCGACGTGGCGCGCAGCGAGCGATCGCCGAGCTCGTTCGTCTCCTTCACGCCGGGCAGCTCGCCAAGCAGCCGAGCGTAGTGCGCCTGCGCCTCACCGGGACCGAGCAGCCAGATGCGCGCGGCGACGTCGTGTTGCTCAGAGCGTGCGCTATCACGCAGGTGCACGCTGTCGTAGCGCGCAGAGGTCGGCTCGCCGCCGAGCTCGCCGACGGTGAAGTCGCCAGGTTGTCCGGTGAGCTCACGCACGTCGTTGGCGCCGAGCAGCGCGGCTGCGTCGAACGCCACCGCGCGCGCCGAGCGCGGCACCGTCGGGCTCGCCTCGCCGCACGCCCCACGCCCCGCGAGCTCGGCGGCGGCATCGCAAGTCTCCCAGCGGGTCAGCTCGACGAGCAACGGCCCGCCGCCGACGTAGCGCAGGTGCCGCACATGCGACACGTCCGAGTGCCAGCGCTCGAGCCGCACCTCGTGGCCGGTCTGCGTGAAGTCGGTCCGTGCGCCAAAATCGTCGAAGCGGCGATCCGAGCGCCACGCCACATAGCCGCGCTTGAAGATCAGCAGGCGCACATCGGCCAGGACGCCATGCGAGGGGAGCGCGAGTCCCGAGACGGAGTAGCGCCCGGTGGCGTCTGACACCGTCACCAACTCACGCGCAGCGACGGGCGCCGGCAGGACGCGCCCCGCTACGACGGTCCACGAGACCTGCACCTGCGCGCCTGCGATCGGGAGCCCGCTGTCGGCGTCGACCACGCGCCCGTCGAACGGGCCGCGCAGATCCCCGATGCGCACCGAGTCGGGCCGCATGCGGTACGCAGCAGGGCGCACCCCGGGCGCGGCGCACGCCACCACGAAGGGGAGCGCGGCCAGTGCCAACGGCGCGACCAACGAGAGGACCGGCTTGACCCCTCGCGCAGAGGCTGGATACCTTCCCATGGGCGCGCGTCTTTCTTAGTCGAGCGTGCGCTAGCTGTCACTCGCAAAAAGAGGCGTGTACGAACGCGACATGGTGCGCTGCGCACAATGTGACCGGGAAAATCACGACGGCTCGGCCTTCTGCCAGCAGTGTGGCAAGCCGCTCGTCGCCGTGTGTCCCGCATGCGCCGAGCCCAACGCGCAGGCGATGAACTTCTGTCGGCGCTGCGGCAATGCGCTCCATGCGCCCGCGCCTCCGGCTCACGTAAAATGTGGCGCGTGCGGCGCGCTGACGCCGGTGGGATTTCGGTTCTGCCAAGGATGTGGTGGAACCCTCGTCGCACCGGCGACTCTCGGGCCCGCTCAGGAACGCTCACTCACGCCGGTGCCCGGCGCGCCGCTGGCCGCGTCGTTCACGCCGCCGCCGGCAGCCGTCGCCGCACCGTTCGTATCCGCCGAGACGCGGTCGCTTCGTCCCTTGCTCGAGCGACTCGTGGTGCTCGAGCGCGATGGCTCCGACGGCGCCTCGCACGCGCTCGTCGGTGACACCTGCATCGTCGGTCGTGCTGGCGTCGACATCTGCTTCCCCGCAGACACCTTTCTCGCCGAGCGGCACGCGGTGCTCGAGCGGAATGCGGGCGCGCGTCGGGTCCGCGCGCTCGACGAGGTGAACGGCGTCTTCCTCCGGATCGCGCGGCCGGTCCAGCTCGTCGGCGGTGATCGTCTGCTCGCGGGCCAGCAACTGTTCCGCTTCGAGCTCCTCGACAGCGACGAGTGGAGCGCCCGCGGCCTCGTGCAGCATGGGGTCGCCGTGCTCGGTTCGCGTCCGCCGCCCGCGTGGGCGCGCCTCGTCCAGTTGACCGGTTCCGGCGTGGCGCGCGATGTCCACCACCTGCACCGGCCCGAGACGGTGGTCGGGCGCGAGGAGGGCGAACTTCGCTTCCCCGACGACGGATTTCTCTCTCGCGCGCACTTTGCGATCGCGCACGGCGGCGGCGCGCCGATGCTGCGCGATCTCGGGAGCTCGAACGGCACCTTCGTCCGGCTGCGGACCGAGCAGCCCTTGTCGTCGGGCGACTTCCTGCGACTCGGCGATCAACTGCTGCGCTACGAGAAGCTGTAGCGTGCTCGGCGGCCCGGGGAAGGCGGACGAGCACGCGCAGCAGCAGGTCGCGCCGCCCCCCGCATATGAGGCACACCAGTCCCGGCGCCCCGACGAGCAGGCCGCTGCGGGCGCGCTCACCGTCGCGGTCGCCGGCGTCTCTGATCGCGGTCAGGTGCGACCGATCAACGAAGACGCCTTCCTCGTGGCCTCGCTCGACCTCGGGCTGCGCGGGCTCGGCCCCGAGCTCGTGCGTCACGTCGTTGGCGCGCGCGGCTCGGTGCTCGCCGTGTGCGACGGCATGGGTGGCGCGGCGCATGGTGAAGTCGCCAGCGCCATCGCCGTCGATGCGCTCCTCGATGCCCTCGCCGCGGCGTCGCTGCCCGCGAGCGATCGCGCGGCGCGTGCGCGCGTGCTCGCCGCCGCGGTGGAAACCGCGCACCGCAAAGTGCATGCGGCAGCTCGGCGCGAGCGCCGGCTTCGTGGCATGGGCACGACGCTCTCCGCCGCGCTGATCGGCGGCGATGCGCTCGTGGTCGCGCAGGTCGGAGACTCTCGCGCCTACCTGCTCCGTCGGGGACAGCTCACCCAACTCACCCGCGACCAGACCGTGGCAGCGGCGCTCGAGCGTGCCGGCGCTGGCGTTTCGGGCTGGCGCCAGTCGGCCCAGGCCGACGCCCACACCGTGCTGCAGGCGCTCGGCGTCTCGAGCGAGGTGGAGGTCTCGTTGTCGATCGTCGAGCTCCGGCGTGGCGACCGGTTGCTGCTCTGCTCCGACGGCCTGCATGGGCTGGTGCCCGATTCATTGCTTGAGCAGGATCTCGCCGCTGCGCTCTCGCCGGCTGCCGCGTGTGCCACGCTGCTGGCGCGCGCACTCCACGCCGGCGCGTCCGACAACGTCACGGTCGTGGTCGCAGAGCTGGATGGCGACGGGCTGGTGCTCCCCGGGGCAGAGGAGCTGCCGCGCTTCGTTGAGTTCGCGCCGAACGGGCGTGCAGGCCACGCGCTCTACACCACCTCGCGCGTCGCGCACCGCCTCGCGCGCCGCGCCGGTCTCGCGCTGCAGGCGACGAGTGATCTGCCCACGCTGCCGGCGGCCGAAGAGCGCGCCCTCTTGGCCCACGGCGACCTCGCGCCAGCGGCCGTGCTTGCGCCGCCGCGCCCGTCGCTAAATCGGCGAACCTGGGGGCTCGTGTCGTTGCTTCTCGTCGGCGTCGCGGTCGCGCTTGCGGCGGTGCTGCGTTGATGAAGCCAAGGGCGATGGTGGTAAGGTAGCCGTGCTGCGCCAACGGCATCAGAGATGAGCACCCGCTGCGGGACTTGCGGAACTAGTTACGACGGCGGCGCCTGTTCCCGCTGCGGTCGTTCGGCCGTTGACGCAGCGGTGCCGGTTGCGGTCGCTGCGACGCTTGTGGGCTACGAGCCGCCGCCCGGGTCGCTCGCGCCGGCCCCCGCGCCGGCTCCCGCGCCGGCTCCCGCGCCACGCCTGCTCGCCGGTCGCTACGAGCTGCTCGACTCGCTAGGCGCGGGCGGCTACGGCGTGGTGCACCGCGCGCGCCAGCTGCACACCGGGCGCATGGTCGCAGTGAAGCTGCTTCACCTCGATCTCGCCGGCGACGAGCAAGCGGTCGCGCGCTTTCGGCGCGAGGGTGCGGTCGCATGCATGCTGCGGGACGCGCACACCGTCACCACCTACGACGTCGATCAGGCGGCCGACGGCACGCTCTTCATCGCGATGGAGTTGCTCTCCGGCCGATCGCTCTACGACATCATCCACGCGGAGGCGCCGGTGCCGTGGCGGCGTGTGCTCGCGATCGTCGAGCAGATTGCGAGCGCGCTCGCCGAGGCCCACACGCTCGGGATCGTGCATCGCGATCTCAAGCCCGAGAACATCTACGTCGAGGCGCGCCCCGGAACGCCCGAGTTCGTCAAGGTGCTCGACTTCGGTATCGCCAAGCTGGTCGGCGCCGATCTCGGCTTCGGGCAGACCAAGCTGACCGCGATGGGGCAGACGCTCGGCACGCTCGAGTTCATGTCGCCCGAGCAGCTCATGGGGCAGACGCTCGACGGGCGCAGCGATCTCTACGCCATCGGCGTCGTGATGTACGAGCTCCTGACCGGAGAGCTGCCGTTCCCATTGGCCACCGGCCCGGCGCAGCTGGTCGCCGCGCAGCTCAAGAGCTCCCCGAGGCCGCCAAGCCACGCCTGCGCCGACGCCGGAATTCCGGCCGGCGTCGACGAGTTGGTACTGCGCTGCCTGCACAAGGACCTCGCTCGCCGTCCCCGTGACGCGGCCACGCTCGGCGAGAGCTGTCGCACCCTGCTCGCCACGGGCGGCGAAGGCGTGCGCGCGGTCGGCAGCGGTGTCGGCACCGCCGCGGCAGCGTCAACCCATGCCGCGACCCATGCCGCGACCCATGCCGCGACCCATGCCGCGACCCATGCCGCGACCGTGCCCGGCGTACAGTGGATGCGCGTAGTGCTGCTCCTCGCCGCGGCGCTCGCCGGCGCGGTGGGCGCGTACGTCGCGCTCCGCCCGTAGCACTTCACGCGCGCGGTGTGCGAGCGCGCGACTGCGCGGCGTGCGTTATGCTCTCCCGTGATGAACAGCCTCTGCGCCCCGTGCTCGTCGCGTCGCTCTCTCGGTCTCGTGGTCGGGCTGCTGCTCGGACTCCTGTTCGGGTTCCCCGCGCCCGCCGAGGCGAAGCTCTTCGAGCTCTACGCGCAGGCACAGGGCGGCGCGGCCTACGGTGGCGGCGTCGCCGGCGTGCAAAAGGACGCTGCATTCTTCGCCGCGGCGCGTGGTGGCGCGTACGGCGCGCGCGTCGGTGCCGAGTTTCTATTTGTCGATGGCTGGGTCGAGCACAACCAGCACACCGACGGTGCGCTGCTCGGTACCTGGACGCAGTTCATGCTCGGAATCGACGCTGACTTCCCGATGGGGAACACGCCGGTCGCCAAGGCCAAGCTCTTCGGTGAGCTCGGGGTCGCGATCGGCTTCGGGCTCGGCACCGGGCAGCAGGTCATGCCGCCGCTCGACGCGTCGGAACTGACTGACCGCGGCTTCCTCGCGCAGCTCGGGCTCGGGCTCGACTACCGGCTCGCCAAGTTGGTGTCGATCGGCTTTTCGGTGCCGGTAACGTACGGCTATCTCTTCAAGCAGGGTGTCGCCAACGACGAGGCCAACCAGTACCAGTCGGTCTGGGCCGCGGCGCTGGTGCACCTCCGCCTGTACCTCGAGCTGTAGCCCGCTAGATCGGGTGCGAGCCGCTGCAGGCTCAGCTCAGCGCACCGCACGCAGCGCGCGCAGGAACTCGTCGGCGCCGGGGAGCGGCTCACCGAAGCGCGCGGCCTCGGTGCCGTCGGAGCGGAGCAGGATCACCGTCGGCAGCGACGCTGCCTTGTACTTGTCCTTGGCGTCGAACTCCTCATCGGTGGTCTCGGTGAGATCGAACTTGAGCGGCAGAAATCGGCTCGTGAGCTCCTCGTAGATCGCCGGATCGGCGAAGAGCTTCACCTCGTACTCCTTGCAGGGCGCACACCACTCGGCGCCGAAGTCGACCAGCACCGGGCGTGACGTGGCGCGCGACTCGGCGAGCACCTGCGCCTCGTCGTGGCGCCACGGCAGCGGGTGCTTGGGCGTGAGCACCCAGTTGACGACGCCAGCGAGTCCGACGGTGACGAGGAGGATGCCGGCGGCTTTGCGGGCACGCGCGGCGCTGCGCTGCCGGAGCGTGCCGAGCGTTGCGGCGGCAGTGAGGAGACCGATGCCGACGGGGAGCGCGCCGCTTACGGCGAACTCGGCCGGCACGAGGCGCCAGAGGCCAAGCGCGACGAGGGTCGCAGCAGCGACGCCGAGCGCGGCGAGGATCACGAGGGTGCGGCGGCGGTATGGCGGCGACTCGGCGTCGTGGAAGGAGAGGTGGACCCCGCCGAGCACAACCCCGGCGAGCGCGAGTCCCGCGCACGCGAGCAGGAAGCCGAGGTCGACGTGGGTGAGCCGCGTCACCGCCGGCCAGACCGGACGGAGAAAGTAGATCCCCATCACGAGCAGCGCGATGCCGGCGATCGACTTGACGCCGTCCATCCACGCGCCGCTCTTGGGCAGCGCGATCGCGAACGCGGCGAGCGCGAAGAAGAGCACGCCCATGCCGAGCGCGTAGGTGAAGAGCAGCGAGAAGCCGAGCACGACGTCGTGGGTCGTCGCGACGTAGGCGAGCAGGCCGGCGAGGATCGGGCCGGTGCACGGAGCTGCGGTGAGGCCGCCGACGAGGCCCATCGCGAACGCGCCGCCTACGCCCTTGCCGCCGACGCGCGCGAGCCGCGACTGAAGGCTCGACGGGAGGTTCAGATCGAACGCGCCGAACATGGATGTCGCGAGCACCGCGTAGAAGCCGACCAGCGGCACGATCACCCACGGGTTGGCGAGGATCTCGCCGAACGCCTGACCGGAGAGCGCGACCGCGACGCCGAGCGACGAGTACATGAGGCCCATGCCGAGCACGTACATCGCGGCGAGGCCGAGAGCGCGTGCGCGGGAGACTGACTCGCCACGCGCGCCGAACACGCCCATGACGATCGGGATCATTGGGTAGACGCAGGGGGTGAGTGAGGTGAGCACGCCGGCGGCGAAGACGCCGACGTAGGCGAGCACCCAGCCGCGCTCGACCAGCGCGTCGAACTCGCCGGGTGCGGCGTGGGCGAGGGACGGCAGGAGGACGAGGACGAGGACGAGGAACATGAGCGCGAGGAACATGACCGCGAGGAACCTGAGCGCGAGCGTCCCGGCGCCGACGGTGAGACGAAAGCGCGGGGTACGCGGGGCGGCGGAGCGTCGCATCGCGGCGAAGTATAGTAGAGTCCCGCGCGCCCGCCGCCACTGGCGCGAGGACGCACCCGATGCACGAGCCCGACGCGCTGGCCAAGCTTCCGCCCGAGAACATCCGCGCGATCGCCCCCTACCAGCCGGGAAAGCCGGTCGAGACGCTCGAGCGCGAGCTCGGCATCACCGGCGCGATCAAGGTCGCGTCGAACGAGAATCCGCTCGGCCCGTCGCCGCTCGGGCTCGCGGCGGCGCACGCGGCGCTCGCCGGCGCGCACCTCTATCCCGACGGTGCGGGGCACAGGCTGCGTGCCGCGCTCGCCGAGCGGCTCGCTGTGACCGAGGACGAACTCGCACTCGGCGCCGGATCGAACGAGCTGATCGAGCTGCTGGTGCGGACCTTCTGTCGTCCCGGCGTGGACGAGGTGCTCTCGCACCGCCACGCCTTCATGATGTATCGGCTCGCGGCGCAGGCGCACGGCGTCCCCTACCGCGAGACGCCGGTCGACGCCGAGCTGCGCTGTGATGTCGACGCGCTCGCGGCGGCGATCCGGCCGAACACGCGCATCATCTTTCTGCCGAATCCGAACAACCCGACGGGAGCGTACGTAACCGCCGCCGAGCTTGAGCGGCTGCTCGCGAAGCTGCCGCCGGGCGTGATCCTCGCGATGGACGAAGCGTATTTTGAGTACGCGTCGATGATTCCGGACTATCCGGTGGCCGAGCGGTACCGCTCGGCGGCGCGGCGGGCGATCGTGACGCTCAGGACGTTCTCCAAGGCGTACGGCCTCGCCGGGTTGCGCGTGGGCTACGCGGTCGGCGATCCGATGCTCATGGGTTACCTCGACCGGGTGCGCATGCCGTTCAACACGTCGTCGGTCGCGCAGGAGGCCGCGCGTGCGGCGCTGGGCGACGAGGCGCACCTGCAAGCCTCGCGCGCGGCGAACGCGGCGGGGCTTGAGTTGGTCGGCACCGGGTTGCGCGGGCTCGGCGTACGCGTCTATGCGAGCGCGGCCAACTTCGTGCTCATCGACCTCGGGCGCGACGCGCTACCGGTGTACGACGCGCTGCTGCAGCGGGGCGTGATCACCCGGCCGCTGCGGCCGGCGGGATTGCCGAACTGTCTGCGGATCTCGATCGGCAGCGTCGCTGAAAACCGCCGGACGCTCGAAGCGGTTCGCGCGGTCCTCGGGGCCTAGGGAGTGCGACGCGTGCGGCCGCTGTGGCGCGCGCTTGCGCTGCTCGGGATGCTCGGGCTCGTCGCGGCGGCGTGCGGTGGTGACCCGGGGAAGGCGAAGCGGTCGAAAGCGCCCACTTCGCAAGTACCGGCGCTGCGTGCGCCGACCGCGGGCGACTCCGCGCTCGCCCGACTCCCCGCCGGCGCCGACGCGCTGCTCGAGGTCGACCTTGCACGGCTGCGCGCGCATGCCTTGCTCGGCCCGCTGCTCGCGCGCATGCCGACGCCGACATCGCCGTCGCCGTCAACGACGTCGCTGCCGTTCGACCTGCTGCGCGAGGCCGACCTGGTCGTCGCCGCGGTCTATGACCTCGCCGCGCCGACCGCGCGCACCATCATCCTGGTCGCCGGCGACTTTGCCGCCAACGACGCGGTCCCGGCCGATGGGGCGCTCTTGCTCGACGAGCGGACCTTCGTCTTCGCGAACGCCGCCGACAATGAGCGGGTGCTCGCGCTCCGCGCACGCAGCGCGTCGAGTCTCGCCTCCGACGGTGGCCTGCGCGCGGCTCGCGACACCGCGATGCCGCAAGGCGCACCGGGTGCGGTGCTCCGGCTCACCGCGCGGCTCGGTCACGAGGCGCGCATCGCCGCGGCGGGACGGCTTGCACTCGACGAGCTCCCCGCGTGGATCTCGGTCTGGGCCGACGTCGCCGACGACATGGCGCTCGTCGCGCTGCTCTCGGGCGACGACGAGAAGGCAGCCAAGCGCCTCGCGACCGCCGCTCGTCACGGTGCGCGGCTCGTTGCGAAGCTCGCGCCACCGGCGTGGCGACTCGGCGAGCTCCTCGTCGGGTTGCGAGTGGAGGAGCGGGGCAGCGTTGCGCGGATCGTCTGGTTGGTCGGTCCCGCCCGATTCGAGCGCTGGGCCAAGGCCGCGCTCGCCGGCTTCACGGGCGGGCAGGGTGGCTGACTTCCGCGTCTTCCCATCCGGTCCACTCGGCGGCCGCGTGCGGGTGCCGGGCGACAAGTCGATCGGCCACCGCGCCGTGCTCTTTGCCGGGCTCGCGCGCGGCGTCGTCGAGGTGACCGGCCTCTCGGGCGGCGAGGACAACCAGCGCACCGTCGCGGCACTCCGCGCGCTCGGCGTGAGGATCGAGCCGGCTGCCGACGGCGCGCTCATCGTCCACGGCGTCGGCGTCGACGGGCTCCGCGCCGCGCCCGGCCCGATCGACTGCGGCAACTCGGGCACCTCGATGCGCCTGCTCGCCGGGCTGCTCGCGGCGCAGCCGTTCGCCTCGACGCTCGTCGGCGATGAGTACCTGCATCGCCGCCCGATGCGGCGCGTTGCCGAACCGCTCACGCGCATGGGCGCGCGCGTGACCGGCACCACCGGCACGCGCGCCGGCGAGCTCTACCCGCCGCTCACCCTCGAGGGCGGCGCGCTTTCGGGGATCGACTGTTCGCTCGAGATCGCCTCGGCGCAGGTGAAGTCGGCGATCCTCCTCGCCGGCCTCTTCGCGCGCGGCGCCACCGTCGTGCGCGAGCCGGGACCGTCACGCGATCACACCGAGCGTCTGCTCGCGACTCTCGGTGCCCCAGTCACGACCCCCGCACCACTCACCTCCTGCGTCGACCCCACAGGATGGGACCGGACGCTGCTCGCGCGGCCGCTCCACGTTCCCGGGGATCCCTCGTCGTCGGCATTCCTGCTCGCGGCGGGCCTCCTCGCTGGCGTCACCGCTGCGGGTCTCGTCGTCGAGGGCGTCTGCGTCAACCCCACGCGCACCGGATTTCTCGACGCGCTCCGCGCGATGGGCGCCGAGATCCTCGTCGAGCACGAGCGCGTCGTCGGTGGTGAACCGATCGCCGACCTCGTGCTGCGCGCGACCGGCGACCTTGTCGGCGCGACCCTCGAGGGCGCACTCGTCGTGCGCGCCATCGACGAGATCCCGGTGCTCTGCGCCGTCGCAGCGCGCGCGCGTGGCGTGACCGTGGTGCGCAACGCCGAGGAGCTGCGCGTCAAGGAGTCGGACCGCATCGTCACCACCGTGCGCGCGCTCCGGGCACTCGGTGTCCGCGCCGAAGAGCGCCCCGACGGTCTCGTCATCGAGGGTGATCCGTCGCGCCCACTCACCCCCGGTGCCGTCGACTCTGCCGGCGATCACCGGATCGCCATGGCCGCCGTCGTCGCCGCGCTCACCGCCTCGGGCCCCTGCCTCGTCCGCGATGTCGACAACGTCGCGACCTCGTTCCCCGGCTTCGCGCGTCTGCTCACCGACCTCGGTGCGCGCGTCGACCCGTCGTAGCGCCGACTAGCGCCGAGTAGCGTCGCGCCTCAGCTCGCTCGCGCCTCAGCTCGCTCGCGCCTCAGCTCGCTCGCGCCGACGCTCGGGCGAGATCCACCCGCTCACGCTCGGTGCCAAGGTACGGCACGCGCGTCCCCATCACGTGGTCCCAGAACGGATGCGTGACGCACCAGTTCGCGTCCTGCTCCGGCCCCATGTGGTGATCGTAGTGCCACGGCAGGTGCTCGCGCGCCCACTTCGGATCAAGGTGCGCGCGCTTGTGCAGCCGGTAGTAGCGCCACGCGGAGAACCACGAAGCGAGCACGAACCCCGGCACGATCGGCAGCAGCGGCGTCACCAGCGCCGTGGCGCCGACGAGCGCGATCAGCTCCTTACTCTGCGAGTTCCACGCGAAGATCGACCGCTCGTAGTGCGGATCGCGCCCACCGTTGCGTCGCGCCTCCCGGTGGTGCTCGTGCCAGTGAAAGCTCCAGAAGCTCTGCTTCTTCCGCCCCCGCTCGTGCAGCACGTGCTTGTGCATGACCCACTCCGCCGCGTTCGACGCGATCATTCCGACGGCAAATCCGATCAGCATAGCTGCTCTCGCGCCTCCATCCGAAGCCGGCAGCGTACCGCGCCTCGCGTGATTCTTGACAGCCGCACGCAGGGACTGCACGTTGCCCGCCGTGGCCGCACATCGGCTTGCCTCCGTCGTGCAATTTCTCGACGACACGCTCGAGGCGCACCGCTTTGCCGACTATGGGCCGAACGGGCTGCAGGTGGAGGCGTGCGATGAGGTCGCGCGTGTGGTCACCGGCGTCTCCGCGTCGCAGGCGTTGCTCGATCGCGCGGCGGAGCTTGGCGCCGATCTCGTCGTCGTGCACCACGGCCTGCTCTGGGGCGCCGCTGTGCCACGGGTAACCGGCCTCGTCGCGCGCCGGCTGCGCACGCTGTTCGCGCACGAGATCTCCTTGGCCGCGTACCACCTGCCGCTCGATCGTCACCCGCGGCTCGGCAACAACGCAGGGCTCGGCGACGCGCTCGGCTTGCCGGTCGAGCGTCACGCGTTCGGCGAGGTGAAGGGACAGGCGATCGGCCTCTACGCGGATTTCGCCACGCCGCTTGCGTCCTCGGAGCTTATCGCCCGCGCCACGCTTGTGCGACGGGGCGGCGTGCTTCCGTTCGTCTTCGCGCACGGTCCCGCCGAACTCCGCCGCGTCGGCATTTGCACCGGTGCGGCCTCGGACCTCCTCGAGGACGCTGCACGCGCCGGCTGCGACGCCTTCGTCACCGGCGAGCTTGCCGAGCGCGCCGGCGAGGTCGCGCGCGAGCTCGGCGTGACCCTCATCGCCGCTGGCCATGGCGACACCGAGGTCTTCGGCCCGATGCGTCTCGCGGCCGCGCTCGCCGAGGCGTTCCCCGGCCTCGTGGCCGAATTCGTCGATGTGCCCACTCCGCTCTAACCACCGATCCTGCGCGCCAACGTCGTCGAGGAGCTCACATGCAACCCATCTTCAAGGTCCTAGTCTCTGACGATCTCTCCCCGCACGGTGTCGCGCTGCTGAGGGCGTGCCCCGGCGTCGAGGTCGATGTAAAGGTCGGCATGAAGCCGGCCGAGCTGATCGCGGTGATCGGCGGCTACGACGGGCTGGTGATCCGCTCGGCGACCAAGGTGACGGCCGAGGTGCTCGCCGCCGCGACGCGACTCAAGATCGTGGGCCGCGCCGGGATCGGTGTGGACAACGTCGACGTCCCGGCCGCATCCCGCCACGGCGTGATCGTTGAGAACACGCCGAGCGGAAACGTCATCACCACAGCCGAGCACGCGATCTGCCTGCTGCTCGCGCTGGCGCGGCATATCCCTCAGGCCACTGCGTCGATGAAGGCGGGCAAGTGGGACAAAAAGAAGTACGCCGCCGGCGTCGAGCTCTTCGAGAAGACGCTCGGCATCGCCGGGCTCGGCAACATCGGGCGCATCGTCGCCGATCGCGCGCGCGGGCTGAAGATGAAGGTGATTGCGCACGATCCGTTCCTCGGACAAGAAGCCGTCGACCGTCTCGGCGTGGAGCTGGTCTCGCTCGACGAGCTCCTCACGCGCGCTGACTTCATCACGATCCACACCCCGTACTCCGCCGAGACCCGCGGCCTCATCGGCGCGGCTGCGTTTGCAAAGATGAAGACCGGCGTGCTGCTGGTGAACGCCGCGCGCGGCGGCATCGTCGACGAGGTGGCGCTGCTTGCGGCGCTCGAGTCGGGCAAGGTCGCCGGCGCCGCGCTCGACGTGTTCGCGAAGGAGCCGTGCGACCCCGCCGACCCGTTGGTGCTGCACGAGCGGGTCATCACGACGCCGCACCTCGGCGCCTCGACGGACGAGGCGCAGGAGAAGGTCGCGATCGAGGTGGCCGAGCAGTTCGTCGCGTTCATCACGCGGGGCGAGGTGAAGAACGCGCTCAATCTCGCGTCGGTTTCGGTCGACGCTGCGCCTCGCCTCGCCCCGTGGCTCGACCTCGCCTCGCGCCTCGGAGCCCTGGTGGCGCAGATCCAGCCCGGCCTCGTGGACTCAGGCGCAACACCCGGAATCGACGAGCTGGAGATCGAGCTGTCCGGCACGGTGGCCGAGCTCGGCGCGAGCCCGGTGGCGCGCGCCGCGCTCACCGGGCTGCTGCGCAGCGTGCTTGGGGCGCCGGTCAACGAGGTCTCGGCGCCGCTCATCGCCAGCGATCGCGGGCTGCGCGTCACCGAGGTGATGCGCCCGCGGGGCGAGAACTTCTCGTCGTCGGTGACGGTGACCACGCGCGGCGCGGGCGGCACCCGGGTCGTGCAGGGGACGATCTTCCAGGTGGGTGAGCGCTACGAGGCGCGCATCGTGCGGATCGACGAGCATGTGATCGACGCGACGCCGGCCGGGCGCATCCTGTTCCTCGAGAACGCGGACCAGCCGGGCGTGATCGGCTCGGTCGGCACGCTGCTCGGCGCGCGCGGCATCAACGTCGCGCGGCTGCACGTCGGACAGGACAGCCAGGCGCGTCGCGCCGTCCAGCTCTGGAACGTGGAGGGCGACCTGACCCCCGCGCTGCTCGCCGAGGTGTGGCGCCTGCCGCACGTAGCCTCCGTGCGCGCCGTAGTGCTGCCTCTGTGCGCGCCGTAACCAGCGCGTCGCCGGTGGACGCGCTGCGGCGTGGCAGATAGACTGCCGCGCGTGTCCGACGAGGTCTCGCTCGCCACGCGCCTTCCGGTTGGCGTGCGCGACTTTCTGCCGCGTGCGGCGGCGCGTCGTCGTGCGATCGCGGAGGCGCTGCTCGCCGAGTTCGAGCGCTGGGGCTATGAGCGGCTGATCACGCCCGCCTTCGAGTACGCCGACGTGCTCGAGCGCGGACTCGGCAAGGACTCGCGCCAAGCCGCGCTCCGCTTCGTCGAGCCGGCGACCGGCGAAGTGGTCGCGCTTCGCCCCGACATCACGCCGCAGGTGGCGCGCGTCGCAGCGACGCGGCTCGCCGACGTCGCCGGTGCGCTTCGACTTTGCTACGAGGGGAGCGTGCTCCGGCTGCTCCCGGGGGCGCGCGGGCAGCGGGAGCTCATCCAAGCCGGCATCGAGCTGGTCGGCGTCGCGGCACCCGATGGCGACGGCGAGGTGCTCGGCCTCGCGCTGGCGGCACTCGGCGCAGTCGGACTCGCCGACGCGACGCTCGACGTGGGGCATGTCGCGCTGGTGCGCGCCGCACTCGACGGCATCGACGATCCGGCGCAGCGGGCCGAGCTCGCGCTCCTCGTCGCGCGCAAGGATCGCGCTGGCGTCGCACACGCCGCCGCAGGTCTCCCACCGCGCCGTCGCCGTCTGCTCGACGCGCTGCCCGACCTTGCCGGCGCTCCTGATGACGTGCTCCGCCGTGCTCGGCTGCTGCCGCTCGACGCAGCCTGCCGCGCCGCGCTTGACGACCTCGCCCGCGCGCTCGAGCTCGCGCACTCGACCATGCCGATCGGGAGCGCGCCGGCGCAGCTCGCGCTCGACCTCGGCGAGACGCGCGGCTTCGACTACTACACCGGCATCCGCTTCGCCGGCTACGTCGCCGGCGCGGGCGACGCGCTGCTGCGGGGCGGACGCTACGACGACCTCGTCGCGCGTTTTGGTCGGGACGCCTGCGCCACCGGTTTCGCTGTCGACGTCGAGCAGGTCGCGCAGGCGCAGAAGCAGCGTGGTGCCGCGGTGCCGGCCGGCGCGCCGCTCGTGCTGGTGGTCGAGCGCGGCACGCAGGCTGAGCGTGGCTTCGCACTCGCATGCGCACTGCGCGGCCGCGGGCTCCGCGCCGCCACCGAGCTCGGCGGCGGGCGCACCGATGCGCTGCTGCTCGAGCATGCTCGTGCCCTCGGCGCGCGGGCCGTGCTGCTGGTCGACGGTCGCAGCGCCCGCGTGCACGATCTTGCGTGCGGCACGTCGCGCGTTGCTGCCGCCGCCGCCGTGGCCGGTGCAGTGCGCGGCGATGGCCAGGCGCTGGTTCGCGA
>SHYZ01000060.1 GCA_009692535.1 Myxococcales bacterium
GTGACCGCGTCCCCCTGCTGGAACTGCTTCAAGCAGATCGCCAACGCGGGCATCAAGCGGATCTGCTACGGCGAGTTCTACCGGGACGAGCGGACCTTTCAGGTCGCCGCGCGGCTCAACGTCGAGCTGGTGCACGTGCCCGCCACGCCGGCTGCCGCCCCGGGCGCAGGTCCGATCGCCCCGCTGTAGCGGCGCAGGTGCGGCGCAGGTGCGGCGCAGGTGCGGCGGCGACGTAGCGTCGCACCTGCGCCGCGTTACGGATTGGTGCAGACGACGTCGACGATGACGGTGCCCCCGCCGTGGTCGGCGAGGATCGACGAGTCCTGGTAGCTCACCGCGACCGCCACGCCGCGCGACGCCATCGACGTGAGCGGGGTGCCGTAGCCGAGTGGCGTGCAGGGAAAGCCCGGCTCGGGCAGCGCGGTGGTCGCGCGCCACGAGGTCGCGACCGAGAGCGGGTTGTCCTTCTTCAGCTTGCACAAGATGTCGGCCTCGGTCTGGTCGCAGCTATCCGAGCCCGACCAGGAGCAAGTGCCGTTGCAGTAGAGCTGGCGCACGGCGGAGAAGTCGTAGCGGCAGCGGCCGGGACTGACCGGCGCCGAGGTGAAAGGGCCGGGCGGCGGTTCGTATTCCTCGCCGGGATCGAGCACGCCGTTGCCGCAGGTGCCGCTGCAGATCCCGCCGGTGCAGGTTCGGCCCGGCGCGCAGATCACGCCGCATGAGCCGCAGTTCGCCTCGTCGGTGAGCAGCGGGGATTCGCAGCCGTTGGCGACCACGCCGTCGCAGTTGCCGAAGCCGCCGAAGCAGGCGCTGATGCCGCAGCCGGAAAATCCGTTGCACGCGGCGGTCGCATTCGGCGGCGGGGCGCAGAGCGCGGCGCCGCCGTCGTCGACCACGGCGTTGCAGTCGTCATCTGCGCCGTTGCACGCCTCGAGGCTACTGCCGGTGGTGTCGGTGCAGACGAGCGCGCCTAGTGCACAGGAGCGGGTACCCTCTATGCAGAGGTCGGTGTCGGTGCCGTCGCAGGCCGCGCCGAGCAGCGGATCGGCGTTGCCGTCGACCGTGGTCGGATCGCAGTCGTCGTCGAGCCCGTTGCAGATATCGACGACGAAGCTGGGCCCGTCGTCGCAGACGAGTGCGCCGGCCTCGCAGCGGAAGGTGCCATCGCGACAGGAATCAGCGTCGCTGCCGTCGCAGGTCGCGCCGCCGTCGGGGTTGCCGTCGTCGACCACGCCGTCGCAGTCGTCGTCGAGTGTGTTGCAGGTCTCGGCCGAGGGCTCGACGATGCGGACGCAGGCGAGCGTGCCGGCAACGCAGTGGATGAGGCCTGTCGCGCAGACGCCCAGCTGTCCGGTGGTGCACGAGGCTCCTGCGCCCGGGTCGCCTTCGTCGGTCAGGCCATCGCAGTCGTCGTCGAGGCCGTTGCAGCCCTCGAGGCCGGGCGGCGTCAGGCGCACGCAGACGAAGGTCCCGGCGGCGCAGTGGAGCGCGCCCGATGAGCAGATGCCGGGCTCGCCGGTCACGCAGGGCGCGCCGCCGCCCGGGTCGCCGTCGTCGATGACCCCGTCGCAGTCGTCGTCCTCGCCGTTGCAGTACTCAGGATCGGGATCGGGCGCGTTGCAGCCGAGCCAGCTTCCGACGACGCAGAACTCCACGCCGCTGCCGCAGGCCGAGCTACAGGCGCGCAGCAGCGCTTCGTCGGTCTCGCCATCGCAGTCGTCGTCGGTGCCGTTGCAGCTCTCGACCACCGGCGCGGCGATCGCCACGCAGGTGAGCGCGCCGGCGACACAGTGGCGCGAGCCGAGGGCGCAGGCACCGGGCAGCGTGGAGAGGCATGCGCCGCCAGCGCCGGGGTCGCCGTCATCGGCCACGAGGTCGCAGTTGTCGTCGAGGCCGTTGCAGACTTCGGGCGCCGGCGCGGCGCAGCCGAACACCGTGCCGAGGATCGGCACGCGCAGATCGGCGGCGAGCGGGTCGGCGTCGTTCGAGCGGATGCGCAGCGTCTCGGCGGGCAGCTGGCCGCCGGCGGAGAGCGACGAGTCGAGCACGACGCGCGCGCGCAGCGTGCCGCCGCCGGGGGAGAGGTGAACGGGCAGCAGCGCGGGCGACTCGGCGCCGGTGCTCGGGTCGACGAGGAGGAGCGTGGTGGTGAACAGCAGCGCGCCGCCGCTAGCATCGGTCACGTCGGCGGCGGTGATCGTGAGCGGCGCGTTGCCGGTGCCGGTGTTCTCGATGTCGACCTCACGTGCGACCACGTCGCGCCAGGTGACCACGCCGTAGTCGAGCTCGTCGGGCGCGGCGGAGAGCTGTGGCGTCCCTTTGATCTCGGAGAGCAGCGTCACCACGAACACCGGCTCGTCGGCGTCGTCCGACGAGATGCGGAGCTCGCCGCGATCCGCCTCTGTGTCCTGCTGCACCAGCGTGACCGCGATCGTCAGGCTCCCGCCCGGTGCGAGCTCGAGCGCGACCGCGCCCGCGCCCGTCGGCACCGAGGTGTACTCGGCCAGCGCGTCGCCTTCGATGAGCTCGAGCCGCGTCACATGGAGCGGTTCGTTGCCGTGGTTCTCGATCACCAGCTCGTGCGTGACCTGCACGCCGAGACTCGCGCTGCCAAAGTCGAGCGTGGGCGGCGTGACCTCGATCTCCGGCGCGCCGACCGGGGTGCCCGAGTCGGCCGGGGTCTCGCACAGGCCACCGCGGCAGAGCGTGCCGGCGGGGCAGTCCTCGTCATTCGCGCACGCCTCGTCGATCGGAGGGGCGGTGCCGCCGCACGCGGCGAGCGCGAGCAGCGAGAAGGCAAGTGGGGAGAAGGCGAGTCGCGAGCCGCGCATGCGACCTCCAGAGTGGGGAGGAGAGGCCTGCCCGGCGATACCGACCGGACGAGAGCAGCATATCACCCGCGCGGTAGCGCCCCAGGGGACGCGGTCGGGGGAGGCGGTCAGGGGACGCGGTCGGGGGACGCGGTCAGGGGACGCGGTCGGGGGACGCGGTCGGGGGACGCGGTCGGGGGACGCGGTCGGGGGAGGCGGTCGGTGCGCGGTCCGTGCGCGCGGTCCGTGCGTGCGCGACGACTGCGTTTGACACCGTTTGAGCGGGCGTAGTACTTGTCGCCGCCCGCCGCCCGGCGGTTGGTACTGAAGTTGCCACTGAGGCCTGCATGATCACGCGAGCAGTCATCCTCGCCGCCGGCCGGCGGCGTGGTCAGAACGGGCACGACACGCTCGGCCCCCTGGTTCTCGTCGAGGGAGAGCGGCTCCTCTACCGCAACCTGCGGGTGCTGGCCGCTGCGGGCGTCACCGATGTGGCAGTGGTGGTGGGCTATCGGGGTGATGAAATTCGGACAGCCGTCACCAACCTGGGGAAAACCGGACACCCCGCGATCCCCGGGCTGCAGGTCACGGTGTTCGAAAATCCCGAGTGGCGCCGCCCGAGCGGGCTCTCGTTGCTCGCCGCGCGCGCGTTCGTCAAAGAGCGGACCTTCTGCATCCTCGGCGATCGCCAAGTGCATCTCGATGTGCTGCGACCGGTCGCCCGGCTCGATGCCGACGGCGCCGAGTGCGTCATGTTCGTCGACAGCGACCTCGCGGCATGCGCCGATCTGCGCGAGGCGACGCGGCTCGTGCTCGCCGGCGGGCACCCCGGCCGTGTGGTCGACGCGGGCGAGGACTTGGTCGACTTTCAGGCCTACGACTCGGGGCACGCGCTGGTCTCCCCGGCGCTGCTCCACGCGCTCGACGGCCTCGTGCATCCCAAGGTCGTCGACGGGCTGAGCGAGATGGCGCGGCGCGGACTCGTGCGCGCGCATGAGATCGGCGGGCGGGACTGGCGGCGTGTCGGTGGCTTCGACGCGGGCGCCGCGGCGGATCCGCGCGGCGACGCGAGCGCCGATCGCAGCGTCGCGGATCACGTCGCGGGGCTGCTCGAGCCCAAGGGCGGCAGCTACGTGCTGCTCAATCCGGGGCCGGTCAACACCACAGCCCGCGTCAAGAGCGCGCTCATTCATCACGACGTCTGTCACCGCGACTCCGACTACAGCGAGGGCCTCGTAAGGCTCGACCGCAAGCTTCGGCGCATCTTTCGCGGCGGGCAGGACCACTCGGTGGTGATCCTCACCGGCTCGGGCACCGCCGCGATGGAGATGGCGATCTCGTCGGTGGTGCCGCCCGATCGCAAGATCCTCGTACTCGACAACGGCGCGTTCGGCGCGCGACTCGCCGAGATCTGCGAGCTCCACCGGCTCGACTTGGTGCGACTCCGCTACGAGTACGGCCAGGAGATCCGCGTCGCCGACGTTCGCGCCGCGCTCGAAGCGAACCCCGGCGTCGCCGCAGTCGCGATGTGCCACCACGAGACGTCAGTCGGCCTGCTGAACCCGGTGCGCGAGGTCGGCGCGCTCTGCCGCGAGTTCGACGCGCTGCTGTTGGTCGACGCGGTGTCGTCCCTCGGCGCCGAGGATCTCGACGTCGTGCGCGACGAGATCGACGTCTGCTGGGGCAGCGCGAACAAGTGTCTGCACGGCATCTCGGGCGTGGCGTTTCTCTGCGTGAGCCCGCGTGTCTGGCCGCGCCTCGAAGAGGTCAAGCCGCGCTCCTACTACCTCGACCTCAAGCGCTACCGTTGGTACTCGGAGGAGCTGGCGCAGACGCCGTTCACGCCGGCGGTCGCGACCTACGCCGCGCTCGAGGTGGCGTGCGACGAGTACCTCGAGGATGGCGCGGTGGTGCGGCAGGAGCTCTACGCGTCGCGCAACAGCAAGCTGCGCGAGGGGCTGCGTCGGCTCGGGCTCGGCTTTTATACGGAGACCGGCCGCGAGTCGCATGCGATCCTCACGCCG
The DNA here is from genome assembly GCA_009692535.1 of Myxococcales bacterium. Lineage (GTDB taxonomy): Bacteria > Myxococcota_A > Polyangia > Haliangiales > SHYZ01 > SHYZ01. Next base: position 4,835 of record SHYZ01000060.1, read on the forward strand.
CGTCTGCCCGATTACGTCAAGTTCGGCGAGCTGTATGAGGACCTCAAGTCGCGCGGATTTGTGATCTACGACTGCAAGGCGCCACTCAAGGGCACGCACTTTCAGCTCGCGAACATGGGCGACCTGCCTGACGCGACGCTCGATGCGTTCCTCGCTGCGTTCGGCGCGGCGCTCGAGCGAGCGCGTGCGCGACGGCTCACGTCGCGCGGCGCGGCGGCCAAGGCGCAGGGGCAGACGCAGCCAGCCGTGCCGACGCGCGCCGGCACGGCGTAGCGGGCGGCGCGCTGGTCGGGGTGTCCGGCGGTTGGCGGCGCGGCCCCGCTCGGTGCCCGTTGTGGCGCGAAGGTGGGCACGCAGCGACGGTGAGTGCGGGACGAACCTTGCGTCGGCGGATATTCTTGAGTATGCGGATGCACATGAGCGACAAAGGGTTCGTACTTTGGTTCACCGGCCTCTCGGGGTCTGGCAAGTCGACGCTGTCGGTGCCGGTGGCGGAGCGGCTGCGCAAGGCGGGGTATCGGGTTGAAATCCTCGATGGCGACGAGGTTCGGACGAATCTGTCGAAGGGGCTCGGGTTCTCGAAGGAGGATCGCGACACCAACATTCGGCGCATCGGGTTCGTCGCGGAGCTGCTGGCGAAGAACGGCGTCGTGGCGATCACGGCGGCGATCTCGCCTTACCGCGACGTGCGCGAGGAGGTGCGCGGCAAGGTCACGCGGCACGGCGCGGGCTTTTGCGAGGTCTATGTGTCGTGCCCGATCGGGGTGCTCGCTGAGCGCGACGTGAAGGGGCTCTACAAGAAGGCGCTCGCGGGCGAGGTGAAGAACTTCACCGGCGTGTCGGATCCCTATGAGGCGCCGCTTACGCCTGACGTGACGGTGGCGAGCGATCACGACACGGTGGAGCAGGGGATCGAGCGGATCATCGGCACGTTGGCGCGGATGCGCCTGGTGCCGGAGACGACGTAGTGGTGGTCGACGCGGCGGCACTCGCGGAGCGGAGTCGTGAGCTGGAGGGGCGGCCGCCCGAGGAGATCTTGGCGTTCGCGCTGGCGGAGTACGCGCCGCGGGTGGCGATCTCGACGGCGTTTGGCGTCGAGGGGTGCGCGTTGGTCGACATGGCGGTGCGGCTCGATGCGGGCGTGAAGGTGTTCACGGTCGACACGGGGTATCTGTTTGCAGAGACGTACGAGCTCGTGCGGCGGCTGGAGCAGCGGTACGGGATCACGGTGGAGCGCTTTTCCGGCAGCGTGAGTCGTGAGCAGCAGGAGGGGACGCTCGGTGAGCGGTTGTGGGAGCGGGATGCGGAGCGGTGCTGCGCGCTGCGGAAGGTCGAGCCGACGGTGCGGGCGGTGCGTGGGCTCGATGCGTGGATCGCGGGGCTTCGTCGGGACCAGGGGCCGTCGCGTGCCGGGATTGGGATTCTTGAGCGGCATGATCACGACGACGGCACGCCGCTGGTGAAGGTGAATCCGCTGGCGTGCTGGACGCGCGCGGACACGTGGCGGTACGTCGTCGCGAACGGGGTGCCGTACAGCCCGCTGCTCGATCAGGGCTACAAGTCGATCGGGTGCTGGCCGTGTACGCGGCCGGTGGCCGACGGTGAGGACGAGCGCGCCGGGCGTTGGGCCGGCACGGCGAACGCCGGCGGCGAGTGCGGGATTCACACGTTGTCTGCGCGGAAGTAGCGCGACGGCGGCGACGGCGTGCGCGGCGGGCACGCCCTGCGCGGCTCAGAGCCAGCGCGTGTATTCGATGTCGGGCTCGTTGGCGAGGAGCATGACGAGGCGGTCGACGCCGACGGCGATGCCGGCGGAAGGAGGCATCCCTTCGGCGAGCGCGGCGAGAAAATCCTCGTCGATCGGCGGCGCGGGGGCCTCGGGGTAGAGGCGGGCGCGGGTGGCGAGGTCGTCGTCGAAGCGGCGGCGCTGTTCCACGGGGCAGGTGAGCTCTTCGAAGGCGTTGCCGAGCTCAAGTCCGCCGACGTAGAGCTCGAAGCGGCGCGCCCAGCGGGTGCCGTCGGGGTCGAGGTCGACGACAGCAAGCGCGGCTTGTGAGGCGGGGTAGCGGGTCACGAACGCCGGGCGGTCGGCGGGCAGGCGCGGCTCGATGAGCGCGAGCCAGATGCGGAAGTAGAGCTCGTCCCAGCCGTCGTCGGTGGCGGTGGCGAGGCCGAGGCGGCGGCACTCGTCGGCGAGGTCGGCGGTCACGAGGTCGACGCCGGCGTGCTCGCGAAAGAGCTCGCGCACGGTGAGGCGTGGGGCGGCGGCAGCGAGGTCGAGCGTGCCGCCGCACCAGGGGATGGTGGTGTGGCCGTGGACGGCGAGGGCGAGCTCGGCGAGGAGCTCTTCGCAGTCGCGCATGAGGTCGGCCTCGCCAGCGTAGGCGCGGTACCACTCGAGCATCGTGAACTCACGTCGGTGCGTGATCGAGCCGGGCTCGTCGCGGAAGACGGTGCAGCTCTGGTAGATGCGCTCGAGGCCGCCGACGAGCAGGCGCTTCATCGCGAGCTCGGGCGAGGTGTGGAGAAAACCGGCGCTGCCGACGGAGCCGACGACGGAGAACGGCACGAGGTGCGGCTCGAGGCCGGGGCAGGGGACGATGGCTGGGGTGCGGGTTTCGGAAAAGCCGCGCGCGGTGAAGAAGCGCCGGATGCCCGCTTCGACGACGGTGCGGACCGCGCAGCCGTGACGTCGGCGGGGATTGAGCGTGCGCTCCATGACGGTGGCACGGCCGGCGCGGGTGGCGGTGAGCACGACGACGTGGCCGGTGGCGTCGCAGGTGTCGACCTCGACGAGGTCGCCGACCTGCGCCGAGTGGACCGCGACGGTGAGCCGGTGCGTGCCCGACTCGTTGCGCAGCCAGAGCGCGTCGGCGTCACTCTCGATGGCGACGATGCGGCCGCGCGTGCGGCTAGGCGACATTGGCCGCTCCCAGATTCTTCCAGATCATATAGACGGCGATCAGGAGGACGAGGCCGGCGAAGAGCCGCCGCAGCATCGCGACCGGGATCCGCTTGCCGAGCGTGTGGCCGATGACCGCGCCGACGAGCGCCATGCTGGCGAAGAGCGCGGTGAGCTCGAGTGGGAGCTCGACGGCGCCTGAGCGTGCGACGAGGCCGACGGCGGCGTTCGCGGTGATCACGACGAGCGAGGTGCCGATCGCCTCGCGCATCGGCAGCGGCACGAGCAGCGCGAGCGCGGGCACGACGAGGAAGCCGCCGCCGGCGCCGAGGATGCCGGTGACGAGGCCGATCACGGCGCCGGAGAGCGCGGCCATGACGGCATGGCGCTGGGTGTGAGCGGGGGGCGCGTCGTCGCGCTTGCGCAGGATCGCGATCGCGGCGGCGAGCATGAACGCGCCGAAGCCGAGCAGCAGCGCCGGTTCGGAGAGTTGGTGCGAGAGGCGACCGCCGAGGTACGCGGCGGGTGCGCCGGTCGTGACGAAGTGCGCTGCGACGGCGAACCGGACGTGGCGCTCGCGTGCATGCAGCAGCGCGGCCGCGAGGCTGGCGACGGCGACGACGACGAGCGACATGGTGGTCGCGGTGCGCGGCGCGATGTCGAGCAGGTAGACGAGGATCGGCACGGTGAGGATCGAGCCGCCGGCACCGAGCAGGCCGAGCGTGGCGCCGACCGCGAGTGCGGCGGGGATGGCGACGAGTGAGCTCACGCGGCGTGGGGTTCGAGCGGCAGGCCGCAGCGACGGTTGGCGGGGACCGCCTCGGCGATGCGGCGCGGTGGCGGCAGGTCGAGCGCGCCCATGAGCGCGATGAACTCGTCGCGGCTGCGCCCGGTGGTGCGGGCGTTTTCGCGGCGCTCGACACCGATGGTGCTCGAGGTGCGGCCGCGGTAGTCGTGGCCGGGGTAGACGACGATGTCGTCGGCGAGCGTGAAGAGTCGCTGGTGGAGCGAGTCCCAGAGCGCGCCGGCGTCGCCGCCTTGGAAGTCAGTGCGGCCGCAAGTCCCGATGAGCAGCGCGTCGCCGGTGAAGACCGCGCGGCCGTCGAGCAGGTAGCTCAGGCTGTCGGGCGTGTGGCCCGGTGTGGCGAGCGCGACGAGCTCGATTGCGCCCACGCGCAGTCGGTCACCGTCGTGGAGTGAGCGGTCGGCACAGCCGCAGTCGCTCGCCAGCGCCGGCATGGCCACGCTCGCGCGGGTCAGCTCGCGCAGCCGCGCACCGCCGGTGACGTGGTCAGCGTGGACGTGGGTCTCGACGGAGAGCACGAGGCGGTAGCCGTCCTCGCGCAACGCGGCGAGCAGCGCGTCGGTCTCCTCGAGGACGGGGTCGATGACCAGCGCCTCGCGCGTGGCCGGGTCGCCCACGAGGTAGCTCAAGGTCGACGTCCCGGGATCGAGCAGCTGTCGAAACCACATGCCGGTACTATAAAGGCCAGACGCCAATGCGCATCGCGCACCTCTCCGACCTTCATTTGCTCTCCCTCGACGGCGCCCGCGCGGTCGACTTTGCCGGCAAGCGTCTGCTCGGCGGCATCAACTTGGCGCTGAACCGCGGCCGTCACTATTCGGCGCGGGTCTTCGAGGCGATGGTCGACGATGTCAACGCGCAGGGCGTGGACCATGTCGCCTGCACGGGGGACCTCACCAACCTCGCGCTCGAGTCGGAGTTCCGCTTCGCGCGGGAGCACTTTGATCGGTTTAGGATCGGGCCGGCAGCGGTCACCTGCATCCCGGGCAACCACGACGGCTACGTGCCGGCGGTGCGCGGCGTGTTCGAGACGACGTTCGCGCCCTACTGCGCGCCCGACGAGGGCTGGGGCTGGAACGGCGCGGGGCACTGGCCGGTTGTGCGGATGCGCGGCGACGTGGCGATCATCGCGGTCTCAACGAGTCGGCCGACGCACCTGCTTGCGGCGTACGGCGCGGTCGGCGCGGAGCAGCTCGCGCGGCTCGATCAGGTGCTGGGCGATCCACGGCTCGACGGATATTTCCGTCTGGTGCTGGTGCACCACCCGCCGGTCGGTCGCGGCGCCAGGAGCATGCTGCGCGGGTTTCGCGATCGCGCGGCGTTTGTGGAGCTTGTCGCGCGGCACGGCGCCGAGCTGGTGCTGCACGGGCATGAGCACCTCGATGTCACGCATGAGATCACGCGCCCGACCGGGGGCAGCATCCTGGTGCGCGGGATCCAGGCCGGCACCTACGACGGCGGGCTGGCCGAGCGGCAGAGTCGCTATCGGATCTACACGGTCGCGCGTGGCGCGGCAGGGCGACCGACGGTGGTCGGCGAGGAGCTACGCATCTACCGAAGCGGGACGCACACGTTCGCGCAGGACTCGGCTCGCGCGGCGTAGCGCGGGCTACGGGGCAGCGTCGACTTTGGCCGGCGCGGGCAGGGCTGTCGGCGCCGGCTCGTCGGTGACGCCGTTGTATGCGCTCGCGAACCCGCGCAGGTACTGCCACGCCGACACGTAGGAACAGACGATGCCGAAGGCGAGGCCCCATTTTGACAGCTTCATCAGGGTCGCCGAGGTCTGCGGGTCCGGGATCACACCGAGCAGCGAGACGAAGATTCCGCACAGCGAGATCAGCAACGCATTGGTCTTCAGCTTGCCGATGAACGACGACGGGATCGCGACGCCGTACTCGGCGCTGTAGGCGCGCGCAGAGAGCACGACGAATTCGCGCATGAGGTAGAGCATGAAGAACGCGGGGTGGATGAACCCGCCCCACGCGCCGAGGACGAAGCCGGCCGACTCGAGCGCGAGGTCGGCGAGTCGGTCGAGTAGTGCGCCGAGTGGCGTGACCTTGCCGAGGCGGCGCGCGAGCCAACCGTCGAGGTAGTCAGTCAGCCCGGCGACGAAGCCGACGATGACGCCGAGCTTTCGGTAGCCGCTCGCGAACAGCACCGGCGCTGCGCAGGCGACCAGGATGCGCGAGATCGAGATGAGGTTGGGCGCGTTGGTGAGGTCGCGCCGGAGCGATGAAGCCGGTGACGTGACCGGTGCTGTCGCGGCGCGCTCTCCTTGCACAAGCTGCCCGTCGGGGCGCGGCCGGAGTGGCTCGGACACGCCCTGCCTATACCACGCCGCGCAGGCTGGCACGACGGTGGCTCCAGGTCCCACGACGTGTCCGACGACGTGCCCGACGACGTGCCCGACGACGTGCCCGACGACGTGCCCGACGACGTGCCCGACGACGTGCCCGACGATGCGGCGAAGGGGCGCTACGCAGGCCGTTCGGATGCGCGCGTTGGCTCGCCGGGAGCGCGCGTGAGGTCGTCGATCGTCGTGCTCTCGGCATGCACCTGCCCGGCGCGGGTGATCTCGGCGAGCAGCTCGTCGAGCCGGCTCTTGGTGCGCGCGGTGAGGATGTCCGCGCCGCGGAAGGCCGTGAGGACGTCGCTCACGCGCACCTCGCCGGGATGCTTGGCGGGGAGGTAGCCGCTCGCGTCGCCGTCGACGTTGAGCACGAGTCCGCGCTCGCGGAGGCGGCGGAAGATGCGCTCCACCACCTCCTCGGCGAGGTCGTAGCGCACGGCGATGGCGGTCGTGGAGAGCGGCGTCTCACCGGCGCGCCAGCGCTCGACGACGGCGACGTAGAGGCGGAGCGCGACGTGTCCATTGACCTTGTCGAGCAGCTCGCCAACGGCATCCTGCGTGTGGCCGCGACGGTCGAGTTGCTCGAGGTGGCGGAGGTTCTGCGCTGCGTGGGCGATCTCGGCGCCGAGCAGGACGATCAACCAGGAGACGTAGATCCAGACTAGGAGGATCGGCAGGATGCCCATCGGCCCGTAGATGCCGGCGTACTTTTGGAACGCGACGCGCGCGACGTAGAGGCGGAAGAGGTGCTTGGCGCCCTCGAAGGCGAGCGCAGCGACGAGCGCGCCCCAGACTGCGGGGAGCCAGCCGACGCGCATGGTGGGGAGCAGTTTGTTGGCGAGGAAGAGCGCGCCGAAGGTGGCGCTCAGTGCGCCGAGGCTGCCGATCCAGCCGGTGGTGAGTTGGTAGCGTGCGGCGTGGTAGAGCGAGAACGCGAGCAGCAGCGGGACGATGGTCGCGAGCGCGTAGAAGACGACGAACTTTTGGCCGAGGCGGCGGCGGCGCTCGACGCGCCAGATGTCGTTGAAGATGCGCTCGGTCGAGTCGAACATCACGAACGAGAGCACCAGCATCATGACGATGCCCGCGATGCCGGCGGTGGAGAAGCTGATGTTGTGTGCCCAGCCGACGAGGTGGCGTGAGATCTCCTCGCGCGAGACGGGCAGGAACTGCTTGGAGATGACCTCGACCAGCGTCGACTCGGCCTCGAGCGCATCGGTGGCGCGCAGGAGCGCGAGGCCGATCGCGACCATCGGGACGATCGAGAGCGCGGTCTGGAAGGCGAGCGATGCGGCCTGCTGCGGGCAGCGATCGCGGGCCCACTGGCGCAGCACCTGGATGAGGACGCGCAGGCCGAGCAGCGGGTAGAAGATGCGGCGGCGCAGCAGGCCGTCCTCGCCGCGGCCACGGTGCACCATGCCGGGCACGACGACGGCGAGGCGCTGCGTGAAGGTGCGGCCCCTTGGCTTGTCGGATTGGCTCATCGGGCGTGGCGGCGGCTAGTCACAGAAGCGGGCGACCGCGAAGTCGCCAGCGGTGCCGTCGCCGATCTGGCCGACGACGATGATCTGGCCGTCGGCTTGGAGCGCGATGGAGTTCGAGCCGAAGGCGAAGCCGCCGATCATGATTGTGGCGACGCCGCCGGCGCCGAACGTGGGGTCGAGGTTGCCGTTTGCGAGGTAGCGGGCCACGCGTATCGCGCCCGACGCCGAGCCTGCGACGAGGAGTCGGCCGCTCGAGTCGAAGACCGCCTGTGCGTCGCCGCCGTTCCAGCCGTCGCCGTGCACCGAGGTGGCGAAGCCGGCAGCGCCGAAGCCCGGGACGAGCGCGCCGTTGCCGTCGACCAGCGCGACGATGCCGCCGGTGAGGGCGGCCGAGCCGTTGGCGTGGAGCGCGACGCCGTCGACGCGATTCGAGGTGTCGACCGCCACGCCGCCGGAGCCGAACGCGAGGTCGAGCACGCCGGCCGCCGAGAGTCGCATCAGCCCGCCCCAGATGCCGTCGTGATCGCTCGCCGCTACGTAAAGGCGGTTGGTGGCGTCGATGACGAGCCCGCGGGCGTGATCTCGATCGCCCGGGAAGTCGATGAGGAATTCTCCGCCGCTGGCGAAGCTGGTGTCGACGAGCCCGTCGGGCGTGTAGCGGACGACAGCGGAGTTCGTCGCCGAGGAGGAGCAGACGGTCGAGATGTTCCGATAGCCGGCAACGACGATGGCGCCGGTCGATTGGATCGCGACGGCGTCGAGCCCGTTGTCGACGCCGCCTTGGTGTGAGCGCACGAGGCCGTCGGTGCCGAAGGCGGGGTCGAGGGTGCCGTTGTCGAGGTAGCGCGCGAGCGCGTACTGGTGCGCGGTGGTGCTGCAGGTGGAGTAGGTCTGGCCGACGACGACGATGCCGCGTCCCGGCTGTATAGCGACGGCGGTGCTGGTGGCAGGGTCGGAGAAAGCGGTGGTGACCGTGCCGTCGCCGGCGAAGGAGGCATCGAGGTTGCCGTTTGAAAGGAGGCGCGCGACCGCGAAGGTCTCGCTGGAGGCCGAGCCGGTCACGAGGATCCTGCCGTCGGACTGGATCGCCACGCCGGTCGCACCGTCGGCGCCACCGCTCATGTCGATCGACACGACGTTGCCGCCAGCGAAGGTTGGGTCGAGCTCCCCAGGATCACAGTCGAGCGCGCAGGCACCGGCAATGCAGACGTGCACCAGCGCGCAGTCGAGCCGCCCGGTGTCGAGCGTCGCGGCGTTGCAGTCGTCGTTGACGCCGTTGCAGCGCTCAGTGGCCGCAGGGCTCACGTTGATGTTGGCGTCGTTGCAGTCCGTGTTGTCGGCCACGCGGCCCGGCGGCAGCGAGCAAGAGGGCAGGCCGGTCGTGGGGTTGCCGTAGGTGTCGGAGTCGACGTCGGCGTACCAGAGCGGCGCACCGACCGCGTCGGGCTCGTCGGTGAGGGTGTCGCAGTCGTCATCGCGGCCGTTGCAGGTCTCGGTGGCGGTGGGGCGGACCGAGCTGCGGGCATCGTCGCAGTCGGTGCCGTTGGTGAGGTGCCCGGGCGGAGCAACGCAGGCGCGGACCGAGGTGGAGGCATCGCCAAAGGTGTCGAGGTCGGCATCGGGGTGCCAGAGCTGAGCGTCGGCGGCGTCGGGCTCGTCGGTCTGGGCATCGCAGTCGTCGTTGAGCGTGTTGCACAACTCGATGGCGCCGGGGTGGACTGCGAACCGGGTGTCGTCGCAGTCGGTCAGCGACGAGACGTGATCGAGGGGAGCCGCACAGGCGCGCACCAGCGCGGCGGGGTCGCCGTAGGTGTCGCGATCGGTGTCGGCGTACCAGTTGAGCGCGTCGTCGGCAGTGGACTCGTCGGTGACCGTGTCGCAGTTGTCGTCGCGGGCGTTGCAGTGCTCGACCGCACCGGGGTGGACCGCGGCGCTCGTGTCGTCGCAATCGGTGCTGTTGGCGACGCGGCTGGGCGGCTGGGCACAGGCTGGCGCGGCGGTGGTCGGGTCGCCGTAGGTGTCACGGTCGACATCGGCGTGCCAGAGCGGTGCGCCGACCGCGTCGGGCTCGTCGGTGATCGTGTCGCAGTCGTCGTCGCGTCCGTTGCACCGCTCAGTGGCGCCCGGGTTAACCGCGAGCGTCTCGTCGTCGCAGTCGGTGTCGTCGTCGACGTAGCCCGGCGGCGCGGCGCACGCGGCCACCAACGTCGTGAGGTCGCCAAAGCCGTCGGTGTCCACGTCGGCGAACCAGAAGCCGGCGTCGGCAGCGTCGGGCTCGTCGATGATCGCATCACAGTCGTCGTCGAACCCGTTGCAGAGCTCGGACACGCCCGGCCGGACCTCGGCCATCGTGTCGTTACAGTCGGCGTGGTTCGTAACGTGGGCGGGTGGCGCGACGCAGGTTGCGACCGCGCCGGACAGCGCACCGAAACCGTCGCCGTCGCCGTCGGCGTACCAAGTCGGGGCGCCGAGCGAACCGACACCGTCGGTGTTGCCGTTGCAGTCGTCGTCGCGCCCGTTGCAGGTCTCGATCACGCCGGGGTGGACCGCGGTCAGTGAGTCGTCGCAGTCGTCGCCGTTTGCGACGTGGCCCACGGGGAGGTCGCACGCCAGCAGCACGCCGGCGGCATCGCCAAACCCGTCCGCGTCGCCGTCGCGGAACCAGAGCTGTACGTCGGCGGCCTCGGGCTCGTCGATCGTGCCGTCGCAGTCGTCGTCGAGGTCGTTGCAGAACTCCGTCGCGCCGGGGAAGACGCTGAGCATGACGTCATCGCAGTCGGTCGCGTCGGTGACGTGCGCGAGGGGCTGCGTGCAAGCCAGCACCAGCGCGGCGAGGTCGCCAAAGCCGTCGCCGTCGAAGTCGGGGAAGAAGCTGGACGCATCGACGGCATCGGGTTCGTCGGTGGCGCTGTCGCAGTCGTCGTCGAGCCCGTTGCAGAACTCGGTGCCGCCGGGGTGCGCGTTCGCGTGGAGGTCGTCGCAGTCGGCGGCGTTTGGCAGGTAGCCCGCGGGCTGCACGCAGGCGCGCGCGGACAGGGCGGGGGTCCCGTAGCCGTCGCCATCGGCATCCGCATACCAAGTCGCAGCATCGATCGCGGCGCCCTCGTCGATGCCTGCGCTGCAGTTGTCGTCACGTCCGTTGCACCGCTCGGAGGCGCTCGGCCGAACCGCCGCGTTGGTGTCGTTACAGTCGTCGCCATTCGCGGCGTAGCCCGGTGGCCCTGAGCAGGCCTCGATGGACACGCTCGCGTCACCGAACCCGTCGCTATCGAGATCGCGGTACCAGCGCTGGCTGTCGACGGCGTCCCCCTCGTCGGTCGCGCCGTCGCAGTCGTCGTCGAGATCGTTGCACTCCTCGGTTCCGCCGGGATGGGCCTGGGCCGCGTCGTCGTCACAGTCGGTGTGGTCGGCGACGCTGCCTTCCGGGGCGGTGCACGCGCGCACGGCCCGGCCGACATCGCCAAACCCGTCATCGTCGTCGTCCACGTACCAGATGGGCGCGTCGACGGCGTCGGGCTCGTCGGTCATCGCGTCGCAGTCGTCGTCGAAGCCGTTGCACCGCTCCAGCACGCCAGGGTGGACGGTCGCAAGCGTGTCGTCACAGTCGCCGCCCTCCGCGATGTGGTCGGGGGGCATGCTGCACGCCAGCACGGGTGCGCTGGCGTCACCGAACTCATCGCCGTCGAGGTCGGCGTACCAGAGGTCGGCATCGGTCGCGTCCTCGTCGACCGCGTCATCGCAGTCGTCGTCGCGCTCGTTGCAGAGCTCCGCGGCCCCGGGGTGGAGCGAGGCGTCGCTGTCGTCGCAGTCCCCCGCGGCGACCGTGAAACCGTCGCCGTCCTCGTCGACAATCGGCACCTGCGCGTCTGGCATCGGCGGCACGACCGGGTCGGGCGAGCTGCACGCCACCAGCGCCAAGGCGATCCACCACGCGGCATGCCGAACCCCTGATTGCATGAGCCCGAGCTTACCCCACCGACGCCCGCACTGGCTGCACCGGCCGCCACACCGCCGGCAGCCGCGGTCGCCAGTTCACCGTCGGGGCGAGGTCCATGTGCTGAACATCACGAGCCGCCGCCCGGGCACGTCCATTGCTACCGTCGCTGGCGATGCTGCGTCCGCGTTTCCTCCGCCTCCTCCCCGCGCTGCTCCTTGTGGGCGTGCTTGCCGCACCCGCCGCCGCGCAGCGTTCCTCGCAGTCGCTGCCGGCTTCGGCACGGAGCCCCGTCGCGCGATCGGTTCGTGCCGGCGATCCACGCATCGAGCAGTACCGCCAGCGCACACTCCAGCGCGCAGCCTCGGGCCACGCACTCACGCCGGCGAAGCAGCGGAGCGAGGCCAAGGTGCTCGCGCAGGCCGGCAAGCTCCGCGCGTCGCTGCGCGCGTCCAAGGACGATCGGCCGATCCTCGTGATCCTCGAGGGCGCTGACGGCGCCGGCAAATCGTCCACCATCGAGCGGCTGCGCCACGCCTTCGACGGAGCACGCGAGCTCGAGGTGACGCACTTTGGCGCGCCGCCCGCCGACGCCGAGCAGGTGCACTGGATGAAGCGCTTCTTCGACAAGCTGCCGCACAAGGGGCAGGTCGCAGTCTGGGATCGCTCGTACTACGGCCGCGCGGTGTACGACCCCTACTACGGGCTCGCCGATGGCAAGCTGACCGACGCGACGATCGACGAGATCAACGGCTTCGAGCAGCTGCTCTCAGGCAAGGTTCGCGTCGTGAAGATCTACCTCGACGCGTCTGGCGATAGACAGGCGAAGACCATCGGCAAGCGCGAGGCGATCGCGCCGGAGAAGCTCGCGGAGAGCGACTACGTGGCGTTTCGCGACCGCAAGGAGATCCGGGGCTACTTCAAAGACGCGATCGCGCGGACCGGCAAGCACGTCGCTTGGCACAAGGTCGACATGGACGATCGTGGCGACGCGCGCCTCGAGATCATGAAGCTGCTCCGGCGCGAGCTCGCCGAGGACTAGGCGCCGACGACGCTGCCGGTGAGCGTGGCCGACGTCGCCCGCTCGATCCGCACGTCGACCAGCATGCCGGGCGCGAGCTCGCCGCGCGGGATCACGACAGCCTTGAAGTCGTCGAGTCGGCCGACGAGCTGCTCGGCGGAGCGCCTGGCGCGGGCGTGGAGGAGTACGCGCGCCGTGCGGCCGATGTACCGCTCGTGTGCCGCGCGGGCGTGGCCTGCCTGAAGCTTGATCGCCTCGGTGAGCCGCGCCTGTTTGAGTGCGTCGGGGATGTCGTCGGGCAGCCGGCGCGCGGCGTGGGTGCCGTCGCGCTCGCTGTAGGCGAACATGAAGGCGCCGTCGAAGCGCAGCTCCGCCATCGCCGCGAGCGTCATGCGGTGGTCATCGTCGGTCTCACCGGAGAAGCCGACGAGGAGGTCGGTCGTGATGGCGATCTCCGGCATTGCGGCACGGAGCGCGCGCGCAATGTTCGCGAAGCCGGCGTAGTCGTAACCGCGGCGCATCCGTGCGAGCACAGCGTCGGAGCCGGACTGGAGCGGGAGGTGGACGTGCTTGCAGACCTTCGGCTCCTCGGCGATTGCGTCGATCAGATCGGCGGTGAAGTCGATGGGGTAGGGCGAGGTGAAGCGCACGCGCTCGAGGCCGGGCACCTGCGCGACGGCGCGCAGCAGGTCGGAGAAGCGCGCCTCCTCGTGGCGGTACGAGTTCACCGTCTGGCCGAGCAGGGTCACCTCGCGCACGCCGCCAGCGACCAGCGCGCGCACCAAACGCAGCACCTCGCGCGGTGGTGTTGCGCGCTCGCGACCGCGCGTGAGGGGGACCACGCAGAAGGTGCAGAACTTGTCGCAGCCGCGCTGCACCGTGACGAAGCCGGAGACGCCGTCGCCGCCGGGTACCCCGTCGAGCCCCTCGTAGGTCTCGTCGCGGTCGAGGCGCACGTCGATGAGCGCGTCGTGCGGAGCGCCGCTGCGTGCGCGCGCGACGAGCTCGCCGAGACGGCGGTAGCTGTCGGGGCCGGCCACGAGGTCGACATGGGGGGCGCGCTCGAGCACGCGCTCCTTGAGGTGCTCGGCCATGCAGCCGGTGATGCCGAGCACCGTGCCGGGGCGTGCGGCCTTATGTGCTGCGAGCTCCAGCGCACGGATGAAGACGCGCTCCTCGGCCTTCTCGCGCACGGCGCAGGTGTTGAGCAGGATCAGGTCGGCGTCCTCGGGGCGATCGGTGCGGGCGTAGCCGTCGCCGGTGAAGAGGCCGAGGATGAGATTGCTGTCGGCGACGTTCATCTGGCAGCCGTAGGTCTCGACATAGACACGCGGCGCGGCGGT
>SHYZ01000061.1 GCA_009692535.1 Myxococcales bacterium
CTTCGCGTCAACCCTTCGCGGCGGCGACGAGCAGCGCGGCGACAGCTTGGCGCGCCTCCTCGAGGCCGGGGTACTCGAGCGGAGCCCGTGCGAGCAGCCGCTGAGCCAGCGCCTCGAGGCTCGCCGCGTGGTCGACGCCGCCATCGAGGATCGCGGCCCACTCGCGCAGCCGCGGCGCTACCTCGCGCAGCCCAGCCGATGGCACGCGGAGCCCAAGCTGCTCAAGCACCGCGGCCTTGTCGCCGAGCAGGAGCCGCAGCGCGTCGCCACGGCGAGTCGTCGTCCCGTTCGACACACGCCACGCCCAGGTGCCGCGATCGGTGACCACGCGCGGCAGCAGCTCCACATCGAGCAGCTCGCCGGCGGTGCAGTCGAGCGCAGGTTGCACCGGGAAGACCGTGTGGAGCCAGTGGGTCCGTGACGCGCCGACGCCGGTCGACAGCTCGACGCCGGGTGCGAGCGTCGCGACGAACGACACGCAGATGGCCGTGACCGGACCGGTGACCGCCACCGGCACGCGCGCGGTGAAGCTCGTCGGCAGCGGCGCGTCGATCGTGATCGCCTCGCCGCGCACCTCGGCGCCCACGAGGTCATCCGGCGCAAGCCGCGCGAGCGTCACACGCCCTGCGAGCCGCTCGACCAGCGCGCCGAGCCGGACCCCCGCGACGTCGGCGAGCTGCGCGAGCTCCCGCTCGAGCGCGCGCGGGCGCGCTGCCGCGAAGGCGAGTTGGTAGCTCGCAGGGATCAGCACAGCGTCGGGACGAGCGAGCCGCCGCGCCATGCGATAGACACGGTGCTGCTGCTCCGCTGGCGCGAAGTGCCCGAGCATCTCGGACACCACGACGCGCGGAGCCTCGGGCAGCCCGTGCAGGTCGACGAGATCCGCGTGCACCGCCTCGACGACACCGCCGAGCCCGTTCTCCTCGATGTGGCGCCGCACCAGCTCGATCATCGCGCTCCGCTCGACCGCATACACGCGCCGCGCCCCCGCACGGGCGGCAAGCAGCGCGAGCAGACCCGACCCGCTGCCGACGTCAAGCACGACGTCGCCGGGCCGGACCGTCGCGGCGATCGCGCGCGCGTAGGCGGACACGCGAGCCTCGTCGAGCAGCATCCACGCCTGCTCGGCCACGTCGGCGTATCCGTACATCCTCGTCATGGCGTGCTCGCGACGATAGCACCGGCGGCAGCGGCAGCACCGGCAGCACCCGGCACAGGGCGCGCGACGAGCGCGGCCACGGCTACCCGTTGCCGACTGGCAGCAGCGTCGCGTGCGGGTACAGCCCCGGCGTTCCCTCCCACGCCAGCTCACGGCCCAACATCCCGCCCCACGACTCCACCTCGGTCGGCGCAACAAAGACGCCCGCGCCGCAGTGAAAGCTAAAGCGCCGCATCTCAGCGGCGCCACGCGCCGTGCCCCCACGCCGCGCGCGCATGATCGCCCCACCCACGCTCCGCCCCACCCGCGCCGCGCGGCCGTCGGTCGCCGCCGCAGCACCGTCGAGCCACATGCTGGCGAAGATCGGCCCGTCGGGCGCGAGCGCGTCGGCGGCACGCACGACTGCCGCGCGCGCGTCGGCACCAAGCACGTGCGTGATGCTGCCCCAGCCGAGCAGCACCGCCGCGTAGCGACGGCCGGCGAGCGCGGCGAGCGGCCCGCCGCCACCGGCGACGGCGCGCACCAAGTCTGCGTAGCTCGCACACCAGGCGTCGCCGCCCGGCGTGACGGCCGCGCGCAGGCCCGTGAGCGCGCGCGACGCCGGCTCAAACGCGTCGACGACGTAACCCGCGCGCACCAGCGCCGCTGCCTCGCGACCGTCGCCCGCCGCCGCGACGAGCAGCCGCTGCCCCGCCGCGGCCGGGAGGCGCCGCGTGAGCCACGTCCGCTCCCACGAGAAGAGCTCGCGGCTCCCGATGGTGCGCGCATACGCAGCGTCGTAGAGGCGCACGCCGAGCGCGCCAAGCTCGTCGTCGTCGAGCGCCGCGTCGAGGAAGGCACCCGTGCCACGCTCGACCGCGCCGAGCGCGCGCGTCGCAGCGCGCTGCACTCGCGCCTGCGCAACCGCCGCCGCCACGGCCGGCCGCAGCAGCAGCGTCACGGCCCGGCCGACCGCACGCCGCGCCACGCTGCGCGCATCGACCGACGGTGGCGCGACCACCTCGGCGCGACCGAGGACGTCTGCGAACTGCACCACGCCGTCGTCCTTACCGAGCGCGTCGCCCTGCGTGCGCAGCCAGCTGAGGCTGCGCGTCACAACGCGGTGCACGACGACCACGCCCTCCCGCTCGAAGGCGCAGAGCTCCCCCTCACCGAGCGCAGCACCCGCACACGGCACGACGCGCACGCGCGCGCCGTCCATCACTGCTGGCCGCATGCTGCCGCCGCGCGCGACGAACTCCACCGGCCGCCCCGCGCGCAGCTCGGCCACGATGAACCGCGGCGCAGCGCCACGGCGCGCAGACGGCCTGACGCCTCCGTTCGTCATGAGTCCCGACGACGATAGCACCGCCCGCGAGGCCCGCCCGCCCCCGCTGCTATACTCCCCGCGATGCTCCCTGCCGCCGCCGCCCCCCTACACGCGACGGGGGCCAACCGCTCGCCGCTCGCGCGTATCGAAGAGAACGTCGCCCGCGCGCTCCGCGGCAAGCCGGAGGTGATCCGCCTCGGGCTCACCGCGCTGCTCGCACGCGGGCACCTGCTGGTCGAGGACGTCCCCGGCGTCGGCAAGACCACCCTCGCCCGCGCGCTGGCCCGCTCGCTCGGCGGCACCTTCCGCCGCATCCAGTTCACCAGCGACCTCTTGCCGTCGGACATCCTCGGCGTGACCGTGTTCGACCGCGAGTCGGGGCGCTTCGAGTTTCGCCCCGGGCCGATCTTCGCGCAGGTCGTGCTCGCCGACGAGATCAACCGCACCACGCCGCGCACGCAATCCGCGCTGCTCGAGGCGATGTCGGAAGGGCAGGTCTCGCTCGACGGGCAGACGCACAAGCTCGAGCGGCCGTTCCTCGTGATCGCCACGCAGAACCCGCAGGAGCACTACGGGACCTACCCGCTCCCCGAGTCGCAGATGGATCGTTTCCTTCTCCGCATCCGCATCGGCTACCCGGCGCACGACGACGAGCGGCGCCTGCTGCTCGAGCGCGGCGCCGACGATCCGGTCGAGTCGCTCACCGCCGTCACCGACGCCGCCGAGCTGCGCGGCCTCCAGGACCAGGTCGACCAGGTCCGCACCGACGACCGACTCGCCGACTACGCGCTCGAGGTGGTCGAGGAGACGCGCCGCTCGCCGCACATCTCGCTCGGCGTCTCGACCCGCGGCGTGCTCGCGTGGCACCGCGCCGCACGCGCCTTCGCGTTGGTCTCCGGCCGCGACTACTGCGTGCCCGACGACTTCAAGCGGCTCGCCCTCCCGGTCCTCACACACCGACTCGTGCTCGGCGCGCCGCAGGATGGCGCGGGGCGTGCGCGCGACGAGGCCGAACGCGCGCTCGGCGAGATCCTGGAGCGCGTACCGGTCCCGACGTGAGCGCGCCGCGCCCCGGCCGCCTCCGCGAGCTTACGCGCCGCGTCCGCGTGCGCCTCGCTCGCATCTTCCGCATGCCCCGTCGCTTGCGCTTCGTGCGCGACGGGAAGTACTTCGTGGCGATCACCATCGCCATCGGCCTCGGCGCGATCAACACCGGCAACAACCTGCTCTACCTCCTGCTCGGCTGGATGTTCTCGGTGATCATCGCGTCGGGAATTCTCTCCGAGCTGTCGCTGCGCGACCTCGAGGTGACCCGCATCCTCCCGGCGCGCGCCTTCGCGGGGCAGGCGTTCCTCACCGGGATCGCGCTCGCCAACCGCAAGACCCGCGCCTCCTCCTTCTCCACCGAGATCGAGGACCTCGTCGACGGCGAGCCGCTCGAGAAGCGCTGCTACTTCCTCAAGGTGCCGCCCGGGCAGACGCAGTCCACGAGCTACCGGCACACCTTTGAGCGCCGCGGCAGCTACCGCTTCGAAGGCCTGCGCATCGCGACCCGCTTCCCCTTCTCGCTCTTTCGCAAGTCGCGCGATCTCGACCTGGCCGACGAGTTGGTCGTCTTCCCCGCGGTGCACGCCGTCACGCCGCCCGCACCGTCGCCGCAGGAGTCGGGCGAGGAGTCGCGCGCGCGCGCCGGCCGGCACGGTGAGTTCTTCGGCCTGCGCGAGTGGCGTGAAGGCGACGACCCGCGCGACGTGCACTGGCCGACCTCGGCGCGCCACGTCACCGGCATGCTCGTCGTGCGCGAGCGCGAGGACGAGTCGCGCCGCCGCGTGACGCTGCTGCTCGACAACGCGCTCTTGGCCGACGCGACGCTCAGCGATCACGACGCGCTCGAGCGCGCCATCAGCCTCGCCGCTTCACTCGCCATCCACTACACGCGCCTCTCGTACACGCTGCGCCTCGTCTGCCGCGGCGTCGCGGTCCCCGACGGCAGCGGTGAGGCGCACCTCGAGCGGCTGCTGCGCACGCTCGCGCTGCTCGCATCGACCCCCGAGAGCACACCGTTCGCAGGGCATGGCGAGCCCGGCCATGGGGCGGCGGGAGGAGGCGAAACGCTGCTCGTGGTGCGCCGCGGCCACGCCGGCCCCCGCCCCGCCGGCGTCACCGCCGTGCTCGAGGCGTAACCCATGCAATTCGCCGCCGCACACAAGGCCGCCACCTTCCTGATGGTCGCGAGCGCGTTCGCCGCGATCGCCTTCTCCGGCGAGCTCGGCGACGCGACCACGCTCGCCGCCGTCGCCGCTGGCGGCATCGCCTGGTTCTGGGAGCCGCCGCGCGTGCGCCCCGAGCGCTTCGTCCCAGTCTGGACCGCGCTCGCGCTCGCCGCCTTCGGCTGGACCGTGCTCGCGCTCCTCACCGGCGAGAGCGCGCTGCTCGCCGGCGCGCGCTTCCTCGTCTTCCTCCTCATCGTAAAGCTCTTCAACCGGCTGACCTCACGCGATCACCTCCAGATCTGCCTGCTCGCCTTCCTCATGCTCGTCGCCGGCACGACGCTGAACCCGCAGCTCAGCTTCGCGATCTGCTTTCTCGGCTACGTCGTCTTCGCCACCTGGGCCTTCGTCCTGCTGCACCTGCGCCGCGAAATGGAGGACAACCTCCTCGTCCGTCACCGCGGCGATGCTGAACCCGAGCGGCTCCAAGTCGACCGGATCCTCGCCAGCCGTCGCGTCGTCGACCGCAGGTTCCTCGCCGGCACCGGCGCGGTCTCGCTCGCCACCTTCGCGCTCGCCGGGCTGCTCTTCCTCGTTTTTCCGCGCATCGGTTTCGGCCTCTTCTTCCAGCAGTCGCGCCCTGGCATCGCGATGGCTGGCTTCTCCGACGGCGTCACGCTCGGCGGCCACGGCCTGATTCGCGACGACGCCACCGTCGTCATGCGCGTGGTGCTCTCCGACCCACTCCGGCGCGGCGGCGGCGCGGCCGACCTCCACTTCCGCGGCGTCGCCTTCGATCGCTACGCCGGCGGCCAGTGGTCGCGCTCACGCGCAGCGCCAGTCACCGAGCTCACGCGCGAGCCGCTCGCCGACGGCGGCGTGCGCGCCCTGCTCGAGCCGCTCCCCGCACGCTCGCTGCGCCAGGAAATCTACCTCGAGCCGATCGACACCACCGCGCTCTTCGCCGCCGCGCGCCCGCTGGCCTTCGATCTCGACGCACAGCAGTTCACGCGTCCTGCCCGCAGCCGCCTCAACGGACAGAACGACGAGGTGCGCATGGCGCACGGCGCGGGCATTCGCTACATCGCGCACTCCGACCCCGACCTCCCTTCCGACGCACGCCTCGCCGCCGCACCCAACGTCGCCGACCCCGCCGCAATGGCGGTCTACCTCGAGCTCCCCGTCGAGTTGCCCGCGCGCGTCATCGAGCTGGCCACCACGATCACCGCCGGCAAGGCCACCACGCTCGAGCGTGTGCGGGCAGTCCACTCCTACCTTCAGGTCGGCTACCGCTACACGTTGCAAATGAAATCGAACCCGGGCCAGGAACCGCTCGATCACTTCCTCTTCGACCGCAAGGCCGGCCACTGCGAGTACTTCTCGAGCGCGATGGCGATCCTCTTGCGCGCCGCCGGCGTGCCGACGCGCAACGTGAACGGCTTCCTCGGCGGCGAGTGGAACGAGTTCGGCAGCTACCTCGCGGTGCGCTCCGGCGACGCACACTCCTGGGTCGAGGTCTGGTTCGAGGGGATCGGCTGGGTCACCTGGGACCCGACGCCGGCCGGCGGCACGACCAGCCGTCTCGCCACCAGCGGCGTCGTCGACAAGCTCCGCCGCGCGCTCGACACGCTGCGGCTGCAGTGGTTCCGCTGGGTCGTCGAATACGATCTCTCGCGGCAGGTCTCGATCTTCGGCCGAGTGCGCGACGCCTTCCAGAGCGGCCGCTCGTCGGGCGCCGGCGTGCTCAGCCAACTCCGAGCCGGCCTCGTGCGGCACCGCGACCTCGTCGCCGCGGGGATCCTCGTCCTCGCGATCATCGCCGGACTGATCGTCTGGCGGCGCACACGCGGCGCCAGTCGGTCGCGTAGCTCGCGCAGCGCCGGGCCTGACCACCCGGTGGTCGCGCTCTGGGCCAAGCAGGCCGCACGCTACGGCAGACGGGGCCATCCCCGGCGTCCCGGCGACACGCCACGCGAACAGGCCGCAGCGGCTCGCCGCGCCGACGCGCCGGGCGCGGTCGAGTTCGTCGAGTTGTGTGAGCTCTACTACACCGCCCGCTACGCCCCGCCCGAGGCTGCACGCGCCGTCGACCTCCCGCGGGCCCGTGAGTTGGTGCGGGCGATCAGCGCAGCCTTCGCCGCCCGCCGCGCTTCAAAGAGCGCTGCCCAACACACCACCTGACGCGCCGCGCCCGCCGGTCCACGGTCCACCGCGCGATTGCCACTTTGTCGTCGCCACAATGCCTCCGCGGCAACGGCGCGCGCGTGAGCCACGCAAGTGCTTGCTCCTTGGCGGGGCACCGTGCTTGCATCGCCGGAACCGCCATGCGCACGACGATCCTCCTCGCAGCGCTGCTCTGCGCCGCCTCGCCTGTCTTCGCTGAAGAGCCAGCGACCTCCACCGCCGACACGATCGAAATCGAGCTGCAGATTCTCAAGGATCTCGAGGCCGACCCCGACGACGACTCCTCCTGGCGCGCAATCTCGTCGCAGGAATCGGCCGAGTACTGGAACCGGATGAAGTGCGAGTGCCAGGTGCCGGTCCGACTGGAGCTGAGAAAGACCCTCCGCACGCCGTCCAACGGCCCGGTCGAGGTATGGCTCGGCGCCAACTGCGGCGTCCCGACCGACACCACCCGCGACACGCGCTGCAAGAACTTCGCGTCCTTCACCTTCGGCAGCGGGTCGAACTCGGTGCAGCACCTCGTCGTGCCGGCGAACCAGCTGATGTGGCCGCCCGCCGGCGAGTGTCTCGACGACGAGGCGCAAAAGAACGTCTTCGCGATCATCGACGAGGGCACCGATGGCGACCTCTCGGGCGCGCTCGACAGCGTCTCCACGCTGGTCGAGGAGATCGACGTCGACTCCGAGGTGCCGCCGGCGCCGACCGCGCTCACGCTGCTCGGTGCCGAGGACGCCGTCGTGATCGAGTGGGAGCTGCCGTCGGCCAACGTCGCCGACCTCCGCGAGTTCCAAGCGCTCTGTCGTCACACCGGCACGCTGCTGCCGATTTACGCCATCCCGCCCGCACCTGCCGGCTACGACCAGTGCCCCGGCGCGCCGATCGCGACCGGCCCCGACGCGGGCGTGCCCGACGCCGGCCTGCCCGACGCTGCACCGCCCGATGCTGCACCGCCCGCCGACGCCGGGCCGCCCGTCGACGCGGCGGTCACGACCGACGGCGGCCCCGATGGCGGCGTCAGCATCTCCGGCTGGGACACGCTCGACCCGAGCTTCCTCTGCTCGGCCTCGGTAAGCGGCACCGACACCTCGATTCGCATCGCCATCCCGCCCGAGCTCCTGCTCGGCCCCGACGACGAGATCGAGGTGCGCCTGCTCGTTGTCGACGACCACTCGAACGTCCTCGCGCTCGATGTCGGCACCGCGCGACCGCAGCCGGTGCACGACTTCTGGGAGGTGTACGAAGATCTCGGCGGCGGTGCCGAGGGCGGCTTCTGCTTCATCGCCACCGCGGCCTACGGCGACTACGACCACCCGTTCGTGCGTGTGCTGCGCGACTTCCGTGACGGCTCGCTGCTTTCGCACTCGCCCGGCCGCGCGTTCGTCGGCTGGTACTACCGAGTCTCACCGCCGCTCGCCGCGTTCATCGCCGAGCACGAGTGGGCCCGCGTCGGCACGCGCGCCCTGCTCTGGCCGGTCGTCGTGACCGCAGGTGCGTGGGAGTACACCAGCGCCGGCGGCAAGCTGCTCCTGCTGCTCGCGACCGCCCTCGCCGCGCTGCTCGTGCCCCGCCTCCGTCGGCGCGTGACCCTCACGCTCGCACCGCGCCGCGCCGCGCTCGCCGGCGTCGCCGCCGCCGCCGTCATCGCGCTCGTCCTGCTCGGCTGGACCGGCACCGCATCAGCGCAGGTGATCTACGACGCTGAGTGGGACGATCACCAGAGCGCGGTGCCTGCGCTCTGGACCTTCGAGATGAAGTTCGGCCCCTACCGCCCCAACATCGACGGCGAGTTCTCGGCCGCCCCTGGCCCCTACGAGCTCACCTTCGGCACCGACTGGTCGCTGCTCACGCAGTTCGAGCTGGATCGCTACTTCGTTCACCGCGGCGGCGCGCTCGGCGTCGGTCTCTCGATCGGCTACCTGTCCAACAGCGCGGCTGCGTTCCTCGAGGACGGCGACGGCAACCCGCTCTACCTGGAGCCCCGCTCCGAGGCTGACGACACCGCCTTCAAGCTTATGCCGACCGCGCTCATCGCCGTCTACCGCTCCACCTGGTTTGCCGATCACACCGTCGTGCCGCTGATCCCGTACGTCAAAGCAGGGCTCGCTTGGTACGTCTGGTGGGTCACCAAGGGGGACGACATGATCACGATGACCGACACCAACGGGAGCGCGGCTGGCGCGACGCTCGGCTGGCAGGCCACCGTCGGGCTCGCGCTGCGCGCCGACCGACTCGATCCCGGCGCCGCGCGCAGCCTGCAGAGTGAAATGGGGATCGAACACTCGAACTTCTTCATCGAGGCGACCAAGGCCGAGGTCTCCGGTCTCGCGCAGACCAAGCGCCTCCATGTGGGCGACACGACCTGGTCGGCCGGCATCGCGTTCGACTTCTAGGCACCCGGCCGCAGGCGTCGCGCCGTGACCCGCACGATCAAGCTCACCGTCCAGTACGACGGCACTGAGTACTCCGGCTGGCAGCGGCAGCTGAACGCGACGACCGTTCAGGAGTTGCTCGAAACCGCCCTCGCGAAGATGACCGGCGCGACGACCCACGTACAGGGCTCGGGGCGAACCGACTCCGGCGTCCATGCGCGCGCGCAGGTCGCGACGTTTCGCACCGAGGCGACGATCGCGCTGGCCGGATTTCAGCGTGGGCTCAACACCGCGCTGCCGCGCGACATCGGCATCGTGGCGATCGCCGAGGTCGAGGCCGGCTTCGACGCGCGACGCGCGGCGCGTGGCAAGCACTACTGCTACCGGATCTGGACCGCTGAGGCGCGCGAGCCGCTGCTCGATCGGTTTGTCTGGCACCTCGGCCGGCCGCTCGACACCGTCGCGATGCAGGCAGCGGCGACGCACCTCGTCGGCGAGCATGACTTCACCACCTTCCGCACCGCCGACTGCGACCGCAAGAACCCGGTGCGGATCATCCGGCGCCTCGACGTAACCACCGGCGAGGGCGGCCTCGTCACCGTCGATGCGTTCGCGACCGCGTTCCTCAAGCACATGGTGCGAATCGTGGTCGGCACGCTGGTGGAGGTCGGACTCGGGCGCCGCGCCGCCGACGACCTCCCGCGCGCCCTCGCTGCGCGCAACCGGAGCGAGGCCGGGCGAACCGCACCGGCCAAGGGGCTCACGCTCGAGCGGGTGTTCTACGAGACCTGATCCCTGCCAGCCGGCGTAAGCTCGCGCCGGTCTGCTCGTTCAAGGAGACGGTGGTGGCCGAGGACTTCGTCGACGAGCAGGAGCGCGACCGAGAACGCGAGGAGGAGGGTCGCCTCGTCGCCCGCGCACAGGCGGGTGATCACCTGGCGCTCCGCGCTGTCTTCGAACGCCACGCCGACTCGCTCTACCGGGCCATCCTCTGGCGACTGCGCGACGCCGCGCTCGCCGAGGACGTGCTGCGCGACACGCTGCTCACCGCGCTCGAAAAGATCGGCGCGTTCCGCTGGCAGGGCAACGGCATCCACGGCTGGCTGCGGCAGATCGCTGTCAACCGGGCGATCGACCTGCGGCGCCGGGCGCGGCGCACGGTCGGTGTGCTCGCGCGCGTCGCGGGCGAGAGTCCGCAGGAGACACCCGTCGGCGACGGGGCCGAGGCGCAGCTCATCGCGGCCGAGGATCGCCGCAGCGTCGGCGCGCGCATCGCCGCAGCGCTCGCCGACTTGCACCCGCGCTACCGCGAGGCGATCACGTTGCGGCTCATCGACGACCAGCCGCGCGAGGAGTGCGCGCGCCGACTCGGCGTGACCCTCGGCACGTTCGATGTCGTGCTGTTCCGTGCGGTGCGTGCGTTCCGACGCAGCTTCGGTGACGGAGGCACGCGCAACTCGCGCGGACTGTGATGACTCGAACGCCGACGACACCGCCGCCCCAGGACGGGGACGAGCGCAACGCGCTGCTCGACCCTGACGCTCCGCTCGGGCCCGACGCGCCGCTTGGGCCAGGCGAAGCCGCTCGTGCGCGCTCGTTCGCGGGGCTCGTCGATCGCGCACTCAGAGGCGAGCCCACGCCGCCGGCGCTCGAGGTGGAGGAGCGCGAGCTCCTGCACAGCGCCGAGCTGCTCCGGGGTGACGTACCGATCGCCGCGCTCGCGCTCGCCCCCGCGCGACGCGACGCGCTGCTCGACGAACTGTTCGGCGTGAGCACCGCTGGCAGTCCGCGCATGGCGGCTGCGCCGGCGCGGCCTCCTGTGCGCCGCGCCGCACGCGTTCGCACGCTCGCCGCGGCCGCGCTCGTCGCTGCGGCCCTCGCCCTCCTGATCGTGCGCCCAGGCCGCGACGCCCCGCTGCCGCGACTCCGCTCGGCCGACGAGGTCGTCGGGCCGATCTCGCCGCCACTCGCCGGTGACGCGCGCTCGCGCATCGATCTCCTGCTTGCAGATCGCGTCGCCCATCGCCGGCGCGCCGAGGACCGACAGTGACGGCGACCGGCACCTCACTTGGCGCCGCGACCCGCCTCGCGCTGCTCCTCGCGACGCTCCTCGTCACGCTCACCGCGTGCGAAGCCCCGGCAGATGATGACAGCAATGCCGGCGCGCCCGCCGTGGTGACCGACGCGCTGCTCGACGCGCTCACCGAGGCGCAGGCGCTGCACCACGCCGCCGACCGCCAACTCGCCGCCGGTGACCGCGCCGCCGCCGCCGCGTCAGTCGCGCGCGTGCTCGAAGTCCGCTTCCCGCCCGGCGCCACCGACGGCGACGATGTTCTGCTCGACGCCCGCGCGCGCCTCGCCCGGCTCCACCTCGCGGCCGGCGAGGTCGCCGCCGCGCTCACCGTCATCGACGCCGGCCTCACCGCGCCGCGCGAGTCGTTCTTCCTCGGCAACCTCCACATGGTCGCCGGCGAGGCCCACGTCGCCCACGCCGACACGCTGCGCGCCACCGACGCCGTCGCTGCCGACCACGAGCTTCGCGCGGGACTCCGCGCCTACGAACGCTCCATCGCGATCATGGCCCGCGTGCAGCAGCGCATCCTGGAGGAGAACCGAAGGTGAGCCCCATCCAGCCAAGACCCGTCGCACCACGCCGTCTCACCCTCGCGCTTCTCGCCGCCGCCGTTGCCGCCCTCGCGGTCGCCTGCGCCCGGCGCGGCACGAGCTCGCCGCCCGCTGCCGGCCATGAGCGCCTACGCCGCCAGCACGAGATCTCCGCGAAGGACACCCAGATCCTCGACTGGCGACGTGAGCTCGGCCTCGCGCCGCGACCGTCGGCGCACCTTGTCCAGCAGATGCCCAGCCCGTTCTCTGGCAGCGAGCGACCGGCCGCGCCGCTCTCCGACGCCTGCACCGAGGCGTGCGACCTCGCCGACTACATCTGCCAGGCGGCGAGAGAGATTTGCGACATCGCGGGCGAGCTCCCCGGTGACGACTGGGCGGCGCAGAAATGCCAGGGCGCACGCGCCTCCTGCTCCGAGTCCCGCGCCAAGTGCGGGCGCTGCCGGTAGCGACGAACGTCTCCCGCGTCGGCACCGGCTGCCCCGCTCGTTCGCTTAGCCCGGCGTATGCTAGCCCCATGCGATCCATGCGCTGGGTTACGGGGTTGGTGGTCATTTTCCTGGCGGGCGCCTGCGGCGGCAGCGCCGTCCCCCCGGGCGTGCTCGACGCCAGCCTGCCGCCCCCGCCCGATGCGGCCCCGCTCGACGCTACGCCGCCAGTCGGTTGCGCCGACAAGACCGACTGCGACGACGGCATCGCCTGCACGACCGACGGCTGTGTCGACCGCGCGTGTGTCTTTCTCCCCGACGACCGCCAGTGCGACGACGGCATCGTCTGCAACGGCGGCGAGAGCTGCGACGCCGCGTTCGGCTGCCTCGCGCTCGCGCCGCCCGACTGCGACGACCTCATCCTCTGCACCACCGACGCCTGCAGCGAGGCGATGGGCGGCTGCGTCCATGTCACCGACGACGCGCTCTGCATCGACGCAGCGCTCCGTTGCGACGAGCGTGCCGGCTGCGTACCCGACCGTCCCTGCACGCGCCCCGCCGAGTGCAACGACGGCGTCTTCTGCAACGGCGCCGAGCGCTGCGACGTCGAGTTCGGCTGTCAGCCCGGCGTGCCCGCGGTCTGCGCCGACGCCATCGGCTGCACCACCGACGCCTGCGACCCGATGACCGACGCCTGCGCCGCGACGCCCGACCACGCGCTCTGCCCGCTCGGCTTCCTCTGTATGCCGCCGATCGGCTGCATCACCGCACCCGAGTGCGAGACCGACGCCGACTGCAACGACAGCGTGCACTGCAACGGCGTGGAGCGCTGCACCAGCGGCCGCTGCACACTCGGCCCCGCGCCCGACTGCGGCGACGAGTTCCCCTGCACCGTCGACGTCTGCGACGAGGGGAGCGACAACTGCGCGCACCTGCTCGACCACGCGCGCTGCGACGACCGGCTATTTTGCAACGGCGCGGAGACGTGCGCCGTCACCTTCGGCTGCGTGCCCGGCGCGGTCCCAGTCTGCGCGGACACCGTCACCTGCACCGCCGACAGCTGCGACGACACGCTCGGCTGCGTCCACACCTCCGACGACAGCCTCTGTGACGACGGCCGCTTCTGCACCGGCGGCGAGAGCTGCCTCGGCGGCTTCGGCTGCGTGACGCTCACTCCACCGCCCCTCTGCGCCGACGGCAACGTCTGCACCGACGACTCCTGCAGCGACGCGCTGGCAGCTTGCGACTTTGCGCCGCGCCCCGACCTCGACCTCGATCTGCTCTGCGACGACCTCGACCCAGATCAAGACGGCGATGGCGTAGCCGACGCGCTCGACTTCGCGCCGCGCGACCCCGCCGTCTACAACGCGCCGATCATCGGCGGCGACCCGGCGGTGCACGGCGGCCTCTCCGACGGAACCGGGGACAACGCACTCACCCGCTTCTTCGCGCTCGAGGGCCACTACCGCATCGTCACCGCAGCGCGGGGCACGGACGGTACGGGCGGCGCGGCCACGATCACGCTGCCACTCGCCACGCTCGGGACCCGCGCTCGGCTCGCACGCGCCTACCTCTATCGGCACACGTTCCACAGCACGGCTTGGTTCAACCCGACCGTCACCCTCGGCGGCGCCACCGTGGCCACGAGCGTCATCGGCCAGTGCTCCTCCGGCTGCGAATCGCTCCAAGAGGTGCGCGGCGAGGTGAGCGCGATCGTCGCCGCGTCGTACGCAGCGCGCGGCGGAGCCGTCACGATCGACCTCGCGTTCACCGAGTCGCCAGTCGCCTGGGCCTCGG
This sequence comes from Myxococcales bacterium, assembly GCA_009692535.1. Taxonomy (GTDB): domain Bacteria; phylum Myxococcota_A; class Polyangia; order Haliangiales; family SHYZ01; genus SHYZ01. The sequence continues at coordinate 14,079 of SHYZ01000061.1, forward strand.
GCATCACCTTGGTGGCCGTATTCGACGACCCCGACGCGCCCTATATCTCGGCATCGCTCGACGACGGGCTGCTGGGAGAATACTGCTCGTCCTGCGGCGCCCGGACCACGTTTCGCGAGACGCTCGGCGGCTTCACCGCACGCGGGCCCGCACCGGGCGGCATCCTCTCCGTCTGGAGCGGCGGCGACGGTGCGTCAAACTCGCCGAACAGCGCCACCGTGAACGGGTCACGCGGCAGCGTAGTGCTCTCCGACATCAGCGAGCCGAGCGCCGGCCCCAACACCGGTATCGCGTCGGGTGCCATCACCACCGTGATCGCAAGCGGCGAGGCATCGCTCCTCGTCGACTTCAGCCTCGCCAACGACGCGATGGTCGGCTGGGCACTCGTGGTGGTCGACTCCGCGGCGCCGTGAGGATCCCGCACCCGCTGCTCCCCGCGGCTCTCGTCGCGGCCATGCTCATCGCTGCCGCTTGCGCCCCCGACGCCGAACCGCCCGAGGATCGCTTCTGCCGCGACCTCGCGGTCACCCGCTGCGCCAGCCTCGCCCGCTGCTGTGTGCCCGCCGAATCCGCGCTGCCGGTCGACGCCACGACTTGTGCCGCGATCGTGACCGAGCAGTGTGCCGCCGCGGTGCTCGATCCGGTTCGGCGCGGCGCGGCGCGCTTTCAGGCTGCCGGCGCTGCCGACTGTCTCGCGCGCGCTGCGACGTGCGGCGCACAGCTGCTCGCGTTCTGCGCGGAGGCCACCGTCGGCCTGGTCCCGGGCGGCAACTTCTGCGCGGCCAACGAGGAGTGCGTGCAGCCTGCGCTCTGCCTCCCTGCCGACGGCGGACTGCAGGGACCGACCTCACGGTGCTTCGTGCCGCAGGATGAAGGCGCGGCTTGTGGCAGCGCACACCACTTTTGCGCCCCCGGTGCGTGGTGCGATCCAGCGACCACCACCTGCTCACCCGCGTCGGACGAAGGCGCACCCTGCGCCGCGTCGTCGATGTGCCGAGTCGGCCTCGCCTGCGTGGGCGGTGCGTGCCGCGCGCTCGCAGCGACCGGCGCGCCCTGCGCCGCGCCGATCGAATGTGCCGGCGGGCTCTGCCTGGCCGGTGTCTGCGCCGAGCCGTGCGACGGTGCGGCGCGCCGATGACGCGATGCTAGAGTCACCGCGCCGTGAACCCGCTGCTCCTCGACTTCACGCTCCCGCTGCTCGGCCGCGTCGAGTTCCCGGCGTACATGACGCTGCTGCTCGTCGGCTTCGCGCTGGCGATCTGGCTCTCGCGCCGAGGCGAGGACCGCGCCGGCAAGGACGGCGACCGCATCGTCGACCTCGGGCTGCTCATGCTCGCGTGCGGCATGCTCGGCAGCCGGCTGCTCTCCGTGCTCGCCGACGGCAAGCTCGACGATTTCATCAACCTCTGTCTCGAACCGACGCTGGTCGAGGCGCCCGATCGCTGGGTCGACCGCTGCGTGCCCGGCGGACTCTGCGGTTGGGACTACCTGTGCAACCCCGAGAACGGTCGCTGCTACCCACCGCGCGACTGCCTCGCTCCGCTCAAGTTCTGGGAGGGCGGGCTCGCCTACTACGGCGGCTTCCTGCTCGCGGCACCGGTCGGCTTCTGGTACGCGCGCCGGCAAAAGCTCGGCGTCTGGCGCGTCTCGGATCTCACCGCTCCGGGGATCGCGCTCGGCCTCTTCTTCGGGCGCATCGGCTGCTTCCTCAACGGCTGCTGCCACGGCGCGCAGTGCGACCTCCCGTGGGCCGTCACGTTTCCGCAGCGCAGCATCCCGCACAACGTTCACCCCGCGCAGCTCTACGAGGCGCTCGGCTCGCTCGCGCTCTTCGTGTTGCTCTACTTCGTGGTCCGCCCGCGCAAGCGGCGACACGGCGAGGTGTTCGCCTGGCTGCTCGTCGGCTACGGCGTGCTCAGGTTCGTGCTCGAGTTCGTGCGCGCCGATCCACGCGGCTCGCTCTTCGGCCTGTCGACCTCGCAGTGGATCGGGATTCCGCTCATCACCGCCGGGTTCGTGCTGCTCCGCTGGCTGCGCCGCCCGCCCGTCGCTGCCTGACGGTCGGCTGTCCGTCAGCTGACCATCAGGCCAGCGCCGCCCGCCACGCGAGGGCCTTTTCTTCCGTCTCCTCAAGCTCGCGCTCGGGGCGCGAGTCAGCGACGACGCCGCCCCCCACGTGCAAATGAAGCGCGCCCTGCGTGAGCACCGCGGTCCGGATCGCGACCGACAAGTGCAGCGAGCCGCCGCCGCCGAGCCAGCCGATCGCGCCGGTGTACGGACCGCGGGCGACCGGCTCGAGCTCGTCGATCAGCTCCATCGCGCGCACCTTGGGACAGCCGGTGATCGAGCCGCCAGGAAATGTAGCGCGGAGCAGTTGTGCATGCCCGGCGCCAGGCACAACGTCGGCGCTCACCGTCGAGACCAGATGGTGCACGCCGGGCAGCGGCAGAGCGCGCGCAAAGCCGTCGACGCGCACGCTGCCGATCCGCGCCACGCGGCCGAGGTCGTTGCGTTCGAGGTCGACGATCATCAGGTGCTCCGCGCGCTCCTTCGGATCCGCCGCAAGCTCGGCCGCGAGCGCACGATCCTCCTCGGGGTTCGCGCCGCGCCGACGCGTGCCCTTGATCGGTCGTGTCTCGACTCGAATCGCTCCAGCGGCACGCGCAAGGAAAAGCTCCGGCGACGCGGAGACCACGGCGAAGCGATCGGGACCGTCACCGCACTCGAGCAGCGCGCCGTACGGCACACCGGCGAGCCGCTCAAAGAGCGCGAGCGGATCGCCGTGCTCAATCACGACAGCAGAGAGCCGCCGCGCGAGGTTCACTTGGTAGACGTCGCCGGCGCGGATGTACTCGAGCGCGCGCGCGACTGCGGCGAGGTGCACTGCTGCGTCTTCATCGGCGAGCAGCGGGCCGAGTCGTGGCGCGGGAGCGGTCGCGGTCGTCGCGGTCGTCGACGGTGGCGCGGCGAGGCGAGCGGCCAGCGTCGCCACAGCGGCTGCGTCCTCGCCGAGGACCACACTCTCGCCGGTGACGTGATCGTGGCGAAACACCGCGCCGTAGCGTGCGAGCCAAAGCTCGGGCAGCCCGAGGTCGTCCCGTGCGCGCGCCGGCAAGCGCTCCACGACGCGCCCGAGGCCGTAGCCGAGAAAACCGACGGCGCGTGGCAGCGGGCCGCCATCAGGATCCACGGGCCCATCGGCCAGCGCTTCGAGCTCGGCGAACGGATCGCCGCTCTCGCCGACGCGCCACGAGAGCACGCGCTCTGGCATCGCACCGGCGAACGACCAACGTCCCCGACCGTCCGCGTCGCTGCCGCTCGCGAGCAGGAACCGTCCCGGCAGCCCCGCCAGCCGCCGCGCCGCGTCGATCGGTGCGAGCCCCGCGAGGGCGATCCGCGCGATCACGACCGGCCGATCGTACTCAAGCTCAGCTGCAGCGTGAACTGGTCACGATGCGGCCGCGGCGCGCGCGTCAACAGGCTCACGCCTCCGAGGCGGCCGGCGGCTCGACGAGCAAGATCCCCTCGCCAGTGCACTCGATGAAGCGCATCGCGGAGTCGTCCCCTTCGCCGGTCACGACGCGCGGCACGACGCGCCCGATCCAGCCGGCGAGCGCAGACGGGTCGACATAGAGCACGTTGCCCGGGACCAGCTTGATCGACATCGGCGGCTTGCGGACGTGAAGCGCGACACAGCCCTGACCGCGCAGCTGCACCACGCGCAGCAGGTCGTCGCCCCCCGGCACGGTGCCGTTCTCCCAGCGCAGCGAGTCGTCGAAGGCGTAGACGAGATCCTCGCGCACATAGAGCGCCTCACCGTCGAGACGGAGTGCGAGAAATTCGCCGGCCGACAGCGCGGCCACGAGGTGACCGGTGCCGCTCACCTCGTAGATCAACTTGGCGCCCTCGCCGAACGGCTCGTTCACCGGCACGCTGCGCACGCGACGCAGTGCGGGCTCAAAGGTGAGGCCGCTCGCCGAGACGACCACGCCGTCGGTGCGCGTGTACGCCTTGCCGCGCACTCGAACGATGAGCGCGCCGCCGGAGATCTCGAGCGTGGCCGCGCTCGCCTCGGGCCGAACCAACCGCGCCGTGGCGTAGTCGATGATCGGCTCAGGCACGGTTGGAGCCGGCGCAGAAATCGTGCGGTGGGGCGC
>SHYZ01000062.1 GCA_009692535.1 Myxococcales bacterium
TACCGCGAGCGATACGAAGAGCGCGGTACGCCAGCTCACGACAATGATCGACCTTCATCGCGGCGTGAGGGTTGCCGCCGGGCAACCGCCGCACTCGGATGATATCGTGAGTGAGTCGCCGTGGCCGTCGTGAGTGAGCAGCGGTGATCGAGATCCTCCTCGTCCTCGGCCTCGGCGGGCTGCTCTTTGGCGCGCTGGCGGTCCTCTTCTACGTGCCGCCGATGACTGTGTTCGGCGTCGGGATGATCCTGACCGCGCTCGGACTTGCCATCAGCCTCCCGACCGGCCTCGTCTACCATGTGGCGCTTGCGCGGGCGCTCGGGCCGCGTGGCGTACTGCCGAAGCGATGGTGGTGGTCGCCAACGAGCCTGCATGTGCGGCTGTTGCCGAAGGAGCGTGGTCGCGTTTTCTTCTGGTTCTTTCTCGGCGGCGCCGGGTTTGTCGTGGCGATCTTCGGCCTCGCGATGGTCGCGGCCGGTTCGCTGCGCGGGTTTTAGGCGACGACGACCGCTAGGCGCGGCGGGCGATGCAGGCGAGGGAGACGCCGATCGGCAGGTCGAGCTTGGCCACGATTGGGGCCTCGAGCGCGAAGATGCTGGCGAGGAGCGCGTTCGTAAGTCGGCCGCCGACTTGGTTCTCGCTGGCGAGGTGCTTTGGGCGACGCACGCGCATCGCGAGGCGTGCGGCGAGGATTGGCGGGAAGAGCAGCGTGTTGAAGTAGGTGAGGCGCTCGACTTCGAGGCCGGCGTTTGTGAGGACGGCGTGAAGCTCGGCGCGGCGGTAGCGCCGACGGTGGTGCGAGACGTCGTCCTGCAGGCCCCAGAGGATTTTCAGCGCGGGCACGAAGATGATCGCGCGCCCGCCCGGCGCGAGCACGCGCAGGAACTCGCGTGCGGCGGCGCGATCGTCGTCCATGTGCTCGAGCACGTCGAGGGCGGCGACGAGGTCGAACGAGCCATCGGCAAACGGCAGGCTTGCGGCGTCGCCACGCACGCGCGCGGTGTGGCCGCGCTCGCCGGAGCCGTGCTGCGCGAGCGGCACCGACGATGCGTCGACGCCGATCGCGGTGCGGCCGGCGGCGGCGAGAACCGGGCCGTTTGCGCCGGTGCCGCAGCCGACGTCGAGCACGCGGGCATGCGGCGCGAGTGCGGGCGAAAGACCGGTGATGAGGCGCGTGAGGATCTTGCGGCGCCCGCGGAACCACCAGTGGGTGCGCTCGACCTGCGACTCGATTTCGTAGGTGCGTCGATCCATCAGGCGCGTTAGCTGCGGTGAAACCGCTCGTGCCAGAGCAGGAATGCGAGGATCGTGAAGAGCGGCTTTCGGTGATCGACCTTGCCGGCGAGGTGCTCGTCGACGAGGGCGCGGATCGGGGCCGGCTCGAAGAGGCCGGTGGCGCGGAGGCGGGGCACCGAGAGCGTCTCCTCGAGGAAACCGCGCAGTGGGCCGCGCAGCCAGCGGCCGAGCGGCATCGAGAAGCCCTGCTTCTTGCGCGTCAGGGTTTCGGCGGGGAGCAGGCCGCTCATGGCGCGGCGGAGCAGGTACTTGGTGCGGAAGCCGTTCATGCGGAGCTCGGGCGCGAGGCGGCAGGCGAGGGTGACGACGCCGGTGTCGAGGAGCGGTGCGCGTGACTCGAGGCCGACGGCCATGGTCGCGCGGTCGACCTTGGTGAGTACACCGTCGGCGAGGAAGCCCTTGGCGTAGTGGTAGAGGAGGCGATCCCACGGATCGGTTGACGGGCAGCGGGCCTGGCGGCGGTCGGCGGTGTCGAGGAGATCCTCGCCGGCAGCGAGTGCGACGTCGGGGTGGAGCGCGGCGCGGGCGAGGTCGGGCAGGAGCGCGGCGAGCCACGCTTGGTGGCGCCTCGTCCCGGAGACGCCGGCGCCGCGGAGGAAGTGACGCAGCGTCAGATCGAACGGGAGATAACCGCCGCTCGCGGGGATCCGCGCGAGCAGGGCTTTGCCGGCGGCGGCGCTGGCGCGTCCGACGAAGCCGGGCGCGCGGTCAAAGAGCCAGGACGCGACGCGCTCGGCCTGAAACGTTTTGTACCCGGAGAAGAGCTCGTCGCCGCCGTCGCCGGAGAGCGCGACGGTCACATGGCCGCGGGTGAAGCGGGCGAGGAGGTGCATGGGGACGATCGAGGCGTCGCCGAGCGGCTCGTCGAGCAGTTCGCCGACGGAAGGGAGCAGCGCGAGCGCGGCGCGGGGCGAGAAGATCTCCTCGTGGTGGCGCGTGCCGAGGTGCTGCGCGACCCGACGCGCCTCCGCGGACTCGTCGAACTCGGGGTCCTCGAAGCCGATCGAGAAGGTGTCGAGGTCGCCGCCGCGCACCTCGGCTGCGAGCGCGGCGATGGTGGCCGAGTCGATGCCGCCGGAGAGAAACACGCCGAGCGGCACGTCGGAGACGAGGCGCTCGCGCACGGCGCGGCGGAGCTCGGCGAGGAGCTGCGTGGCGGCCTCGCCAGCGTCGGTGATCCGCTCGGCGCCGGGGAGCGGTAGGGGCAGATCCCAGTAGCGCGCGAGCCGCGGCCGCGCACCACGCTCGAGCACGAGCAGCGTGCCCGGCTCGAGCTTCCAGGCGCCGCGCAGGATCGTATGCGGCGCAGCGACATGCTCAGCGACGAGGTAGCGCGCGAGCGCCGCCGGATCGATCGTGCAGTCGAGCCCCGGCGCGTGTCGGAGCGAGGTCAGCTCGGAGGCGAACGCAAAGCCGCCGCCGGCGAGCTCTGCGTAGTAGAGCGGCTTCTCGCCGAGCCGATCGCGCGCGAGGAGCAGGCGCTCGCGTCGCCGGTCGTACACGCAGAACGCGAACATCCCCTCGAGCTTCGCGACCACGGCGTCGCCCCACTCCTCGTAGCCGTGCACCAGCACTTCGGAGTCGGAGCGGGTCGCGAAGCGATGCCCCAGGGACAGGAGCTCATCGCGCAGCGCGACGAAATTGTAGAACTCGCCGTTCACCACGGCAATGACGTTGCCGTCCTCCGAGTAGAGCGGCTGCTGCCCGCCGAGGACGTCGATGATCGCGAGACGACGGTGACCGAGCGCGACCGGCGGTGCGAAGTGAAAGCCCTCGCCGTCGGGTCCGCGCGCCGCAAGCGCGGCGGTCATCCGGCGGAGCGCGTGCTCGGCGTCGCCGGGGGTCGGTCCGGCGTGGCCGGCGACGAGTCCTGCGATTCCACACACGGGCGGTTGACCTCCTCGGCGACGAGGTACGTGCTCTTCTGTTGCGACTCGTGGTAGGTGCGGACTTGCAGCTCGGCGAGCAGCCCCATGCCGAGCAGCTGAATCCCGACGACGAAGAGCATCACCGCGAGCAGCAGCAGCGGGTTGCGGTGGGCGTAGCTCTCGGGGTCGAGGAATTTCTGGACGAGCGTGGTGATGCCCGAGGCGACGCCGAGCGCGCAGAGCAGCACGCCCCACTTGCCGAAGAGGTAGAGCGGCTTCGTCGAGTAGTCGCCGAGGAACTTCACCGTGAGGAGATCGAGCAGCACCCTGAGCGTGCGCCCGAGGCCGTACTTGGACTGCCCCTCGGTGCGGGCGTGGTGTGTGACCACGAGCTCGCCGATGCGCGCGCCGGCCCACTTGGCGTGGATCGGGATGAAGCGGTGCATCTCGCCGTAGAGCCGCACCGACTCAAGCACCTCACGGCGGTACGCTTTCAACGTGCAGCCGTAGTCGTGGAGCGGCAGGCCGCTGACGCGCCCGATGATGAAGTTGGCGATGCGCGACGGCAGACGGCGCGTGAGGGAGGCGTCCTTGCGGTCCTTGCGCCAGCCGGAGACGACGTCGAACCCCTCGTCGAGCTTGGCGAGCAGGCGCGGAATGTCGGCCGGATCGTTCTGGAGATCGGCGTCCATCGGCACGATGACCGCGCCGCGAGCACGCTCGAAGCCGGCCGACATGGCGGCGGTCTGGCCGTAGTTTCGGCGTAGGCGGACGACGCGGAGCCAGGGGCGCGTTGCGGCCGCGGCGGAGAGCCGTGCGAACGAGTCGTCGCGCGAGCCGTCGTCGATGACGATCACCTCGGCGGCGTGGCCGAGCGCGGCGAGCTGCGCGATCGAAGCGTCAAGCGCGGGCGCGAGGCGGGGGATCGTTGCCGCCTCGTCGTAGCAAGGGATGACGATCGACACGTGCGGTGATCCGCTTGGCGACACGTGCGGTGATCCGCTTGGCGACACGCGCGGCGATGGCTGCGACGGCGCGTCGGACACGCCGCAGATATAGCGGAGTCTTCCGGTTGCGTCGAGGCGCGGCCCGAGGAGGATGGCGCCGCCGGCGCGACGGTCACGCGCGGGAGAGGGCGACCGCGCAGAACTTGAATTCGGGGATCTTGCCGACCGGATCGAGTGCGTCGATGGTGAGCAGGTTCGCCGCCGCCTCGCGGAAGTGGAACGGGATGAAGCAGCTCCCCTCGGAGGTGGCGGTCGACAGCCGCGCGCGGAGGACGATCTCGCCGCGACGCGAGCGGGCGAGCACGAAGTCGCCTTCGGCGATGCCGAGGTGCGTGCCGTCATTCGGGTGGAGCTCGACGAACGCCTCGGGCTCGAGCGCGTCGAGCGCGCGTGAGCGGCGGGTCATCGAGCCGGTGTGCCAGTGCTCGAGCAGGCGGCCGGTGACGAGGACGATCGGGAACTCGGCGTCGGGTAGCTCTCTCGCCGGGGCGAAGCTCGTCGGCACGAGGCGTCCCTTGCCCGAGGGGAAGTCGTCGCCGAAGAGGATCTCCTGGTCGCCCGGCCAGAGCCGCCCGGCACCCTCGAGGCTCGTGTAGTCGAGGCCGGCGAGCGACGGCGCGAGCGAGCGCAGCTCATTGAAGATCGCCTCGGGGCCGTCGTAGTGCATCGGCGCGCCCATGCGCGTTGCGACGTCACAGATGATCTCCCAGTCGAGGCGGGCCTCCCCGGGCGGCGCGAGCGCGGCGTGACCGAGTTGCACGCGGCGATCGGTGTTGGTGAAGGTGCCGGTCTTCTCGAAGAACGACGTCGCCGGCAGGATCACGTCGGCGAATTCGGCGGTCTCGGTGAGGAAGATGTCCTGCACGACGAGGAAGTCGAGCGCGGAGAGCGCCTTGCGGACCTTGTTGATGTTCGGATCCGAGAGGAACGGATTTTCGCCCATCATGTACATGCCGCGCACGCGGTGCTCGAGCGCGGCCTGCATGATCTCGACGACGGTGAGCCCGGGCACGGGGTCGAGCGCGAAGCCCCACGCGGCCTCGAAGCGCGCGCGCACGACCGGATCGGTGACCGACTGGTAGTCGGGGAAGAGCATCGGGATCAGGCCGGCGTCGGACGCGCCCTGCACGTTGTTCTGGCCGCGCAATGGGTGGAGGCCGGTGCCGGGCCGACCGATGTGACCGCAGAGCAGGCAGAGCGCGATCAGGGCGCGGGCGTTGTCGGTGCCGTGCGAGTGCTGACTCACGCCCATGCCCCAGAAGATCATTGCGGCGCGCGCACTGGCGAACGCGCGGGCGACGGCACGAATCTCGTCGGCGGGCACGCCGGAGATCTTCTCGGCGAGCTCGGGCGTCATCGGCGCGGCGGCAGCGGCGAGCGCGTCGAGTCCGACGGTGCGCTCGCGTACGAAGGGCTCGTTGTAGAGCCGCTCTTCGAGGATCACATGGATCATGCCGCCGAGCAGCGCGACGTCGGCACCGGGGCGCTGGCGGAGGAATTTCCAGGCGTGGTCGGCGATGCCGGGGCGGCGCACGTCGATCACGGCGAGGCGCGTGCCGGCACGGACGGCCTCCTTGAAGAAGGTGGCAGCGACCGGGTGGTTGACGGTGGTGTTGGTGCCGACGAGAAGCGCGAAGTCGGCGCGCTTGATGTCGTGAAAGACGTTGGTCACGGCGCCGGAGCCGATGGTCTCCATCAGCGCGGCGACCGAGCTCGCGTGGCAGAGGCGCGTGCAGTGGTCGACGTTGTTGGTGCCGAACGCGGTGCGGACGAGTTTCTGGAAGAGGTAGGCCTCTTCGTTGGAGCACTTTGCCGACCCGAAGCCGGCGAGCGCGTTGGGGCCGTGGGTCGTGCGGATCGCGCCGAGCCGCGTCGCGACGAGGTCGAGCGCTTCGTCCCATGTCGCCTCGCGGAATGCGGGCATGACCTCCGCGTAGTCGACGTGCCCGCCGGCGCGTCGGCCGCGCCCGCGCCCGCGCTCACCGGCACCGGCGCCGCGCACGTCGGCGGAGAGCCCGCCTTTGGGATAGTGCGTGTCGCGGCGGATGAGCGGGCGCGTGAGGCGCTGCGGGTGGGTGGTGTAGTCGAAGCCGTAGCGCCCCTTCACGCAGAGGCGGGCCTCGTTGTGTCCGTTCTTCCGTCCGTCGATGTAGACGATGCGGTTCTCGGCGCGGTCGACCTGCACGGTGAGCGCGCAGCCGACGCCGCAGTAGGGGCAGGTGGTGTCGACGGCGGTAAGTTCGGCGCGTGGACGGAGCGGGGCGCCGAGTGGCTTGTGGGTGAGCGCGCCGGTCGGGCAGACGGCGGCGCACTCGCCACAGCTCACGCAGGATGAGGAGCCCATCGGCAGGCCGAGGTCGAAGGTGATCGTCGTGCCGTAGCCCTTGCCGCTGCGCGTGAGCACGTCGTTCGACTGCAGCTCGTTGCAGCCGCGCACGCAGCGGTCGCAGAGAATGCAGGACGAAAGGTCGACGGCGATCACCGGCGACGAGGCGTCGAGCGCGCGCACGGGTCCGCGCGGCAGTGAGTCGGAGTCGGCAACGCCGAGCAGGCCGGCGGCGCGGGCCTCGGCCTCGAGCGCGCAGTCGCCGGTCGTGCGCTCACGCGTGCAGGGCGTGGGGTGGTCGGCGAGCAGCAGGCGGAGCAGCACGGCGCGCTGCTTTACGACCAGCGGCGAGGCGGTCGCGACCTTCATGCCCGCCTCGACCGGGCGCACGCAAGCGGCGGCGAGTGTGCGCCCGCCGATGTCGACGACGCAGAGGCGGCAGACGCCGACGGGACGCAGGCGCTCGTCGTGGCAGAGCACCGGCACCTGGATACCGGCGTCGCGCGCGGCCTCCCAGATCGTCTGGCCGGCGCGCGCGGTGATCGCGTGGCCGTCGACTTCGAGCGTTACGAGGTCGCCGGGATCAGGCATGGGGGAAGTTCCGCAGCAGGGAGAGCACCGGCCCGAGGGCGACCTGCCCGAGGCCGCAGATCGAAGTGAGGCGCAGGGTCTCTTCGAGCTCGGCGAGCTCAGCATCGAGCTTGCTGCCGAGCGCGAGGTCGGGCGGTCGTCGGCCGGCGAGGGCATCGTCGAGGAGGAGGACCGCCTTCTCGGTGCCGACGCGGCAGGGAACGCATTTTCCGCAGCTCTCGTTGCGAAAAAAGCGCGTCACGTTCGCGCCGAGGGCGAGGAGGTCGCGTCCCTCGGCGACGACCACGAGTGCGCCCGAGCCGAGCATCGAGCCGGCGGCGGCGAGTGGGCCGAAGTCGATCGGCGTGTCGGAGAGCGCGGCGGGGAGGAAGTTCGACGACGCGCCGCCGGGCGCGAACGCGAGGAGCGCGCGGCCGCAAGAGACGCCGCCGGCGAGCGCGATCAACTCGGCGACGGTGGTGCCGAGCGGAATCTCGAAGACACCGGGGTACTCAACATCGCCCGAGACGCTGATGAGCTTGAGCCCAGCGGCCCCGCGCACGCCCTGCGCGCACCACCACGCGGCGCCACGCCGCGAGATCACGGCGGCGGCGGCGAGGGTCTCGACGTTGTTGATGAGCGTCGGCTGGCCGTAGAGGCCGTGCGTGCCCGGGAAGGGCGGCTTGTTGCGCGGCTCGCCGCGACGGTCTTCGAGCGCCTCGAGGAGCGCGGTCTCTTCGCCTTGGATGTAGCCGCCCGGCGAGACGAAGAGCTCGGTCGGCATGGGCGGGGGTGCGGCGGCGAGCGCGCGTTCGAGCGCGACGCGAGCGTGCTCGTACTCGTGGCGCAGGTAGACGATGGCGCGGGTCGCGCCGACCACGCGTGCGCCGAGCCAGAGTCCTTCGAGCACGAGCTCGGGAACGCGCTCGAGCAGCTCGCGGTCCTTGAAGGTGCCCGGCTCGCTCTCGTCGGCGTTGCAGATTGCGACCTTGGTGGTGCCTGCGGCGGCGCGGACGAGGCGCCATTTTTTTGCGGTGGGAAATCCGGCACCGCCCATGCCACGCAGGTTCGCGGCGTCGAGTGCGGTGAGTAGCGCGTCCGCGTCGAAAGGCGGCGGCGGTGGGAGCTTGTGCGCGAGACGGAGTGGGGCGCGCGCGGGCCCGTGCGGCGTGGGCGCGGAGGTGGGCGCGGAGGTGAGCGCGGCGACCGCGGCGATGGTGGTGGCGGCGTCGCCGAGCGGCTCGTGGTCGACGAGCGCGGCGGGGGCGGCATCGCACAGGCCGAGGCACGAGACCTCGCGGACCTCGACGCCTGGCGCGGCGGCGGCGCGTGCGCACGCCGCGAGATCGGCAGCGCCGCGCATGTGGCAAGCGAGATCGCGACAGACGGCGATCTCGCGCACCGCCGGCGGCGTGCGACGGAAGAGCGGGTAGAAGGAGCGCACGCCCTCGACGCGGTGGAGCGGCACGGCGAGCCGCTCGGCGACGGCGCGCGCGGCGTCGTCGGAGATCCAGCCGGATTCACGTTGCTCGCGGAGGAGCTCGGCGATGATCATGGGGCGCTCGCGCGGAGTGGGAGGATACCACCCTCGCGCACGGTGACCGGCATTCGGGGCCGGCGGGCGCTACTCGGTCAGCGACGGTGCGCCGAACCGGATGACGATGTCGTCGCCGAAATCTCGGACGCGATCGCAGGCGGCGCGAGTCACCTTCACTTTTCCCGAGGGCGCATCGTAGAGCGAGTAGAGCCCGTCGCGGCAGAACGCGAGATCCCGCGCGTTGATCACACCATCGGGCGGCGCGCCGGGCGGCCCGGGGTTGGGGCAGTCGGGGACCGGCGGCACCGGGACCTCGACGACGCCGCTGCGCAGGAAGGCGCGCACGGTCGTGGGGTCGGTGGGGAGCGGGGTGATCGGGCCGACCGTGCAGATGATCGAGGCGACGATGTCGCGGAACGTCGCCACCAGCGTCGCAGCGTCGGCGGCCGCACGGTAGTAGTCGGGGTTGGGGTGCGTGTCGGGAGTGCCGCTGATGCTGCGCATGAAGCTCGCGAGGCCCACGTCGGCACCGCCCGACCAGTCGATGTGCAGCGTGATGATGGTCGCGTCGATCGCCCAGAGCCCATCGGCCGCGGTCCGCGAGCCCCCGGCGCCGCCGCCATAGTTCGGGGCCCCGTCGGAGACCAGGAGCACATAGCGCCCGGTGTTGTCCGTGGCCGCGAGGAGATCGCGGGCCGTGTTGAGCCCACAGGAGGTGCAGGTGGCACCGCCCGCGCCCCGGGCCGCGATGTTCGCGGCGATTTGTATCGGCGCGTCGGGACCGATCGCGACCGAGGCGAAGTTGGTGGAGGAGTAGAACGCGGCGCCGTAGTCGAGCTCGATTGTCGGATCGGCGAGCAGGTTCAAGATGCTCTCCTCGAGCACCTGGATCGCGGTGTCGCCGCCGCCGCCGGGCAGCCGCTGGTTCATCGAGCCGGAGTAGTCGAGCACGAGGACCAGCTTGGGGAGTCGGCGGGTCGCCTCGTCGTACACCGTCTGCGAGAGCTGCGCGCTCGCGCGCGAGCCGACGCTGGTAATGCCGGTCGCGTCGAGCACGCGCTCGATCGCCATCTCGGTGTGCCAGGTACATGCGAGGTTGACGTGGGTCGCCGTCTCGCTGGTTGTGATCTCGCCGGTGTGCGTGGGGAGGTTCGAGTTGAGCGCGCCGATGGTGAGCGCGTTGGCCTGATCGGCGGGCCGGAGCGGCAGGCCGCGCTCGCGTACGATATGGAGCGCGGCTAGGCAGAAGGCGTCGGTCGCGCGCTGTGAGTCGAGCTTCACCGCCACCATGCGCCCGACGGCGGCGCCGCCGATCGCGAGCGTGGCGAGTGCGACCGTGAGGACGAGCATGATCGGCATGACACTGCCGCGTTCATGCAACCGGTCCACGCCGCCGCGCGCGCCCATGGCTACTTCGCCTCCAGCCGGATCGGACCGCCGCCGCCCGAGGACGATGACGAGGACGAGAGCGAGAGCGAGCCGGCCGCGTCGTCCGAGGCGCCGCTCGGTGCGTCGCCGCTGTTGCCACGGTGGCGCTTGACGGCGTGGCGGGCGTCCTCGGCGTCGAAGGGTGCCGGCTCCTCGGCGTTGTGCCCTTCGGTTTGCGCCGCCATCGTGGCGCGGTAGCTCTCACCGAACTTAGGGCCGAGGTGGGCGGCAGTGCAGCCGGCCAGCGGGGCAAGGATCGCGGTGGCGGCGGCGAGGTGGAGCGCGGCGAGTCGGAGACGCATCAGAGGACCTCCAGGGGGAGCGACGGGTCGAGCGCGTGGGCTTCGGCGCGCAGTCGGGCGGCGGTGGTTGCGTCGCCGTTGCGCGCGTGGGCGATCGAAAGGTTCATGCGCGTGTGTGCCTCGGTGCCGGCCGCACGGAAGGCGCGCTCGGCGGCGATGTAGTCCCGCTTGCGACCGTGCGCGAAGCCGAGGTTGTTGTAGGCGACAGCGAGTGATGGATCGAGCGCGAGCGCCTGCTCGAGCGCGGCGCACGCCTCGTCGGCGCGATCGACGACGAGCAGCGAGAAGCCGAGGTTGTTCCAGAACGGCGCGTAGCGCGGGGCGAGCGCGATCGCGGCACGATGCGCCGGCTCGGCCTCGGCGGGACGGCGCGTGAGATCGTACAGCACCCCGAGGCCCGCGTGCGCGGCAGCGGCGCGAGGATCGAGCGCGAGCGCGGCGCGGAATTCCCGCTCGGCCTGTGGGTAGAGCGTGCGCTCGCGCAGCACGGTGGCGTAGAGCGTGCGCACCTCCGCGTTGTCGGGCGTCTCGATGACGGCACGCGCGAGCAGCGGCGCCGCAGCCTCCCACGCGCCGCGGGCGACAAAGGTGCGTGCGAGGTCGACACGGAGGGCGGCGCCATCGCGATCCGCGTCCTTGATGGTCGCGCCGCTCGCCGCGCAACCGGAGAGGAGCGCGGCGGCGAGGAGCAGTCGGAAGCGGTGGGGCGATGGGCGATGCATGCTCAGATTCCGTTGCTGAACGCGCGGTAAATCTGCACGCAGACGGGGCCCATGATCGTGAGCATCGCCGCCGGCAGGAGGAAGATGGCCAGCGGCAGCGTGAGCTGCGTGGCGAGCGCTCCGGCACGCTCTTCGAGCGCGGAGAGGCGCATGCGGCGGGACGAGATCGCGTACTCGCGGAGCGTCTGCGCGATCGGCGCACCGAGCCCGTGCGCCTGCGCGACCACGCCGCAGAGCGCGGAGAGGTCGTCGAGGTTCACGCGGCGGGCGAGTCGGCGCAGCGCGTCGGGTAGCGCGACCCCGGCGTCGAATTCGCTGGCGACGATGGAGAGCTCCTCGGCGAGGATCGGCGAGGAGTGCGCGAGGTCCTTCGCCACGCGGCCGATCGACTGTTCGGGCGAGAGCCCGGCGTCGAGGCAGGTCACGAGCAGGTCGACCGCGGCCGGCATGCCGATCGCGACCGCCTCGCGTCGCTCGGTCGCGCGCATCACGAGCAGCCGCTCCGGTCCCGCCAGGCCGAGGTAGAGGAAGACGCACATGAGGAGTACGCCGAGGCCGCCCGTCACGATCGCGGCCACGATGAATCCGCCGAGCACGCCGATGAGCAGCGAGAAGATGCGCTCCTCGAGGAAGCGATCGACCTCGATGCGATGGCGGCGACCGGCCTGCTGGAGGCTCGTGATCAGGCGCTCGAGGTCGGCGTGCGTAGTGGGCCGCAGGCGCTCGGCGAGCGGGGCGACGAGCGAGCGCAAAGGCGTCCGCGGCGTCTCGAGCGAACTGCCGACGGTGAGCACCGAGGCCGCGGTGCGTGCGCGCAGCCAAGCGACCGCGCCGAACCCGGCGCCGCCGGTGGCGCAGAGCAGCGCGATGACGTCGAGCGCAGTAGAGGACATCGGTTAGCCCGCCGCCTTCACGATGCGGCGCGTCCACATCACGCCGAGAAACCAGAGCAGCAGGATGATGCCGAAGAGCATCTTGCCCGCCGAGTCGGCGAAGAAGGTCTTGGCGTAGGTGGGATCGACGAGCGCCCCCATGATGAAGAACACGCCGGGCACTGCGGCCAGCATCCGTGCGCTCGAGCGGCCCTCGGAGGTGAGGGCGCGGAGGCGCGCCTGGTACTGGGCGCGGGCGCGGGCGTTCTCGACGATGCGGTCGATCACCGCGATGAGGTTGCCGCCGGTCTGCTGCAGCACGAGCACCGCGACGATGAAGGTGTGCACGACCTCGGAGCCGCGGAGGCGCTTGCCCATGGCCACGAGCACGTCGCCGAGCGGGCGTCCGAGCTCATGCTCGTCCATCGCGCGGCGCAGCTCCTCGGCGATCGGCGAAGGCGCTTCGGCGGCGGCGATGCTGAGCGCGAGCGAGAGCGGGTGTCCCGCACGAAGCGCGAGTGACATGACCTCGAGCGCCTGCGGCATTTGCGAGTCGCACTTTGCCATTCGGGCATCGCGGGCGCGGCGAGCGAGCCACGGGAGGACCGCCGCGCCGATGCCGCCGAACACGAGTGCCCCGAGAGCGCCGAGGAACATCGCGCCGACGCACGCCGCGAGCACGCCCGAGCCGGCCATGCGGCCGATGAACACAGCGCGCGTCCAGCCGAAGCCGCTGTCGATCACGAGCTGCGCGAAGCCGGAGGCCGAGGCCGCGCTGTCCTGCCGGAGCAGGTCGTCGCCGACGACGCGGTCGGAGGAGCCGAGCCGGCGACGGAGCGCCTCCTCGAAGCGGAGCCGAATGGCGAGCCGCCCGAGGCCAACCGTCATCAACGCCGCGAAGGTCGCGATGAAGGTGATGATGACGATCGTGCCGCTCATCCGCCTTGATCCCCAGGGGCGCCGTGCTGCAGCCCGGCCGCGCGGAAGCGTGAGTTGAGCGTGGTGTGGTTGCGCTGGACGTGTCGCCCGAGCACCGTGCCGTCGGCGCTGAGCCCGGTGCGCTCGTAGGCGTAGATCGGCACCAACTGGATCTGCGTGCCGGTCTGGGCGCCAATCTCCGAGATCGCGGTGATGCGTCGCTTGCCGTCCTGCATACGCGACACGTGCATGATGACGTGCACCGCGCGCGAGATGAGCGTCGCCATCGTCTCCTCGGAGAACGTCGTCCCGGTCATGCCGAGCATCGTCATGAGGCGGCTCACCGCGTCCTCGGCGCTGTTCGCGTGAATCGTCGCGAGCGAGCCGTCGTGGCCGGTGTTCATCGCCTGCAGCATGTCGAGCACCTCGCCGCCGCGGACCTCGCCGACGACGATGCGGTCGGGGCGCATGCGGAGCGCGTTCCGCACGAGATCGCGGATCGTGACCTCGCCCTTCCCCTCGAGGTTCGGGGGGCGCGCCTCCAACCGAACGACATGCGGCTGCAGCATGCGGAGCTCCGCGGCGTCCTCGGCGCTGATGATCCGCTCGTCGGACGGGATGTATGCCGACAGCATGTTGAGCAGCGTGGTCTTGCCGGCGCCGGTGCCGCCTGCGATCAGGATCGAGCACTTGGCCTTCACGGCGATCTCAAGGTAGCGGACCATCTCCTCGGTCATCGCGCCGTTGCGCACGAGGTCCTTCGCCTCGAGCGGCTTCGAGCCGAAGCGGCGAATCGAGAGCGACGGTCCGTCGACCGCGAGCGGCGGGATGATCGCGTTCACACGCGAGCCGTCGGGCAGCCGGGCGTCCACCATGGGGGACGACTCGTCGACGCGGCGGCCGACCTTGGCCACCATGCGCTGGATCGTGTGGATGAGGTGACGGTCGTCGCGGAAGCGAACGTCGACCTTGACCAACTTGCCGGCGCGCTCGATGAAGACCTTGTCGTAGCCGTTCACGAGCACGTCGGAGATCGTCGGGTCGTTGAGCAGCGTCTCGATCGGGCCGTGGCCGGTGAGCTCGTCGAGCACCGAGACCACGACTGCCTCGCGCTCGCTGTCGCTGACCGCCAGCCGCTCGGCGAGAATCACCTGCTCGACGATGATCTTCAGTCGAGTGCGGAGATCTTCGGCCGAGAGCTGAGCCACGACCGCGAGATCGAGTTTGTCGAGAATGCGTGAGTGGAGCCCAGCCGTGATGGACGCAAGGTCCCTGGCCGAGTCCTGCACGAAGGAGGCGGAGGCCTGGCCTGGTTGGGCGCTGGGACGACCGAGACGTTCCGCGAGCCGCATCTACTTCCTCCTCGAGAAGAGCCGCGCGAAGAACCCGGGATGCTCCACGGGTGCCGTGGCCGTGGGGACCTCGACATCGGCAACGAGCCGCGCGAGGTTTTCGATGTCGTTTGCGATCGCCGAGCCACGAGCCACCTCGCCGAGCAGCGCGCCGTCGTTCAGCGCCGTCGACATGCGGACGTAGTCGTTGCAGACCCGCGAGGCGATCGGGAGCACCAACGCGCGCTCGATCTCTTCGTCGGGGACCTGGGGATCCTTCGTGCAGCGGTTCAAGATCAGCCGGACCTTGCGGTCGGAGTAGCCGAGGCGCCGGAAGAGCTGCGTGACGCGGAAGGCGCGGCGCACCGCGGGCACGTCCTGCGTGACGACCAGCATGACCTGGTCGGCCATGTCGAGTGTCGCGAGCGCGTGGTCGGAGAAGTCGCGCACGCCGTCGACGAGGACGACATCGAAGTGCTCGCAGAGCGTGGAGAGCAGCGCGGGCATGCGCTCGGCGAGCTGCGGGTCGACGTCATCGACGCGCCCGGTCTGCGACAGCGCGAAGATGCCCGAGGCGTGCTGTGCGAGTCGGCGGCGGAGCGCGGCCGCGTCGATCGTGCCGGCCTCGCGCGCGAGGCCGGCGAGCGAGGTGGTCGGCTCGAGGTCGAGCGCGACGAATACGTCGCCGAGTTGCAGGTCGAGATCGACCACACAGACGCGCTTTCCTTGGCGCACCAGGGTCGCGGCCGCGTTTACGGTGAGCGTCGTCGCGCCGGCGCCGCCGCGGCAGCCGAACATGACGATGACCTTGCCCGACTGGGGGACGACGGTTTGGTTGGTCGGCTCGACGTACTCGACTCGTCGCTGGCCGGAGCCGGTGGAGATGTTGGTCGAGGCGTGGAGGAAGGGGCTCGGAGCGGGAGCCAGATACGCTGACTCGACGGCCGGGTAGGCCGTGGGCAACGGTCCGCGCGGCGCGGGCGGCGCGGGCGGCGCGGGCGCTGCGCGTTGTGCGGGCGGCGGCGCCGCGCCGCGTGGTGCGGGCGGCGGCGGGGCGGCCCGCTGTACGGGTTGCGCCGGGTTCGGCTGCGCGCGCGTTGGCGCCGGACCTGGGGCGCGTGCGGTCGGCGGGCCCGCCAGCGGGTCGTTCTGCTCGGTCGACGATTCCGCCCACTTCGCGCGCGACTTTGCGTCGTTGCCGGCGGCGAGCGGCGCGACCACGGTGTCCTCACGGCGCTGCATCAGGGTCCCCTCGGTACAAGGTGGTTGCGGTGGTCATCGCGCGAACCCCACCGGACCGGCGGGCGTCCCGACGGCTTTGGGGTTCTGCTTCGACTCGTACGTGCCGAGGAGAAAGAGCTCGAGGTCCGAGGGATCGGTGCTCCGCTCGCCGTCGGGTAGCGGCGGGCGCTCCGCCTGCGGACGCACGAGGCGCGCGGTCACGACGATGAGCAACTCGGTCTCTTCCCGGCGGTAGCTCGTCGAGCGAAACAGCACGCCGAGGATCGGCAGCTCGCCGAGGAGCGGCACCTTGTCCACCGTGGAGCGCACGCGGTCGGAGAGCAGCCCCGCGATCGCGAAGCTCTGGCCGTCGCGCAGGCGCACGGTGGTCTCGCTGTGGCGCGTGGTGAGGCCCGGCACCTGAACGCTCGCCAGCCGGAGCCCGAGCGAGAAGTCGATGTCGGAGACTGTCGCCGCGAGCCGCAGCTGGATCGTGTCGTGGACGATCGTCGGCGTGAACTTGAGCTGCACGCCGAACTTTTTGAACTCGATGCTGGTCTGTCCGAGCCCCTGCGGCACCGAGACCGGGAACTCACCGCCGGCGAGGAAGATCGCGTCCTCGCCCGAGAGCGCGACCAACGTCGGCTCGGAGAGCGTGCGCGCGTAGCCGCGCTGGGCGAGCAGCGAAAGCGCGGCCGAGAACGGGAATGAAGTGCCGGCCGCCGACGAGAAGAGCACGCCGAACGCGCCGGAGATCGGCGTGGCCATCACCGGTACGTTGGTGAGCCCGAGGTCGGGGCCCGCGGCGCCGGCGGGATCCGAGGAGAGCGCGGGCGGCACGAGCTGCGTCGCGTAGTCCCCGTTCGTGGCGCGATGCCAGACGTTGAGCCCAACCTGCCTGAGCGCGGTGCGCGAGACCTCTGCGAACGAGACCTCGAGCTGCACCTGCTGATCGCCGGGTACGGTGAGCGCATTCAGGATGCGGGGCGCGACCGCGCCGCCCGAGGAGCTGGCCGCGTCGGCGTAGCTGCGAACGATTTCCTCGGCGCGTACGACCTCGGTGACATCGGCGACCTCGCCCGACAGGAGCAGCGCGGCGCCGGCGGACTCGACGCGGAGGTTCTTCGCGCGCGGCAGCGCCCGCTTCAGCGAGACGAGCATCTCGTCGGTCGCGTAGCCGACGACGATCGAGACGATGGTGATTTCGTCGTCCTTGGTCCAGACCGATGCGGTGGTTTGCCCGATCTGCTTGCCGGTGACGAGCAGTTGGTCGGGCGGGAACGCCGACACATCGGCGATCGCGCTCGCCGCGAGTGAGATTTTCGAAATCGACTTGCCGAGACGAAAGTGGGTCGCGCCGGAGAGCACCACATGGATGACCGGCATCTTGGCGTGGGCGTCGGCCTCCGCGTCGGCCTCCGCGTCGGACTCGGCGTCAGCGTAGGCGTTGCGGCTGACGCCGACGAGCGCGACAAGTCCAAGGAGGAGCGGAACAACGGTGCTGAGCAGGATGCGCGATCGCATGGGCGTCCTCGTCGGGGGCTAGCGTGAAGGGGAGATGACCTGGATGCCGCCGCCGCCGCCACCGCCGCGCGGCGGGTCGGGCTCGTCGTGCGCGATGAGCTCGAGACGTCGGCGTCCGCCGCCCCTGACCACCTCGGTCATGATCGGGATCCTGCGTGTGCCACCGCCCGCGCTCGTCACCGCCGCCGCGATCGCGCCGGTCGGGTCGGCGCTCGAGTCGCCTGGCAGCAGCGGGTCACCAAAGGCGGAAATCCCATAGGGCGTCGCGCCCGCCGTCGTAACGAGGGTGGCGTCGCTGCCGTTTCTCAGCGCGAGGTCGATCGAGCCTTCGCGCATCGCGAGCGCGATGACCTCGACGTCCCCGGGGCTCACCTCGAGCGTGACGACGCTGCCGCTCGCGCCGTTCGGCGGCGCGGTCTGCGCCTCGCCCTCCTTGCGCGGGCGCCGCATCGCAACGTCGGTCTCCGACTCGAGCGCGAGCACGCGCGCGTTCTGCACCGCGATGCGCGACGACGAGCCGCGGCCATGCGGATCGCGCACCGTCGCCACGACGTCGACGCGCGCCCCGGGATAGACCAGCCGCGAGCGCCAGACCGCCTCATCGACCCGCACGGCGACGGCGCGCAGCCCCGTCTGAAGGAGCACGCCCATGCCGGTGCCAGCGGCACTCGTCGCGAGTCGCCCGCGCAGCACCGCCTCGGCCTTGAGGATCGCGGTCGCCGGGACGGGCGCTTCGTCGCCCACGTAGAGCTCCTCGATCGAAGCGACCGCGCCCTCCGGGATCGCCGAGGTCGGCCACTTCACCACCGTGAGGGACTCCTTGGCGATCGGCCGGCCCGGCTCGAGCAACTGCGTCGCGATGACGACCGGCTTGACCGGCTCCTTGTTGTACCCGCCCGAGTCGAGTAGGCGACCGACGAGAAACGCGGCGATGGCGGCGCATCCTAGCGCCACCGCGGCAAATCCGAACGCGCCGATACGGGCCGCCTGGGGCTTGGAACTCATCGGTCTCTCCTGCGGTTGGTCATCTGGTCAAGTGGCGCGGTGGGTTATCTGGCAACGGCTAG
>SHYZ01000063.1 GCA_009692535.1 Myxococcales bacterium
CCTACCAAAATAGGCGCGTGCGAAGATCGTCGTGCGGCGCGGCGATCAGCTCGAGCCCGACGAGCAGGCCCGGCTCGATCGCGGCGCGCCCGGCGGCGGCCGCCGCCTCGACGGCATCGAGCTCACCGGTCATCGTGAAGAAGCCCTTGCCGCCAAGTCCCTGCCCGAGCCGCAGGTCGAGGAGCGTCACGTCGGCCGCCTTCGTCGCAGCGTCGGCTGCGATGAGCGTCGCGCAGATCGTAAACGTCTCGAACACCGCCACGGCCTCGAACCGCTCCGGGCGCGGCACGTCGCGTGGCTCGTCGAGCACCAGCGGTGCGAGCTGCGCGTTCGCGTACGGCAGGAACAGCCGGTCGACCAGCGCGCCCCCCGCGGCTGCGACGCCGGCGGTGAGCGCCTCGTCCACTTCGGCGACGCCGCCCGCGAAGATGACGATGTACTTCCCCGGCGAGGTCGTGCGCGACGCAAGCAGCGTCACCGGGGCGCGCTTCGCCATCGCGTCGGCGACGACGATGCCGCGCGCGATCGACGACACCTCGATCACGCCGAGCGCAGGCGGGCGCGCAGGCGGGCGCGCAGGCGGGCGCGCAGGCGGGCGCGCAGGCGGGCGCACCGATGCACGCGCGCCGGTCACGACGCCGGCACTCCGCTTCCGCTCAGACGAAACGGAACGAGTCTTTGAGCGTGCAGCGGCGCTCACGGGTGAAGTGCATCGCGGTGGTGAGCCCCTCGCCAGTGGGACTCGCGATGGTGAACGAGGTGTACCCCTCGCCCCCGAGCCCGAGCCCGGCGTGGCTCGGCGCGTTCTTTACGAAGATCGACGTGTTGATCACCCGCGCCATCGCCGACAGGTTCTCGACGTTGGTCGAGTACATGACCGCGGTGTGCGCGAACCCGTGCTCGACGCGCTTCGCCATCGCGATGCCCTCTTCGGCGCTCTTTACGCGCACGATCGGGACCACCGGCATCAGCAGCTCATGCTGCACGAACGGGTGCTGCTCGTCGCAGCGCATCGTGAGCAGACGCAGCTCGTCGCCGTGCCCGCGCAGTCCGAGCTCGGCGGCGATGGCGCCCGCGTTCTTGCCAATCCACGCCCGGTTGACGCCGGCCCCGTCGAGCACGAGCTTCTCGAGCTCGCGCGTCTGTCGCTCGTTCAGCAGCAGCGCACCCGAGCGCCCAAGCCGCTCTTCGAGCGCGTCGGCGATCGAGTCGACCGCGATGATCTCTTTTTCCGCGATGCAGACGATGTTGTTGTCGAGCGCGGCGCCGGCCACGATGCCGCGGGCAGCGACGTCGAGGTTCGCCGTCTCGTCAACCACCACCGGCGGATTCCCCGGGCCGGCGGCGATGACCTTCTTCCCCGAGTTCATCGCCTGCGCCACGACGGCGGGGCCGCCGGTGACGACCACGAGGCGGATCCCCTTGTGCTTCATCAGCGCCTGCGCGCTCTCGATCGTCGGGACAGCGATAGTCGTCAGCACGTCCTTGGGCCCGCCGACTGACTGAATCGCCTCGTTCAGCAGGTGGATGTGCCACGCGCTGGTCTTCTTCGCCGTCGGGTGGACGTTGAACACCACCGCGTTGCCACCGGCCAGCATGCCGATCGCGTTGCAGAGGATCGTCTCGGTCGGGTTGGTACACGGCGTGACCGCGAGGAACAGCCCGTACGGCGCACGCTCGGTGATCGAGAGGCCATCGTCGCCGGTGAAGCAGACCGGGCGGAGGATCTCAGGGCCGGGCGTCTTCTCGGCGACGAGCAGGTTCTTGTTCACCTTGTCCGAGACGCGACCGAGCCCGGTCTCCTCGACGGCGAACTGCGCCAGCTCACGCGCGTGCTTGCGTGTGGTCTCGCGCATCGCAGCGACCATCTTGTGCCGCAGCTCGAGCGGTGCGCGCTCGTTCGCCTCGAACCCACGCCGCGCAGCAGCGACCGCGTCGTCGGGCGTGTCGAACGAGCCAAGTCGTCCCGCGGGGATCTTTGGCTCGGCGCGCTTGCTCGCATCGGCAGTGGACGCATCTGCAGTCGCAGCCGGGCGGGGCGCCGTCGCCGGAGCGCCCGTGCCCATGCGCGCCAGCACCCGCTCGACGATCTCCTGCACCCTCCGCTCGTCGATCATCGCCATTGTCGTTGCCGCCAGGCCTCGCTCCGTCCGCTACCGCCCGCCGCGCAGGCTAGGCGTCCTTGCGGTAGCGCGTCTCGCCGTCGATCTCGACGGTGTCGACGATCGCCATGATCGTCGCGTCGACCGGCCGGTTCTGCGTGATCGTCGTCTGCCGCGCCGAGCTGCCCGACGCGTAGAGCACGACCTCGCCGACCCCGGCCCCCACCGCGTCGGCGGCGACCACCGTGCCGCCGGTCGGCTTGCCGTCAAAGTCGCACGTCTTCACGAGGAGCAGCTTGAGCCCCTCGAGTTCCTTGTCCTTGCGGGACGAGACGACGGTCCCGACGATGATTCCGAGGAGCACCGGCCGCTCCGCTATTTACCCTCGCGCGCTTCCTTCTGGCGCCCGAGCGGAAGCACGAGGTCGAGGTTGCCGTGCGGCCGCGGGATGACGTGGACCGACACCAGCTCGCCGACGCGCTCTGCAGCGCGCTGGCCAGCTTCGGTCGCCGCCTTCACCGCCGCGACGTCGCCGCGGACGATCGCGGTGACATAGCCGCCGCCGATCTTCTCGTATCCGACGAGCTCGACCTTGGCGGCCTTCAGCATCGCGTCGGAGGCCTCAACCATGCCCACGAAGCCCTTCGTCTCGATAAGTCCCAGTGCGTCAGACATTGCGTCTCTCTCCTTGGAATTCCACGAACTGTCAGTTGTGTGAACTTACTTGTCTGCGGACGAGCCGACCTGCTTGCCGGCGACGCTCGCGAGTGCTGCGCGGGCCGCTGCCGCTGCCGAGTCGATCTCCGACTCGGAGCCCGACAGATAGAGGCGGCCAAACGCGCCATACGGCGTGACATTGACCAGCGAGATCCGCGCGGCCTTCTCGGCCTCGTTCGCCGCGAACGCGACGTAGCCGGCCGGCTCGGTCTCGAGGATGTAGAGCGACTCGCCCGGCAGCACCATCATGCCGGCCGAGTTGCGATTGATGATCTGCGTCTGGTAGGCCTCGACCGACCGGATGATCTGATCGGTGAGGATCTTCGGCTTGAGCCGCTCCTCTTCCTTTAACTCCAGGTAGGAGAGGATCGCCCGTCCCGCCGAGATGACCTCGCCCTGGTCGTGGTGATGCACCTCGAGCAGGCCATAGGCGCGCTCGACGATCTGGATCGCCGGCTGGACGCGCGTCGCCTTGAGCGCGATGTCGGTCACGCGGTTGATCGAGATGCCCGGCGCGATCTCGACGAAGAGCGACGCCTGCCCAGGCACGGGCAGGAAGCCCTTCGCGGTCTTCGCCATGAACGACGCGAACTGCGGCTGCAGTGCGTCGAGAAACGTGTACGTACGAAGCGTGACGGCGGCCATGAAGTGCGCGCGAACGTAGCACCGGCACAGCGAGGGGTAAAGCAGGATGCAGCGTGCAGCGCGGGTGCGCTGCTTTCTACTGGTGGTTCTTGAGCGCCGCGCCCTCATCGAGTAGCGTCTGCGCCATGAAGCGCACCAGCCTCTCCTTTTCACTGCTCCTATCCTCCATGTCCATGCTGCTCTTCGCGGCCTGCGACAACGACGCGCCCCCCGCCTCGATCGACGCGGCGATGCCACGGCCCGACGCGGCGGTGACCCCCGACGCCGACACGACGCCTGATGCCGACACGACGCCCGACGCCGACACGACGCCGGATGCCGACACGACGCCTGATGCCGACACGACGCCCGACGCGACCGCGGTCGAGACCGTCTGCGACGACGGCCTCGACGATGATGGCGACGGCCTGATCGACTGTCTCGACAGAGACTGCATCGGCGTGTCCGGCTGCGAGTTCGGCGCCGAGCTGACCTGCGACGACGGCTTCGACAACGACACCGACCTGCTCGCCGACTGCATGGACACCGACTGCGACGGCGTGGCCGGCTGCGAGCTTGGTATCGAGCTCTCCTGCGGCGACGGGCTCGACAACGACGTCGACAGCGTGACCGACTGCGCCGACACCGACTGCGCCGACACCGAGTCCTGCATCGTCGTCTGTCCGGTGGGCTCGACCCTCGCGGCCTACTCAGGCACGGTGCCGGTCGCCATCGTGGACTACGAGACGGCGGTGATCGAGCTGACTGTCGCCGAGCCGGGCGTCGTCTCGCTGGCCGCAGTCCGCTTCTCCGCCACGCACACGTATGACGGAGACCTGCGGGTTCGCCTGCTAGCTCCTTCCGGCAACGAGGTGGTCCTCTCGGACCAACGTGGCGATTCTGGCCACGACTTTGCCGGCACCAACTTCCTCGACGCGGCGGCCACGGCGATTGCCGATGGCTCTGCGCCGTTCACAGGCGCATTCCGCCCCGACCAGGCGCTCTCAACCCTCCGCGGCGACACGGCGCCCGGGCTCTGGTCGCTTCAGGTAGACGACGTTGCCGGTGGGGACTTTGGCGAGGTGACCGAGTTCCGGCTCCTCGTCTGCGTCTGCACCGACTGCGAGTTCGGCCTCCTCTGCCGCGACGGCGCCGACAACGATGGTGACGGCAATACCGACTGCGACGACACTGAGTGTGCGACCGAGCCGAACTGCGTGCCGGAGTCGGTCTGCGATGACGGGCTCGACAATGACATCGACGGCGTGGCCGACTGCCTCGACCTCGACTGCCACGGCGTGGCCGGCTGCGAGCTCGGCAACGAGAGCACCTGCGACGACGGTCTCGACAACGACGGCGACAGCCGCCCCGACTGCGCCGACAGCGACTGCTCAACCGACTGCGCGCCTTCGTGTGCGCCGGGGAGTGAGCTGCAGGTCTTCATCGGCTCGGCACCGGTCGCCATCCGCGACGGCGCGACCGTCACCAGCTCCTTTGCGCTGACCGGCGCGGGCGTGGTTACTAGTGCGCGCGCCGTCGTCAACCTCACGCACACGTGGGACGGCGACCTCTCGCTGGCGCTCCACGCGCCCTCGGGCACTCAGGTCGCGCTGGCCACGGATCGCGGCGGCGGCGGCGACGACTATCTCGGCACGCTGTTCAGCGACGACGCGACGGCGGCGATCGCCGACGGCAGCCCGCCGTTCACCGGGGCGTTCCTGCCCGAGGAGCCGCTCGCGACTCTCGCCGGCGAGCCGATCGCCGGCACTTGGGAGCTCAGCGTCACCGACGCCTTTGCGCCGGACGTGGGCGAGCTGACGGTCTTCCGCGTCTTCCTCTGTGTTTGCGACGGCACCGCCGGTTGCGAGTTCGGCGCGGCCTGCGGCGACGGCATCGACAACGACGGCGACGCCGCAGTGGACTGCGACGACTCCGACTGCGCCGGTAGCGGCAGCTGTCTCACCGAGACCGTTTGCGACGACGGTCTCGACAACGACGGCGACACTCTCACCGACTGCGCCGACTCCGACTGTGCCGGGCTCTCTGGCTGCCTTGCCTCACTCGTCTGCCCGCCCGGCGCTACGCTCGAGATCGTAACCGCGTCCGGACTCCCGGTGGTGATTCCGGACCAGTCGTTCGTCATCGTCCCGGTCGATCTCGACGCGCTCGCCGGCGCCGGCGTGGTGGTCGACGCGGCGGTGCATTTTTCGGCGACGCACACGTTCGACAGTGATCTCGTCGTCCGGCTCTCGTCGCCCCTTGGCACCGTCGTGATGCTGGCCGACGGTCGCGGTAGCTTCGCCAATGACTACATCGACACGTTCTTTACCGACGCGGCCTTTAGGGCGATCGGTGCCGGCGCAGCGCCGTTTACCGGCCCCTTCCGCCCCGAAGCGCCCTTCTCGGCGCTCGATGACGAGACCGCCGCCGGCACCTGGCTACTCCAGGTCAACGACGAGTTCTTCGGCGACGTTGGCTCGGTCGTGGAGTTCGAGCTCCACGTCTGCCTGCTTCCGCTACCGTAGTCCCAGTCGGGTCGGCGGTCCGCTCGGCCGCCGGCCCTGCTTGGCACTCGCCCGCGGGTTGTGGCGGCGGTCGCCGGTCGAGTAGGGTGCGCGCCATGAAGCGCACGCGCCTCTCCTTTCCGCTGCTCTGCTCCGCCGCGCTGCTCTGCTCCGCCACGCTGCTCTGCTCCGCCTGCGGCGACGACGCAGCCCCCGCCTCGTTCGACGCAACGCCGCCCGCACCCGACGCGGCGCTCGCGCCCGACGCGCCTGACGCCATGCTGCCCGCACCCGACGCGGACACCACGCCCGACGCCGCGCCGTCCACGCCCGACGCCGCTGCATCCACGCCCGATGCGGACACCACGCCCGACGCGACCGCGCTCGAGACCGTCTGCGACGACGGCCTCGATGACGACGGCGACGGCGCGGTCGATTGCGCTGATTACGACTGCGACCGACTCGCCGGTTGTGAGCACGGCTTCGAGTCGACCTGTGACGACGGTATCGACAACGATGCCGACCTGCTCGCCGACTGCACCGACGCCGAATGTGACGCCGTTGCCGGCTGCGAGCTCGGCCTGGAGCGCTCCTGTGGCGACGGCGTGGACAACGACGCTGACGGCGCCACCGACTGTGATGACGCCGACTGCACCGCCGCTGATCTCTGCGTGGTCCATTGTCCTGTGGGTTCGCTCCTCGTGGCATTAGATGGCCCGGCGCCGGTCGCGATCGCCGACCTTGCGACCGCAGTGAGCAGCGTGACGGTCGCAGGGCCGGAGTTGGTGGCGCTGGCTGCGGTCGGCTTCTCGGCGGTCCACACTTGGGACAGCGACCTCCGGGTCAGCGTGGTTTCGCCGTCGGGGATCGAGGTCGTGCTGTCCAATCAGCGCGGCGGCGGCAGCAACGACTTCGTCCGCACCCTCTTTCTCGACACGGCCACCACAGCAATCGCCGCCGGCGCGGCGCCGTTCACGGGCGCCTTCCGCCCCGATGCCCCGCTCGCCCTCCTCGACGGCGACTTGGCCGCCGGCACGTGGTCGCTGCGAGTGACCGACGTCGGCCCGCCCGACGTGGGCGTGCTGACCGAGTTCCGGCTGCTGCTCTGTGTCTGCACCTCCTGCGAGCTCGGTCGCGCCTGCGCCGACGGCGCCGACAACGATGGCGACGGTAATGCCGACTGCGACGACACCGAGTGCGCGAGCGCAGCGAGCTGCCAGCCGGAGGTCGATTGCGATGACGGGCTCGACGGTGACCTCGACGGCGCGGCCGATTGCCTCGACTTCGATTGTGCCGGCCTCGCCGGTTGCGAGCTCGGCGTCGAGCTCACCTGCGACGACGGCCTCGACAACGACGCCGACGGGCGTCCCGATTGCGCCGACAGCGAATGCGCAACCGCTTGCGCTCCCTCCTGCGCGCCGGGGAGCGAGCTCATGGTCGTCCTCGGCGCGGCGCCGGTCGCAATCCTCGACGGCGCGACCGTCGTCAGTTCCCTCTCGCTGCTCGGCCCGGGCGTGGTCACCAGCGCGCGCGCGGTCGTCAACCTGACGCACACGTGGGACAGCGATCTCTCGCTGGCGCTCCACGCACCGTCGGGCGCCCAGGTCGCGCTGGCCACCGCGCGCGGATTTTCCGGCGACGACTACCTCGGCACGCTATTTGGCGACGACGCGACCACCGCGATCGCCCTCGGTGTCCCACCGTTCACCGGGGCGTTCCGGCCCGAGCAGCCGCTCGCAACGCTTGCCGGTCATCCGGTCGTCGGCACCTGGGAGCTCAGCGTCAATGACGCCTTCGCGCCCGACGACGGCGAGCTCACGGTCTTCCGCCTCTACCTCTGCGTCTGCGACGGTACCGACGGCTGCGAGTTCGGCGCGGCCTGTGGCGACGGCGTGGACAACGACGGCGATGGCCTCACGGACTGCATCGACAGCGACTGCACCAGCGCCGCGGTCTGCGGGCCCACGAGCGAGACCGTGTGCGACGACGGCCTCGACGACGAGGGCGACGGCGCGATCGACTGTGCCGACTCCGAGTGCGCACTGGCACCGCGCTGCATGGCCGGCTGCCCCGCGGGCTCCGACGTGACGCTCTTCATTGGCCCCACGCCGCTCGCGATCCCCGATCCCGGCATGGTGGCGAGCAGCGTGAGCGCGGTAGCGCCGGGCCTCGTCACCGGCGTCGCTGTGCGGGTCTCCGCGGTCCACCCCTCAGCATCCGACCTCGACGTGTCCCTGCAGTCGCCCGCCGGCACCACCATCATCCTTTCGCGCGACAACGGCGCCGATGGCAACGACTACACCGACACCCTCTTTGTCGACTGGGCGGCGATGTCAATCACCGCCGGCATGGCGCCGTTTGCCGGCTCGTTCCGCCCGGAGCAGCCGCTCACGACGTTCGTGGGCGAGGCGCCGACCGGCGAGTGGCAGCTGCGCGTGACCGACGATGCGGCCACCGAGGCCGGCGCGCTCACCCGCTTCGAGCTCTACCTGTGCACCTGCGTCTCGTGCGAGGTCGGCGCGCTCTGTCGCGACGGTCTCGACAGCGATGGCGATGGCCAGCCTGACTGCGCCGACACCGACTGCGCGACCGACCCGAGCTGTCTCCCCGAGCTCGACTGCGCCGACGGTCTCGACAACGACTTCGACGGCGCCGAGGACTGTGTCGATGCCGACTGCGCAGTTCTCGCCGGCTGCAGCACGTCGCTCCTCTGTCCGCCCGGCGCCACGCTCCGAACAGCGAGCGCGGCGGGACTTCCGCTCGCGATTCCAGACAGCCCAATCGTCGTCGTCCCGGTCGCCGTCCCGGTCGCCGGCGCTGGCGTGGTGGTCGACGCGGCGGTTCACATGAGCGCCCTGCATACGTTCGACGGCGATCTCTTCATTCAGCTCGAGTCGCCCGCCGGCACCCGCATCACGCTGGCCGACAACCGTGGCGGTGCCGGCAACAACTTCACCGATACCTTCTTTGGCGACGCGGCCTTCTTACCGATCAGCGCCGGCGTGGCTCCGTTTGTCGGGCCGTTTCGCCCCGAGACGCCGTTCTCCACGTTCGACGGCGAGCCGCCCGCGGGCACGTGGCGGCTCCGCATCGACGACCAGTTCGCCAGCGAGACCGGGACGCTCCTCGAGGTCGAGCTCTCCCTCTGTGTGATGTAACCCGCGGTCGCTCACCGTCGCTGTGGACAGTCCCCGCACGGTCGGCATACGCTCGCTCCCATGAAGATTTCTCGGCTGGTCTCGGTGCTGCTCGTGGGTGTCCTGTTCGGTGGCGGCGGTGGGTGCGGCGACGACAGCATGCCGATGGACCTCGACGCCGGCCCGACGTTCGACGCGGTGCCGCGTCCCGATGGCGACCAACTCCCCGACGCCGAGATCATGCCGGACGTGCCCGGTCGCGAGCTCGTCTGCAGCGACGGCCTCGACGACGACGGTGACGGCGACCTCGACTGCTTCGACCAGGATTGTGACGGCCTCTCGGGCTGCGAATTCCCCGGCGAGCGCACCTGCTACGACGGGCGCGACAACGATCTCGACACGGCGATCGACTGCGCCGACAGCGACTGCGACGCGGTGATGCGCTGCGAGCACGGCGCCGAGCGGTCGTGCGTCGACGGCTACGACAACGACGCCGACGGCCTCGTCGACTGCGCCGACGCCGACTGCGCGCCGGCCTCGATCTGCCTCGTCGGCTGCCCGCGCGGTTCCAGCGTCGCGACGTACCTCGGCACGGTGCCGGTCCCCATCATCGACCTCATGTCCGTGGCCATCCCCATGGAGGTGCCGGCTGACGGCCTCGTGACCGGCATCGCGGTTCGGCTGTCGGTGACTCACACGTGGGACCATGACCTCGACCTCTTGCTGACCTCGCCGTCCGGCACCACGATCGATCTGTCGAGCGCCAACGGCGCCGGCGGCGACAACTACACCGACACCCTCTTTGTCGATTCGGCGGCGCTCTCGATCTCCGACGGGGTCGCGCCGTTTACCGGCCCGCATCGCCCCGAAGAGCCGCTCTCCGGTTACAGCGGCGAGCTGACCCTCGGCCCCTGGACGGTCTCGGTGTTCGACCGCGCCGAGCGGGACAACGGCGAGGTGACGTTCGTGCAGCTCTACCTCTGCTACTGCACCGGCTGCGAGGTCGGGTCCACCTGCGAAGGCGGTGTGGACGATGATGGCGACGGCGCGATCGACTGCGACGACAGCGACTGCGCCGGCTGGGTGACCTGCGTGCCCGAGCTCGACTGCGCCAACGGCCTCGACGACGACGGCGACGGCGTGGCCGACTGTCTCGACGCGGAGTGCGATGGCGTCGCCGGCTGTGAGTTCGGCATGGAGCTCGATTGCGAAGATGACGTCGACAACGACGGCGACCTCGTGGCCGACTGCGCCGACTCCGATTGTGAGGGGATCAGTGGCTGCGAGTTCGGCGTGGAGTCGACCTGCGACGACGGCCTCGACAACGACGGCGACGGCGCGACCGACTGCGACGATGGCGCGTGCGCGTTCGGCTGTTTCTTCCGCTGCCCCGCCGGCTCCCACGGAGTTGACGTGAGCGGCGCAGTCCCCGCGCCGATCCCCGACGAAGCCTCGAACCTCGTGTCGCTGCTGGTCTCGTCCCCAGGCGCGGTCGTCGGCGCGGTCGTCGTCTTCTCGACCACCCACGATTTCGTCGCTGATCTCGACATCGAACTCCTGTCGCCGTCGGGCACGAGCATCGACCTCTCGAGCGACAACGGCGGCTCGGGGGCGAACTACACCGGCACCTACTTCGCCGACTCCGCCACGCGCTCCATCACCGGCGGCACCGCGCCGTTCTCCGGCGCCTACCAGCCCGAGGCCCCGCTGGGCACGCTCATCGGCGAGCCCGCCGGCGGCGACTGGGCGCTCCGCGTCACCGATGACGCCGCCGGCGATTCGGGGGAGATCACCTTCGCGCAGCTGCACCTCTGCGTGTGCGACTCCTGCGAGCTCGGCGCGCTCTGCACCGACGGCGTCGACAACGACGGCAACGGCGCTGTCGATTGCGCCGACGCGGGCTGCGCCGCCCACGCCACCTGCTTCGAGAGCAACTGCTCCGACGGCCTCGACAGCGACGCCGATGGCGCGACCGACTGCGCCGACCTCGACTGCGATCTCTCGCCGACCTGCTCGCTGGTCTGTCCGCCCGGTGCCACCCTCGCGACCGTCGAGGCGATGGGCCTCCCGGCGGCGGTGATGGACATGATGACCACGACGCTGCCGGTGACGATCAGCGCGGTGGGCATGGTCACCGGTGCTGCCGTGCGGTTCTCGGCGGAGCACACCTTCGACTACGACCTGTCGATTCGACTGGTCTCGCCGATGGGCACCACGATCGATCTCTCCACCGGCAACGGCGCCGATGGCAACCACTACACCAACACCTTCTTCACCGACGCCGCGTCGACCGCCATCACCGCCGGCTCGCCGCCCTTTGCCGGACCGTTCCGCCCCGAACACCCGCTCGCCAATCTCAACGGCGAGGCGGCGATGGGCTCCTGGCAGCTCACCGTGCGCGACGGCTTTGCAGGCGAGGCCGGCCGGGTCACGGCGTTCCGGCTGTTCGTCTGCGTGATGTAAGTGCGTGAGGTGACCTGTGCCGCGCTGCTGGTCGCCGCGCTCGCGCTCTTCGTCTCGTCGCCGCGGCTCGCGCGCGCTGACGAGAGCGGTGTGCGTCGGCTCGGCCTCGACGAGGCGGTGAAGCTCGCCCTCGAGCAGAGCCCGGCGCTCGCGGTGAAGCTCGCCGCCCTCGCGCTCGCCAAGGCGCGCCTCATCGAGACCGAGGGCCTCGACGACACCACGGTCGAGGCTGCGTCAATACTCGCGGCGCGTCGCAGCGAGGAGATCGCCGGGCAGTCAGGGTTCCAGACGCTGAGCGCTGACGACCTCTCGCTGCGCGTCGGCGCGATGCGACCGCTCCGGCATGGCGGTCGGGTCGGGCTGCGCCTCTCCGACGGCTACCAGCGCACGAGCTCGCGCCTGTCCTTCGGCGATCTGTTCCCCGCCGAGACGTTTGCGACCACGGTGCACTCGCCGCAGCTCGCGGTGACGCTGTTCCAGCCACTGCTGCGCGGGCTCGGCGTGGCAGAGTCGCGCGGGCCGCGACGACTCGCCGCCGCCGAGCTGACGGCGGAGTCGCTCGAGCATGCGGCGCGGGCGTCGGCCGTCGTGCGCGACGTGGTGCAGGCCTACTGGGAGCTCGCGTTTTCGACCCGCGACCGCGAGATTCGCGGCGGGGCACTCGAGCTCGCACGGGAGCAGCTTCGGGTGACAGTCGCGGCGGTCGAGGGGGGCAAACTCGCGCCGACCGAGCTGCGCGCGGTGGAGCAGGCGATCGCCACACGCGAGGAGCTGGTGCTGCTCGCCGAGGTCGCGGTGTCAGAGCGGTCGCTCGAGCTGCGCCAGCTGGTCGGGCTGGAGATTGGGCCGGGCGCGGTCGACCTGGTCGCTGCCGACGAGCCACGCGTGTTGCCGGTGGCGCCCGACGTCGCGGCGGCGCTCGCCGCAGCGCGCGAGCGAAACCCGGAGCTCGTCGCGCTCGCAGCGCGCGAGAAGTCGGCAGCGATCGAGATCGACCTCGCCGAGCGCGGGCAGAGGGCGCGCCTCGATCTCGACGCGAGCTTCGGGCCGGCAGGAAATGACGACGCGCTCGGCGGCGCGCTCGGGCAGGTCGCGACTTTCGCCTCGTTCGCCGGCAGCGTCGGGATTTCGTACAGCGCACCGGTCGAGAACCGGGCAGCGCGCGGGCGGCTCGCGCAGGCACGCGCGCGGCGCGATCACGTGCGCGCGGCGGTGCGCGAGCTCGAGAGCCGGATCGCCGTCGCGGTGGTGCGCTCGGCCAACCTCGTGCGCTCGGCGCAGAAGCGGCTGCAGGTCACCGCGAAGGCGAGCGCGCTGGCGGAAGCCAACATCGGCTCCGAGCGCGCGCGCTGGGAGGTCGGCCGTGCCACCAGCTTCGACCTGCTGCGCCGCCAGGACGAGCTCGCGCAGGCGCAGCTCGCGCAGGCGCGTGCCCGGACCGACTACTTGCGCGCCACGGCCGCGCTCGACGCGCTCACCGGCGTAACGTTCGACGAGCTCGGCGCCCGGCCCGACGGACGCCAGGCCCCGCGCGCTCCGCGGGTTTCGCCCCGTGTCGTTCGCGTGGGTCGACTATAGTGCCGCCAATCATCGAACCACAGCGCAGCGTCACGGCGAATGCGTGACGCGCAGAGGGAAACGGCCATGATTCGTCGCGCAGGTCTATTGCTACTCGTCGTCGCCGCTTGCTCCAGTCCCGAGCCGCCGGGCGCGCTCCCCGACGCCGCCGCGCTGCCGGCGCCCGATGGGCCGGCGCAGGTGACCATCGACGCCGCGGACATCCCGGTCGAGCCCGACGCACGCATCTCGCGCGTCGTGAGCTGCGCCGATGAGCCCCCGCCCGGCGCACGTGTGCCGCCACCACTGCCGGCGTACTCGGGCGGCGCGTGCCCCGCGCTCGTGCCGGGCCGCAACATCATCTCAAGCGGCGGCGCCGAACGGCAGTTCCTCCTCGTCGTCCCGGCCGATCTCGATCCCGCCGCCAAGTTGCCGGTGCTCGTGATGTGGCACCACATCGGTGGCGATGCGCAGGGGATCGTCGAGGTCGGCGGGCTGCAGGAGTCCGCCGACCTGCTGCGCATGCTGGTGATCGTCCCCGAGAAGAAGGGCGACCTCGTGGTCCCCGGCTCCACGCAGGACTTCGCGTGGCCGTACCTCACGCTGCAGAACGACGCGCGCGTGGAAGAGGAAGCACGCTTCTTCGACGACATGGTCACCTGCGTCGCGCAGCACTACACCGTGAACGAGAACTGCATCTCGAGCGGCGGCGTGAGCGCGGGCGGGCTCTGGACCTCGCAGTTGCTGCAGGTGCGCGCCGATCGGCTCTCGAGCGCGATCGTGCTCTCGGGCGGCATCGGTCCCGCGCTCGACATCGCCGGCGGTTTCGTCGACGTGCGCGGCTTTGTGCCCGCCGAGCATCGCGTGCCGAGCATCGTGCTCTGGGGCGGTCCGATGGACTCGTGCGTGGTCGACTTCCACGCCGCGTCCACCAACCTGCGCGCGGCACTCGTCGCGGCTGGCCACTTTCTGCTCGAGTGCATCCACAACTGCGGCCACGCCGCGCCGCCGGTCGATCCCGCCGCGGGCCTGTCGGTGCTCTACCGCTTCGTGCTCGACCACCCGTACTGGCTCGAGACCGGCGAGTCGCCCTGGCTCACCACCGGGATGCCAGCCGGCACGCCCGAGTGGTGCGGGCTCGGGCCCGAGAGCGCGACGATCCGCGTCGGCGAGTGCACGTCTACCGGCGTGGACAGCGGCTGCCCGTAGGCGCGGTCGCGGTCGCGCACGGCGGCGCTGCTACGCGCGCAGCCCGATGAAGCCCATGTGTACGCCGCCCGCCAAACCGTCGCGGCGGTAGGAGAAGAAGCGCGCGGAATCGCAGCGCGTGCAGGGCGGGCGGTCGTCGACATGTTCGGGCTGCACGCCGGCGCGCTCGACCAGCGCGCGCGTCGCGGCGCGGAGATCGACGTGCTCTTTGCGCGGCCCGGCGACGACGACGCCCGGTGTGTCCGGCAGCGCGCGCGAAAAGGCTTCTGCCACCTCGGGCCCGACCTCGAAGCAGCAGGGCCCAATCGACGGGCCGATCGCGACGCGCACGTCGGCGGCGAGTGAGCCAAAGCGCTGCACCATGGCGGCGAGCGCCTCGGTCACCGCGCCGGCCACCGTGCCGCGCCAGCCGGCGTGCACTGCGGCGCAGACGCCACGCTCGGGATCAGCGAGCAGCACCGGCAGGCAGTCGGCTGCAAACGCCGCGACCGTGACACCGGGGCGATCACAGACGAGTCCGTCGAACTCGGCCGGCTCGGCGAACGGGTCGCCGACGACCTGTATGCCGATGCCGTGGACATGCCGCGTGACCACGAGCTGCGCGGCGTCGAAGCCTGCGGCGATCGCGACGCGGCGGCGATTCTCAGCGACGTTCGCCGGGTCGTCGCCCCAACGTCCGCCGACGTTGAGCGACGCGCGCCCCTCGGTCGACACGCCGCCCGCGCGTGTGGGCCAGCCGTGGCAAAAGCGCGCCGCGGGGATCAACGCCGACGTGAGGATTTCGACCGGGTCTGCCACGCGCGGAGAGTAGCAGGCAGCCGTGAGCGGGCCGGCCACGTATAGTCCTCGCGCTGTGCCGACCGAGCCCGCCATCGAGGTCGCCGAGCTGAGCAAGGAGTACCGCGTACACCGGCGTGCGCCCGGGACGCGCGCGACGCTGCGGTCGATCTTTCGCCGACAGTACGAGACGGTGCAGGCGGTCTCGGGGCTCTCGTTCCGCGTCGCGGCGGGCGAGCGGATCGGCTTCCTCGGGCCGAACGGCGCCGGCAAGACCACGACGCTCAAGGTGCTCGCGGGGCTGCTCCACCCGACCTCGGGGAGCGTGCGCGTCGTCGGTCACGAGCCGCGTCGTCGCGAGCGCGCGTTTCTCGAGCGGATCACGCTGGTGATGGGGCAGAAGCAGCAGCTCCTTTGGGACCTGCCGCCCGCCGACACGTTTGCGCTCAACCGTGCGGTGTACGACGTGCCACAGGCGCGCTTCGACGAGACCATGGCCGAGCTGACCGAGCTGCTCGCGCTCGAGTCGATCATGTACAAGCCGACGCGCCAGCTCTCGCTCGGCGAGCGGATGCGCTGCGAGCTGGCGACCGCGTTGCTCCACCGACCGCAAGTGCTCTTCCTCGACGAGCCGACCATCGGCCTCGACGTGACGATGCAGGCGACGATGCGCGAGTTCATCCGCTCCTACAACGAGCGGCATGGCGCGACTGTGCTGCTGACGTCGCACTACATGGCCGACGTGGCCGCGCTCTGTCCGCGCGTGATCGTGATCGGGCAGGGGCGGCTGCTCCACGACGGCGCACTCGACGCGCTGGTCCGCCGCCTCGCGCCGGAGAAGCTGGTCGACCTGAAGCTGCTCCGGCCGGTCGACGCTGCCGACCTTGCGCGCTTTGGCACCGTGGTCGAGCACGGCGACGCGCGTGTCGTGCTGCGTGTGGCGCAGGCCGAGCTTCGCGACGCGGTCGCCGGCGTGCTCGCCGCGCTGCCGGTGGCCGATCTCACCGTCACCGATCCGCCGCTCGAAGACGTGATGCAGCGGCTCTTCTCGAGCGCGCCGTGACCGGTGCCGTGACCGGTGCCGTGACCGGTGCCGTAAAGGAGCTCGGGCGCATCGTCCGCGTCTTCCCGGCGCTGCTCAAGGTCGGGCTCGCCGAGGCGATCGCCTACCGCGCCGAGTTCGTGGTCTGGATGCTGACCACGACGCTGCCGCTGGTGATGCTCGCGCTCTGGAGCGCGGTCGCACGCGAGGCGCCGGTCGGTCGTTTCGGCGAGGCCGAGTTCACCGCGTACTTCCTGGGCGCGCTCGTCGTGCGCACGCTCACCGGCTCGTGGGTCGTCTGGGAGATGAACCAGGAGATCCGCACCGGCACGCTGTCGATGCGCCTGCTCCGGCCGATCCATCCGTTCGTCGCGTACGCCGGCGAGCACCTCGCCGCGATCCCGATGCGCGCCGCGATCGCGCTGCCGGCGGTGTTCGTGATGGTCGCGCTCGTCGGTGGCGAGCGCTTCACGCGCGACCCACGGCTGCTCGCGCTCGCGCCACTCGCGCTCGCCGGCGCGTGGGCGATCACCTTCCTCGCGATGCTCGTGATCGGCAGCCTCGGGCTCTTCATCCAGAAGTCGGTCGCGCTCTTCGAGGTCTGGCTCGGCCTCTTCGCCGTGCTTTCCGGTTACCTCGTGCCGCTCGAGCTCCTGCCACCGTGGCTGCGCGCCGTCAGCGCGTGGCTGCCGTTCCGCTACATGCTCGGCTTCCCCGTCGAGGTCCTCGTCGGGCTGGCTACGCCCGCGCAGGCGGTCGCCGGCCTCGCCGCTCAGGCAGCGTGGGCGCTCGGTCTCGCCGTGCTCGCCGCCGTCGTCTGGCGCGCGGGCCTCCGCCGCTTCGAGGCCCACGGCGGCTGATGCGTCGTCACGCGCGGCTGCTCGTCGTCTCGTTCAAGGCCTCGCTCGCCGCGGCGGTGCAGTACCGCGTCGACTTCGTGATCGACGGCCTCATCTCACTCTGGTGGATGGGCTGGACGCTCGTCCCGCTCCTCGTCGCCTACTCGGGGCGCGGCACCATCGCCGGTTGGTCGCTCTCCGAGGCGCTCATCGTCGTCGGGTGGTTCGCGCTCCTGCGCGGACTCGTCGAGGCCGCGGTGAACCCATCACTCCAGGCGACCATCGAGGGCATCCGCTCCGGCGCGCTCGACTACCTGCTGCTCAAGCCCGCCGACGCGCAGTTCCTCGTCTCGACCGCGCGCTTTCAGCCGTGGAAACTCGTCGACGTCTTCGCCGCGCTCGCGCTCGTCGTCGTCGCCTTCCATCGGCTCGGCCGCACCCCGGCGCCGCTCGACGTGGCCGTCGCGATCGCGCTCCTCGCGGCGGCGATGCTGGTGATCTACTCCATCTGGATCATCGTCGTGTCGGCCGCGTTCTATGTCGTCCGGCTCGACAACCTGAGCTACCTATTTCACTCCGTATTCGACGCCGCGCGCTGGCCGGTGCAGGTATTCCGCGGCGCGTGGCGCGTGCTCTTCACGTTCGTGATCCCGCTCGGCCTGATGACCACCTACCCGGCGATGGCGATCCTCGGCAAGCTCGAGGCGCGCTCGGCCCTCTTCGCCGGCGCGGCCAGCCTCGCGTTCGCCGTCA
>SHYZ01000064.1 GCA_009692535.1 Myxococcales bacterium
GTCGTACCCGCGCCCGTCGTCGCGCCCGCGCCCACACCACTCGCCCCCGTCCCCGCCGCGCCGTAGGCCACGGCCCTCACACTCGGTCCGTGCGTTTGCCCGCGCGCGCAATCACGGTAAAAGCGTCGCGTGTCCCATGCGCGGCGGAGCGGTGCGAGAGCGGTCTTCGTCGCCGGCACGCGCCCGCCGTCGGCTGAGACCGCTGATCTCTGGCTGATCCGGCTGCGCTGGATCGCCGTCCTCGGCATGCTCGCCACGCTGCTGCTCGCGCGGCGACTCGCGCCCGCGCTGCCGCTCGTCCCCGCCGGCGCCACGCTCGTCGCGATCGCGCTCGGCAATGTGGGCTGGCTCCTCGCGGTCGGTCGGCGCGACCGAAGCCGCGCGCCCTTGGTCGCCATGCAGATCGCCGGCGATGTCGTCGCGCTCGGCGTGATGCTCTGGTTCACCGGCGGCGTCGAGAACCCGTTCGCCGGCTTCATCGTGTTCCAGATCGTGCTCGCGGGCCTGCTCTGCTCGGCGCGGGTCAGCTTCGGCGTGACCGCGCTCGCGCTCATCGCCATCGCCGTGCTGTCGTTCGCGCCGCCGCTGCCGCTCGGCGGCACGCCCGGCGAGCGCGAGCGGGTGCTCTGGCAAGCCCGGCTCGTCTTCCTCGCGAGCCTCTCGCTCTTTCTCGGCTTCTTCGTGCTGATCTACGTGCGCCGCCTCGAGCAGCTCCGCACCGAGGGCGCGCGCAACGAGAAGCTCGCGATGCTCGGTCGGCTCGTCGGCGGCATGTCGCACGAGCTCAACACGCCGCTCGCGACGATCCTGCTCGCCGCGCGAGACCTCGTCGAGGTCGCGCGCGACGGGGCCAACCCCGACGCCGCGCAGCTCGCCGCCACCGTCGCCGGCGAGGCCCAGCGGGCGAGCGACATCCTCGCGCTGGTGCGTGGTCAGGTGCGCCCCGAGCCTACCGTCGAGCCGGTCGACCTCGCCGCGTTCGTCACCGAGCATGTCGCGCGCGAGCTCGTGCGCCTCGGTTTTACCGGCGAGCACAAAGTCACCGCGCCCGGCCCGATCCGTGCGCCGGTGCCGCGCGCGGCCGTCGCACAGGTGCTCACCAATCTGCTCAAGAACGCCGTCGAAGCCACTGCCGACGAGGCCGCGCCGCGCATCGACGTGCGTCTCACCGCACGCCGCTCGACAATCGAGCTCGCCGTTTGCGACAACGGTCGCGGCATCGACGCCGAGCTGCTCGACCGACTCGGCGAGCCGTTCCAGACCACCAAGGCAGCGCACGGCGGCATGGGGATGGGGCTCTATGTGAGCTCGCTGCTCGCCGACCGGATGGGCGGCGCGCTCGCGGTCGTGAGCCCCGCAGGAGGCGGCGCCGAGGTTACGCTCTCGCTCAAGAAGTCCGCGATGCCCCGAGGTTGACCATGCGCGCCATCCAGACCGCCATCCTCATCGACGACGACGACGCGTTCCGCACCACGCTGCAGGGCGCGCTCCGGCGCCGCGGTGTGCGCGCCCGCACCGCGGCGACCGTGGAAGAGGGGCTCCTCGCCGTCGAGGACGAGGCTGTCGACCTCGTCCTCATCGACTATCGGATGCCGCGCGGCGACGGCCTTGGCGCCCTCGCACGCTACCGCCGCCTGCTCCCCGACGCGGTGATCGTGATGCTCACCGGCTTCGGCGACATCCCGCTCGCCGTCGCTGCCGTGCGCGAAGGCGCCGACACGCTGCTCGCCAAGCCGATCGACGCCGATCTGCTGCTGCGCGAGGCGAACGCGATCCGCGCGCGGCCACGCGGCGGCGCACACCTGCCGCTGCCGTCGGGCTCCTACAACCTCGAGGAGGTGGAGCGCGAGGCGATCCGCGCCGCGCTGCGCCAATCGGGCGGCGTGGTCGTGGGCGCGGCCAAGCTTCTCGGCATCGACCGCCGCACGCTGCAGCGCAAGCTCCGTCGCGCCGGCGTCGGCGGCGAAGGAGACTGAAATCCGCCCCGGCCACCGCTCCGCCTGCGCTAGGCTGCGCGCAGCGTGACCACCCGACGGAACGCAGCGTTTGATCTCACGGCAGCGATCCGCGCCGCTGGCTTCACGCCGCGCGCCGCCGACGCCGAGCCGCTGCTCGGGCTGCTCCTCTCCGACGACGAGACCATCGCAAAGCTGGCGCAGCAGGCGGTGCTCCGCATTCCCGACGCAGCGACCGCGGCGGTACGAGTGCGCCTCGCCGTCGCTGCCGAGCCCGAGCGCGTGCTTCTCGCGCGGCTCCTCGGACGGCTCGACCAGCCCGCCCCACTCCTCGAGCTGCTCGCCGCACCCGAGCCGCGCGTGCGCCGCGCTGCGATCTCCGCGCTCGGCCGGCTGCTTACCCCCGGTCCCGAAGTCGAGCCGGCGCTGCTCGCCGCGTGGACGCGCGAGACTGAGCGCCCCACACGCCACGCCCTCGTCGAGGCGCTCGGCAAGGTCGGCGGCGCGAGCGCGCTCGCCGTTCTCACCGGCCCCTCCGCCGGCCCCTCCGCCGGCACCGACGCCGGCCCCTCCGCCGGCCCCGACGCCAGCCCCTCCGTCGGCACCGACGCCAGCCCCTCCGTCGGCACCGACGCCGACCTCGCCCGCCTGCTCGGGCGCGCCACGCTCATGCTGTCGCGCACCACGAAGCGCGGGGCTCCTTCCCGCATTCGCGCCGACGTCGCGCCGCCCGCGCCGATCCGCGTGCGCGCCCACTGCCGCGCCGGGCTCGCCGAGGTGCTCGCCGACGAGCTCGGTCACGGCGCCGAGATCGCATCGGCGACTCGCGTCGAACTCGTCACCCACGAGCCGCTCGGCGCGCTTTACCGTGCGCGCACCATGCTCCGCTTTGGCCTCGTGCTGCCACGCGCGCGCGGCGCCGCCGAGGTCGTTATCCCGCAGCTCCTCGCCGCCGCCAGCACGCTCGCGCTGCTCCGCGCCCTCACCGACGGCCCAATTAGATGGCGCCTCGCGTGGGCCGGCGGCGGACATCGTCGCGCGTCCGTCTACCGCATCGCCGAGGAGGTCGCGCGCCGCTGTCCCGAGCTCGAGAACGATCCGACCGCGAGCGCGTGGGAGGTCGTCGTGCGCGAAGACGCCGGTGCCGTCGAGGTCGAGCTCGAGCCGAGCGCACTCGAAGACCCACGCTTCTCGTGGCGTCGCACCGACGTCGCCGCCGCCTCGCACCCGACGCTCGCCGCCGCGCTCGCGCGCCTCGCCGGCGTGCGCGCCCGCGACGTGGTCTGGGATCCCTTCGTCGGCTCGGGCTCCGAGCTCATCGAGCGCGCGCGCCTCGGCCCGTACGCCGCGCTCATCGGCTCCGACCTCGACCCACGCGCGCTCGTCGCCGCGCGCGAGAACCTCGCTGCCGCCGGTGTCGCCGCCACGCTCGACGTCGCCGACGCCTGCGCGCACGCCCCCGCCGGCGTAACCCTCATCATCACCAACCCGCCGATGGGCCGTCGTGTGCATCGCGGCGACATCGGCCCGCTGCTCGACGCCTTCGTCGACCACGTCGCCCGCGTCCTCGTTCCCGGCGGCCGGATGGCCTGGCTCTCGCCCGTGCCGCGCCGCACGCGCGAGCGCGCCTTGCTGGTCGGCCTCAGGTTCTCCGTCGCACACCGCGTCGACATGGGCGGCTTCGACGCCGAGTTCCAGCTGCTCGAGAAGCCGGTCCGCCCCGGCACCCGCTGAGTGAACTGAAGTATAAATACTCCCGCTCCGCGCCCCGAACGTCGCCAAGGAGATTTGCGCCATGTCTCAGAGCCTCCCGATTCGTAGCGCCGCCGTGATCGGTGCCGGTGTCATGGGCGCCGGTATCGCCGCGCACCTCGCCAACGCCGGCATCCCGACGCTGCTGCTCGACAT
Organism: Myxococcales bacterium; assembly: GCA_009692535.1. Classification (GTDB taxonomy): domain Bacteria; phylum Myxococcota_A; class Polyangia; order Haliangiales; family SHYZ01; genus SHYZ01. The sequence goes on from SHYZ01000064.1 coordinate 3,864, forward strand.
CGTTCCGAACGACCTCGCCGCGGGGGGCGGCGACCGTGCCGCACGCAACCGCATCGCGCAGGAAGGGCTCGCGCGCGCGCTGAAAACCAAGCCGGCGGCGTTCGTTCATCCGCGCCGCGCCGCGCTGGTCAGCGTCGGCAACCTCGAGGACGATCTCGAGCGACTCGCTGGCTGCGATCTCGTGGTCGAGGCGATTATCGAGCGACTCGACATCAAGCAGCGCCTCTTCGCGCGCCTCGAGAGCGCGATCGGCCCCAACACGATCGTCTCGTCGAACACCTCGGGGCTGCCGATCGCGCGGCTCGTCGAGGGGCGCTCAGCGGAGTTTCGTAGCCGCTTCCTGGTGACGCACTTTTTCAACCCGCCGCGCTACATGAAGCTGCTCGAGCTCATCACCGGGCCCGACACCGATCCGGCGGTGCTGGCGCGCCTGCGTGCTTTTGGAGCAGACGCGCTCGGCAAGGGGATCGTCGTCGCGAAGGACACGCCGAACTTTATCGGCAACCGGATCGGCTGCTACGCGATGATGTCGGCGATCCACCAGATGCTCGTCGATGGGCTCGAGCCGGAGGACGTGGACGCGATCGTCGGTGAGCCGATGGCGCGGCCGAGGAGCGCGGCGTTCCGCACCGCCGACCTCGTCGGTCTCGACACCTTCGTACACGTCTCGGACAACTGCCACGCCGCGCTCACCGCCGACGAAGAGCGCGGCATGTTCCTGGTGCCCGACTACATCCGTCGCATGGTCGAGCGCAAGCAGCTCGGCGACAAGACCAAGGGGGGATTTTATCGCAAGGGCGCTGGCGGGATCGAGACGCTCGACCCCAAGACCGGCGAGTACCGTGCAAAGCAGCAGACGCCAGCGGTCGCCGCTGCGACCAAGGCGCTCAAGGGGATCGACGAGCCGCGTGCGCGACTCGCCAAGCTGATGACCGACCCCGGCCCGGCCGGCACGTTCGCGTGGAAGGTCACGGCGAAGACGCTCGCGTACACCGCGCGGCGCGTGGGTGAGATCGCCGACGACCTGCCGTCGATCGACGACGCGATGCGCTGGGGCTACAACTGGGACCTCGGGCCGTTCGAGGTGTGGGACGCGCTCGGCTTTGCGAGCACGCTCGCGCGGATGGAGCAGGACGGCCTCGCGTTGCCGGCGTGGCTCGGCCGCATGAAGGAAGCGGGCGCGACCGGATTTTATCGGGATGGTGAGGTGTGGGATCCGCAGCGCGGCGCGTATGTGGCGCGCGTCGTCGATCCGCGCCGTGCCCCGCTCGCGAAGGTGCGACGCGGCGACGCGCCGGTGCTCAAGAACGGCGGCGGAGTGCTCTGGGATCTCGGCGATGGCGTCGCCGGGCTGACGCTCGCGAGCAAGGCCAACAGCGTCGACCCCGAGGTGATCGAGTTGATCGATCGCGCGGTCGCGCGCGCCGAGGCCGACTTCCGCGCGCTCGTGCTCTACAACGAGGGCGAGCATTTCTCCGTAGGCGCCAACCTCTTCATGGTGGTGATGGCGGCGGGGCAAAAGGACTGGGCGCGGCTGCGCGGCATGATCGAGCGCTTCCAGGCGGCCAACCAGCGCACCAAGTACGCGTCGGTGCCGGTGGTCGCGGCGCCGTTCGGCATGACGCTCGGCGGCGGACTCGAAATGTGTCTCGGCGCGGGTGCGGTGCAGGCCGCGTCGGAGACCTACTCCGGCCTGGTCGAGGTCGCGGTCGGGCTGATCCCCGGCGGCGCCGGCACGCTGAACCTGGTGTGGCGCGCGCTCGAAGGGATTCCCGAGGGCGCGGCGGTCGACTCGTCGGCGCTGGTGACGCAGGTGTTCAAGAACATCGCGCTCGCGAAAGTGGCGACCTCGGCAGAGGAAGGGCAACTGCTCGGCTACTTCCGTCACTCCGACGGCATCAGCTTCGATCGCTCGCGGCTGCTCCATGACGCCAAGGCGCGCGCCATCGGGCTCGCCGAGGCGGGCTGGCGGCCGCCGGCGCCGCGGGCACACCTGCTGCCGGGCGCGAGCGGCATCGCCACGCTGACGATGATGGTGACGACGCTGGTGCAGGCGGGGCAGGCGTCGGCGCACGACGCGCTGATCGCCACGCGGCTCGCGAACGTGCTCTGCGGCGGACCGAGTGGAGCGGTCGCGCCGGTCACCGAGGCGCGCATGCTCGAGCTCGAGTGCGAGGCGTTCCTCTCGCTCTGCGGCGAAGCCAAGTCGCAGGAGCGGATGCAGTACATGTTGATGAACAACAAGCCGCTCAGGAACTAGGAGACGAAGATGGCAGACGTCGTGATCGTGGCCGCGGTGCGCAGCGCCGTCGGCAGGGCACTCAAGGGAACGCTCGCGCAGACGCGGCCCGACGAGCTCGCAGGGCAGGTGATCCGCGCCGCGCTCGCGAAGGTGCCGGCACTCGCCGGCGTCGACGTGGACGACGTGGTGCTCGGCTGCGCGATGCCCGAGGGCGAGCAGGGGCTCAACATCGCGCGCGTCGCGGGGCTGCTCGCCGGGCTGCCGGTCAGCGTCGGCTCGGTGACGGTGAACCGGTTCTGCGCCAGCGGGCTGCAGGCGGTGGCGCAGGCGGCGGAGCGGATCGCGTTCGGCTCGGCCGACGTGATCATCGCCGGTGGCGTCGAGTCGATGTCGATGGTGCCGATGACCGGCAACAAGCTCTCGGTGAGCCCCGAGGCGATGGAGCGCGTCCCCGAGGTCTACACGCCGATGGGAATCACCGCCGAGTTGGTCGCGACCAAGTACGGCGTCACGCGCGAGGCGCAAGACGAGTTCGCCGTGCGCAGCCACCAGAAGGCGGCGGCGGCGCAGGCGGCGGGGCGCTTTTCCGAGATCGTGCCGGTCGACGCGACAGCCTATGGCGAGGGCGGCGTGCGGGGCACGCGCAGGTTCGACAAGGACGAGTTCCCGCGCGCCGACGCAAGCGTGGCTGCGCTCGCGCAGCTGCGGCCGGTGTTCACGCAGAAGGGGAGCGTCACCGCCGGCAACAGCTCGCCGCTCTCGGACGGCGCCGCCGCCGTGGTGCTGATGAGCCGCGCGCGTGCCGAGGCGCTTGGCCTGCGCCCACTCGCGATCTTTCGCGCGTTCCAAGTCGCCGGCGTGCCGCCCGAGCTGATGGGGATCGGCCCGATCCCCGCGGTGCGCAAGCTGCTCGCAAAGACCGGTGTGGGCGTCGGCGACATCGATCTCTTCGAAATGAACGAGGCGTTCGCGGCGCAGGCGCTCCACTGCCAGCGCGAGCTCGAGCTCCCCGATGACCGGCTCAACGTAAACGGCGGCGCGATCGCACTCGGCCACCCGCTCGGCTGCACCGGCGCCAAGCTGGTTGCGACGCTGCTCGCCGAGCTCGAGCGGCGCGGTGCGCGGCGCGGCATCGTCACGATGTGCGTCGGCGGCGGCATGGGCGCTGCGGCGCTGTTCGAGCGCGTATGAGCGGCGTGGTCAGGCTCGACACGCGCACCAAGGTCCTGCTGGTTCTTGCGGCGACCTTCGTCACCTGCCTCGTCGTCGGCGACATTCTCGGCGGCAAGCTGGTGCAGGGCACGGTCTTTGGCCACGTCTTCACGCTCACCGTCGGGATGATCCCGTTCCCGGTCACCTTCCTCCTCACCGACCTGCTGAACGAGTTCTACGGTCGCCGTGCCGCGCGCACCGTCACGCTCATCGCCTTCGTGATGGCGGTGCTCACCTACGCTTTCATCTACCTGGCCGCCGCGCTGCCGTTCGCGCCGTTCACTTTCGGCGCCGGCTGGAAGGGCGTGAACGAGGCGTCGTTCGCCAACGTCTTCCTCGGCTCGCAGCGGATGATCATCGCCTCGCTCACCGCGTTCCTCGTCGCGCAGTTCGTCGACATCGCGATCTTCCACGCGCTCAAGCAGCGCACGTCGGGGAAGATGCTCTGGCTGCGCGCGACCGGCTCAACGGTGGTGTCGCAGCTCGTGGATACGGCGGTGATCAACGTGATCGCGTGGGCCGGGCTGATGTCGTTCGACCAGATGGTGAACGTGATGATCTCGTCGTACATCGCCAAGGTCGGCATCGCGCTCGCGCTCACGCCCGCGCTCTACGGCGGTCACGCTGTGGTGGAACGCTCGCTCGGCCTGCGCCCGGTCGTGATCGGCGCCGACGGCGAGCCGATCGAAGCGCCCGCGTCGACGTAGCCGCGCGGGCGCAGGCGCGCGCGACGGCCGGGGAAGGCGCGCTACTCGAGCACGTCGTCGGGGGCGATGCGCAGGTACGGCTCGCCGAACGGCGTGCTGCCGTCGATCGGCGCGAGCCTGAGCCCCCAGTCGCCGCCCCAGATCAGCACCGCCACGCCGACGCTCGAGTCCTCGATCGTCACCGCCATCGCGGGCGTGGCCGTGCCGCCCTGCTCTGACGACCACCCGGTGACGCCGCACTCGCGCACGCCGTCACCGTCGGCGTCGTAACGCACGCGGCGCACGGGGTGCGGTTCGTCTTCGGCTTTGAAGCGGAGCGCGCACTCCTCGGGACAGCCTGGGTTGGCCTCGACGAGCACGGTCACAAAGCGCGGCGCGGGCACGACCGCGAGCTTAGCCGACGAAGGCGAGCTGCCTGCGCAACGCGTGGCGCGGCGCGACGAATACGCGGGCCCGAGCGTGGGAGAGAGGACTGAGACGATGTTCAAAGACTCGCAGCAGGAGGGCCGGCCGCCGGCACGAATCGCCCCACGAACGGCAGGACTCGCCGTTGCGTGTGGGCTCGCCTTCGTCGGCGCCATGGTCGGCGCCATGGTCGACGCGACCGCCCTCCGTCGCGCTGAGGTCGTGGCAGCGCGGCCAGCGCGGCCAGCGCGGCCAGCGCGGCCCACACGGCCCACACCGCCGACGCTGGCGCAGGTGCGGACCCTTGGCCCACAGGCGTGGCACCTGGGCATCCGGTCGCAGGCTCGGGGCGCGACGGCCGCGTGGAGCGTGCCGGGGGTGGTCGCAGCCGCGAAGTGCCAGTCCGTAGCCACGCACCTCGGAGTGCTGGCGACCGTCGAGGTTCAGCGACGGATGCCGGCCGCAACCCAAGCAGCACTCGCCGGTGTCGCCGCGCGGATCGTGGCGGCACAGCGGTTCGTCGTCGACCTGTGCGTCGCCGAAAAGTGGTCCGACAAAGAGAAGGCGTGCGTGCTCGCCGCCCAGACCGCCGACGAAGCCCGCGCCTGTTCGTGAGCCGCTCAGCCGGCGCGGCGCGCGAGCAGCTCAGCCGGCGCGGCGCGCGAGCCGCTCAGCCGGCGCGCGAGGAGCTCAGCCGGCGCGGCGCGCGAGCAGCTCTCGGGCGGCGGCGCGTACCTCGGGCCAGCTCGTCTCGGTGGCGATGGCCGTGCGAGCGGTGAGATCCTCAAGCTCGCGCAGGTGCTCGTCGGCGGCGACGAGCTCGGTCCGGCGCGTCGAGCGCATCGCGGTGTCGACGCTACGCATGTGGGCCTCGGAGCGCTCGAGCTCCAGTTCGCGTCGAATTTCGGCGGAGTAGGCCTCGTGCGCCGCACTTGGCGCGGACGGGGGAGGCGGAATCTTGCAGACTGCCATCCGGTTCATGTGTCCTCACGGGGCGACTAGGCGCCCACGCTCCATATGTACCCGACCGGTCTGACACTCTCCGCCGCGCGCTGGGCTCGGTTCCGTAGAGTCGGAGCGGCAGTGCGGCACGGCGGAAGCGCCAGGGGGACTGGCGTGGTGCCGCATCGTCCGGGTCGGCAGGCGGCGCCGCGGACGACGCGGCGAGTGGTGTGAGCTCAGCCCGCCGGTCGAGCCACGACTGAGATCGGCCCGTGGCGTCGCCAGCCGACGCGCGCGAGCCAGGTGCGTGGGTGCGCGACAGGACTCACCTTGGCCTGCGGCGGCAGTGGGTGCGTCCACCCGTCGAACCAGTGCGCCGACGACCACGGGTCGAGCGGGTCGCCACGGCGCGCACCGAGCACCGGCTCCCCGTCGGCGTCGAGCGGCAGGTGCTTGCGGAAGTTGGTGAGTACGTAGGCGATCGCGCTGCGCACCTCGCGCGGCGTGGCGAGCGGGCGCGCGTGGTAGCGGAAGCGAAAGACTTGGCCGGTGTGACCCGTCGTGACGTTCAGCTTGCGCGCGAGGCGCGAGGCGAGGCCCTGCAGCCCGCGTGAGAGCGCGCGCGCCGAGGTGGCCTCGACCACGAGGTGGACGTGGTCGGGCTGGAGTGAGAGGTGGATGACGCGGAAGGTCTCGCGGCGACGGCGGTCGGCGCGACGGGTGGAGGTAGCGGCTGCGCGGAAGGCGCGGCCGAGCGCGCGCGCGACGGTGTGGCCGCGCAGGTTCGGCACGCCGCGGGCGGCGCGGAGCGTGACGTGCACCGGGTGGAGCGCGTCGTGGAATGGGCGGCGAGCGTGCGGTACGTCGCCACGGTGGCGGCCGGTCGGCTTGCGGCCGGCGCCCTCGCGCTTGCCGCCGTGGGTGCAGGGGGGCCGTGCGAGGGCGAGGTCGAGCTGGGCCGGAGGGCGGCGCGGTGCGGCCCGGCGCGGGCGGGCGGTGGACCGGCCAAGTCGGCTGGAGTGAGGAGAAGCCGTCACTTGATTACGCGAAGTATAGTAACGTGAGGCGCGGGCGTCAAGGGCGGCCCGGGAAAAGCGGGGGGACAGCCCTGCACCATGCGAACCGCACGCCGCCGCCCCGCACGACTCTCCGCACACCGCGAACCGCACGCCGCCGCCCCGCACGACTCTCCGCACACCGCGAACCGCACGCCGCCGCCCCGCACGACGCTCCGCACACCGCGAACCGCACGCCGCCGCCCCGCACGACGCTCCGCACACCGCGAACCGCACGCCGCCGCCCCGCGCGCACCCACCGTGGCCGACCGCACGCTTGTGATATGCGGAGCGCATGAACCGCCGTGCACACCGCGTGCTGCTGCTGCTCCCACTCGTCAGCTGTGCGGTCCGCGCGCCGGTCCCCGTGCTGCCCACGCCGCCCGCGGACGAGTTCGTGCTCGCCGATCCCGCGTTCCCACCGCACATCGCGCCGTCGGCCGACGCGCCGGCGCTGTCAGCCTACGCCGCGGTCGAGCGCGCGCGGTCGGCGCATGAGTGGGGCGGCTTCGACGTGTACCGCGTGGTCGGTGAGGCGGGGGCATTCCTCGAGGTGGAGAACGTCGCCGACGCACGGGCGGCGCACTGCTACGGCTCACTCGAGGCGCTCGCGGCATTTCGGCTGCGGCTCTACTTGCCCCGACGCGCGTTGGTGCCGGTCGTCGCGCGCGGCTTTCAGACCACCTGGCAGGACGGCACGTTGGTCGAGCTCAAGGCCGGCGTGGCGCTCGGCCCCGAGCTGCCCGACGAGAGCGGCCAGTTCGCGGTGCGGGTGAACGGGCTGACATTTCGCGCCGCGCCGCCCGAGGCGGCGGTGGGTGAGCGCTACTCGCCCGCAGGACTTTTTGCATCGGACGAGCACGGCGGCGCCTTCGTCTATGCGCAGGCGTTCTCCGAGGGGAGCGTCGCGTACGGCGGCAGCGGCCGCGTCGGCTCGCTCCAGCGCGGCGCAGCGTTCGACGTGACGCCGGTGCGTGCCGACGGTGCCGAGCGGCTCGTCGACCTGCGCGTGGCGTGCGCGCGCTTCGTCGTGCGTGTGCCGGCGCCGCGCGTGGGCGAACCGAAGGACGCGCTCGGCGGGCTGCTCGGTGCGCTCGGGTACGGCAGCTCGGGGACGCGGGTGCGTGCTGGCGCGCGCGCATTTTGGGCGGACGGGCGCGCAGCCGGGAGCGTGCTCGAGGAGACCGGGTTCGACGAGGAGCTCGCCGCGACCGACGCGAGTGGCCGGCGCTGCTTGGTGCGCGCGCTGCGGTGGATCGCCACGAACGAGCCGACGCCGGTGCGTGCGGAGAACCGAGTGACGCTCTGCTTCGACGCAGGCGACGTCGTCGTGCCGTCACCGTCACCGTCACCGTCACCGTCACCGTCACCGTCACCGTCACCGTCACCGTCACCGCCACCGCCGCCGCCGCCGCCGCCGCCGCCGGCCAATGTGGACCACGGGTTCGAGAACTACTTTCGCGCGACCGGAACCACCCACACCGGCAAGGGACTTGGGCTCGGGATCAGCCAGGGCATCGTCGTCTCCCATGGCGGACGAAGCTGGGCCGAGAGCCGCCCGGGCGAAGGCTCGACGTTTTCGTTCAGCCTGCCCGTCCGTGGATGATTGGGTGAGCGCGGTGGGTTCGCAGTGGCCGCCGCTCTGCGGTGCAGCGGTTGCCGCGTTCTGCCGCCGCTGGTAGCGTCAGCCGATGGCCACGCTGATCGACAACCCGCAGCGTGCCCGGCAACTCGCGCGCGCGATCGCGTCGGACCTGACGCTCTACCACGAGCAGAAGATCATCGACGGCATCGCCGCCGACAACCTGTTCCAGGCGCTCGCCCCCGAGATCGAGGAGGGGCGCCAGCTCTTCCAGAGCCGGGTGATTCCCGAGCTCTTCGCGCTGCACATCTACGACCGCGCGCTGGTCGACGTGCTCGTGAAGTCGAAGGGGCACGTCAAGTCGCGGATCTGGTGATCCACCGCTTCGTCGTCCCGCCGGAGCAGGCCGGGGCGCGGGTGGATCAATTCCTCGTCGCGCAGGTGGCGGCGCGCGCGCTGCCGATCACGCGCTCGCAGGTCAAGCGGCACATCGATGAGGGGCATGTCACCGTGCTCGGCGTGGTGGTCAAGCCGGCGCGCAAGCTCCGCGCGGGCGAGAAGGTCCGATTCGAAGAACCACCGCCGGTGGCGACGACGCTGGTCCCCGAGGACCTGCCGCTCGCGGTGCTCTACGAGGACGCGTACCTGATCGCGATCGACAAGGCGGCGGGGATGGTCGTGCATCCGTCAGCGGGGCATGCGACGGGCACGCTGGTGCACGCGCTCCTGCATCACTGTGGCGACCTCGCGGGGATCGGCGGCGAGCTGCGCCCGGGGATCGTGCATCGGCTCGACCGCGACACGACCGGCGTGTTGGTCGCCACCAAGGACGACACGACCCACGAGGCGATTGCGGCGCTGTTCCGCAAGAAGGATCTCGTGCGGCTCTATGTCGCGTTGGTCGCGCCGGCGCCGCGCGCCGACGAGGGCGTGTTTCGCACGATGTACGGGCGGCACGCGACCGATCGCAAGCGCTTCTCGTCGACGGTCGCCACCGGCAAGCGCGCGGTGACGCACTATCGCGTGCTCGAGCGGTTCGGCGTGGACGCCGCGCTCATCGAGTGCCGGCTCGAGACGGGACGCACGCACCAGATCCGCGTGCACATGGCCGACCATGGCCATCCGGTGCTCGGCGATCAGATGTATGGCCGACCGCCGCGTGCGCGGCTGCTGCGCGAGCTCGGCGCGCAGCTCGGGCGTCAGGCGCTCCACGCGCGGCGGCTCGCGTTCGTGCATCCGCGCACCGGCGCGCCGATGCAGTTCGAGTCGCCGGTGCCTGCCGATTTCGCGGCCGCGCTCGCCGCGCTCAGGACAGCGCTCTGAGCGTGCGCAGCACCTCGTCGACGCGCGCGGCGGCATCGGGCGCGGGGTGCGCGAGCCAGGCGGCGTAGCGCGCGGCGAGCTCGTCGACCAGATCGGGGCGACAGTGGAGTGCGCGTACGTCGTCGAGGCGGGCGCGCACATGATGTGGCCGGGCGCGCGCGATCGCCTCGAGGCGCCCGAGCGGCACGCCACGCAGGTGCGCCATGCCGAGTTGCCATGCCGGGACCAGCATGAGCAGCGCGAACAGATCGGTCGAATCGCTCATGGCCGCCGACGGGAAGCCGAGGCGCCCGAGAGTGTCGACGTAAAGCGACGCGACCGTGCCGGAGAGCTCGACCGCGGTGAACCCGATGGCGGTGGCGGCGATGGCGACGGCTAGCTTGCGGCGGGAGAGCGAGAAGTCGAGCGCCTGCCCGGTGACCCGTGCGAGCGCCCAGAGCAGCGTGTCGCACGCGGCGGTGGCGAGCAGCGGAAAGAAGTAGACGCCGGCGAAGTCGGAGAGCTTGCCGGTGAGCGCGCCGGGCAGGAGTCCGCTCCCCTTGAGCAGGTGATCGTTCACGGCGAGCAGCACGAGCGCGAGCAGCGGCGCGGGATGTACGAACTCGCCGAGCGGCAGCGCGGTGCGGCCCGCACCGTCGGTGCCGCCGACGCAGCCGACGAACCGGCGGAAGCGCTCACGCACCGGCGCAAGTTAGCATGCACGCCAAGAGTCGCGGCCCGCCCGACGGCGCGGCCCGCATCGCCTCGGCTATACTCCGCGCGCCGGCGCGGGCCTTTCCCGACGCCCGCACGAGGTTCGCGTGACCAAGCCCGATCCGGTTCGGCTCAAAGAGAAGATCGAGGCGGTGCTGGCGCGTGCCGGCGTCGAGGCGCGTGCGTTCGCCGAGCGCGCCCAGAAGGAAGCGGGGCTGGACCTCGAGCGGCTGATCGATCCCGACGGCGAGGCGGTGTTGTCGCTGGTCGATGGCGAGGTCTCGTCGGGCGCGGCGTCGCTCGCGATGCCGATGGAGCTCATCACCTTCGAGACCTGGCTGCTCGGCCACCTCGGGGATCACGACGCACTCGACTTCGACGTGGGCGCGCACGAGGAGATTTGGTTCGCGCTCGGGGCGTGGCTCTCCGAGACGCTGCGGGCGCGGCACGGTGGCTTCTGGCTGATCGGCGGCGAGGATCCGCGGGCGTGGCGCGTCGGGTTTTCGAAGGTGCTGCTCGAGATCGCGCCGCACGCATTTGCCGAGCGCCTGCTCCGCGCCGGGCACGGCTGCGCCCAGCGGATGCTCGCCGAGATCGAGCGACTGCGTGTGCTGCACGAAGCGCAGGCGGAGTCCGAGCAGGGGCGGGCGACCGACAAGTACACGCCGCAGCACTACGCGCGCATCCACAGCGTGCCGCTGGCGCAGTGGTTCGCGCTCGACCTTGCGCGTGTGCGCTCGGCGTGGACCGAGGGGAGCGTCACGGCGCTGCGGGCGCTGATCCTCGAGGCGGGCAAGCGGCTCCCGCCGCAGAACGCGCCGGTGGTGGCCAAGCTCCACGAGCACCTTGGGTCGCTCGATGGCGAGCGTCCGGCTGCCGCGCAGAGCGTCGATCGCGGGCTGTTTGAGGCGGTGGCGCAGGTGCTGGCGATGCGGCGCGGCACTTCGCCGATCGCGGCCGATGTGCTCGAGAAGGTCGTGATGCCGGCGCTGCATGTCGGCGTTCCTGAGACGTTTCCGCCGCTCGATCAGGCCGACGTCGAGCGGGTGAAGCAGGGGATCGACCTGTTCGCGCTCTGGGTCGATGTCGTGCCGTACGCCCACCCCGGCGAGGACGGCGGCTTTCTCGGATCGTTTTCTCCGACGGAGCTCGGCACGCCGTACCCCGACCGACGGAACCTCGAGGTCGGCAAGGGGGACTGGCTGGTCGTGAACCCGGTGCGGCTGCGTCCGATGCTGGCGCAATTTGATGCAGCGCGGCTGCTCGCGCGCTTCGATGCTTTTGTGGAGTACGTGCGGGCGCAGCCGGGCGCGCCGCGCGCGAGCGACACCGGGCGCGGCCTCGTCGAGACGGCGGCACGAGCGATCGCGGATCTTCAGGCGACGCTCGCAGCGGCCGGCCAAGTGGAAGGCGGCGCGTTGGTGTTTCGTCTGCTGCCACCGCCGTCGTAACGGCAGCGCGCGGCGTGCGGTGTGCGCTGCGCCGGTTGCGCCGGTTGCGCCGGTTGCGCCGGCCTTACGGGAGCTTGAGCTTCGGCTCGCCAGGGTGCGCACGGTAGAGCAGCATCGTTCTGCCGAGCACCTGCGCGACGCCGCTCCCCGTGCGCCGCGCGAGCTCAGCGGCTGCATCGTGACGATCGATCGGCGCGCCCTGCCCGAGCTTCACCTTGATGAGCTCGTGCGTCGTGAGCGCAGCGTCGACCGCGGCGACGAGCGGATCGGTCACGCCCTCCTTGCCGATGTAGACCACCGGCTCGAGCGCGTGGCCGAGCCCGCGGAGGGTGCGACGCTGCTTGCCGCCCAGCTCCAGCGCGCTCATGAGCGGCGTCCCTTGCGCTCGAGGTCGGCGAGCCAGAGGTCGGAGAGCCCGCGCGCGCGCCCGCCTGCGACCACAATGTCGAGCCAGCGTCGTGAGGCGGGTGGCGGCTCGGCGAGCGACCGCCCCTCGGCGGCACAGAACGCCCGCGCTGGCAGCAACTGGAGCGTCGCATCCCCGTCCTCGCCTAGCGGCGCGGCGAGCCGGACCTCGACGTCGACCTCGCGATAGAGGCCCGAGCCGACGCCCTCCTTGTGGCGCACGATGTCGCCTGCGGAATCCGCCAACGTGAACAGCAGGCCGTGGACGCGGGCGCCGGCCACAGGTGCGATCGTGCCGACCGCGCCGAGCCAGTAGCGCGAGGGCACCGACAGCGTGAGCTCCCAGTCGTCGAGCACCGCGGCATCGCCGTCCTCGAGCGTGAAGCCGTCATAGCCGTGCTCGTGGGTCCACTCGGCGAGATGCGCCGCGTGGAGGGCCGAGCCGTAGGCGAAGTAGCGGTAGGCCATGAGCGCGGCGAGTATACTCGGGGCGCGGCCTGCGTCAGCCCTGCGGCTTGCGCTGCGTCAGCAGGAGCGGACCGCTCTCTTCGGCCGCCATTGGCCGCGGTGCGCGCGCCCACTCGATCGCGTCATCGATCGGCGTGAGCAGCGGGATGCCGGTGGCGCTAGCGCCTGGATCGGAGAACGCGGCCGAGAGCTCCTCGGTGAGGTGCGATCGCCGCGGCCCGACGCCCGCGCCCCGCGCCCCGGCGTAGTTCAGCGAGTCGCGTCGGTACGCGATTGAGCCGTAGCAGCGCTTGAGGTCCTCACGGAGCTCGTCCATCGTCTGGTGACGATCTTCGGGACGCTTCTCGATTGCGCGGAGGATGAGCTGCTCGGCCGCCTCGGTGATCTCAGCGTCGGGGCGGCGCTGGCGCGGCGGCTGCGCCGCCTGGTGGAGGTGCAGCTGCAGCGTCTCCATCGGCGACTCGGCTTGGAACGGCACGCTCGCGGTGAGCATGTCGTAGAAGATCACGCCGAGCGAGTAGATGTCGGCGCGCCCGTCGATCGCCCCGCCGCGCGCGGCTTCGGGCGACATGTACTCGGGCGTGCCGCAGATCGTGCCGGACGCGGCCATCGCCGCTTCGTGTGCGTCGGAGCGCGGGTCCTGCACCAGCGCGATCCCGAAGTCGAGCAGCTTCACGAAGTCGTAGGTCTGCTCGGGCTCGATCGAAAACCGCATCGCCCCGTCGTCACCAGGTCCGACGGCACGGATGAGCTCGCGGCGCCCCTGCCGCTTGGCGAGGATGACGTTGTCGGGCTTGAGGTCGCGGTGGACGATCCCCTGCTCGTGCGCGCGCCCGAGCGCCGACGACATTTGGATCACGATGTTGATCGCGCGGTGGAGCGCGAGCGGACCCTCGCGCGCGATGATGTCCTCGAGGCCCTCGCCCTCGATATACTCCATCACGAAGTAGACGCTCCCCTCGGCGGTCGGGCCGAAGTCGGTCACGTCAGCGATGTTCGGGTGGTTGATCGACGACGCCGCGCGGGCCTCGCGCAGGAAGCGATGCACCGACTCCTCGTTACGCGCGAACCGCTCGTGGAGGATTTTCACGGCCACCGGCTTGCCGATGTAGACGTGCTCGCCGCGGTAGACGGTCCCCATCCCGCCGCGCCCGAGGATGTTGTGCAGGCGATAGCTGCCAACGGTGGTGTTGATCCGATCGAAGTCGGTGCGCTCGACGAGTGACGCTGCATCCTTGATGCAGTAGCGCTCGTTCGCCTCGTAGCTGGCGCGGCAACGGGGACAGATCATCATCGCCGCCGGCGAGAATATCACGGCAGTTGCGGCGGGAAAGGCGAGGCTGCACCGCCGCCCGAAAACAGC
>SHYZ01000065.1 GCA_009692535.1 Myxococcales bacterium
TGCCGCACGCTGCGTGCTGGGCGTGATGCGCTCCATGCAGTTCCCTGGCTTTCAGGGTCCACGCCACCGCGCCAGCTTCGAGATGAGCTACTAGTTTCTCGGGCTGTGAACTTGTGCCGCCATACCCGGTGACATCATGGTTTGTCGCTCACACGTGCGACAAACAGCCGTGCCACCATGGTTTGCCGCGCACAATCACCTATGGAGCCAGTTTCACCGGCTAAACGCAGTGTTCACAGGAGCAAGTCGGCGTTGCACATGGCTTGCTCGGACGATGGTGGGCTAGCTATGCAATTCTCGTCCGCTCCCGCACCTGTGTACAACGCGTGTGTTCATTGTGTGATCAGAACAGATCCGATCTGCTGGCTGGCAAGTTACTGATTATACGTGATGACATGTCTCATCGATCGCGATCGAACAGAATCCCGTTGACCTGGATCGGCCGCGGCCGTACAACTCTATTCGTCGGGCGGCACGAAGCGCCTGAGCAAGTCGCCGAATCAAACGGCTCCCAAAGCTCCGGCAAGGGGGTCTCGATGACGCAAAGAGGGTTTCACGGTCCCGCGAGGGGCACGGAAGCCTGAAGCCAAGGGTTCACGCCCGACGGCTCGCGGCACGGGGTCATCAAAACGAGGGAGGCGGTTGAAGGCAAGGAACCTCGAAGTGGGAGGGTCCTCTCGTGAGAGAGGGTCCGCTCCTGTGACCGGCAAGCCGTGGACTGCAGCGGGGCTTTACTCTGGCGACAGAGTCGGGTTGCGCGAAGCAGGACGGTGTCGCGGCGGAAGCCGCGGCGGGCACAGGGGTGCAATCCACAATGAGGCGCAAGCCCAGGAAGGGATGGTCGGTTGTCGTGCTCTAAACAGGCATGGGCAATGCGGATCGATTCCCACGAGGATAGAGACCCTGAAGACGATTAATGGCAGCTGAGCGAGAATCCTAGGCTCAGGTCAGCTGCGCCCGCGGATGTTCCCTCCTAGGAAGGGAACAGGCCAGTCGGCGGGAGAAACGTCAAGAGGGTAGGCCAACGGCGACGAGCCGGTGGGTCTTCGTGGGGGGAACAAACCCTTGAAGGGCAGAACCCCAGGAGTGCCACCCGTCTGAAAATGGCGGGGGGGCGGGATGAGGAAAAAGTCGCTGAGGGGTTGAGAAAACCCGAGAGCGACACCGTAGCCGGTGGAATGGATCCCACTGGCGCATCACCCGGGTAACGCCCGGGAAGCCCGACGCGGAGGCCGCAAGGTCGCCGAACGGGACGTGGACTCCTCCCACCTAGAGCGCTGAAGGGGCAAGGAACGTCAGGAGAGGTGCTTACGGTCGAGATGCCGTAGGCAGGGATTTCGGGTCAAGCCGTGTAGGCGAGCCGAACCCCAGGAGAGGATAGCCCAGGGAGTCGCATCTCTGGGCACGGTTGGGACGAGAAATACCGGGTGGGCGATACGCTGAGCGAGCGTTGACGCCGTGCCGGGAGTGGGCAAGCCAATACGCCCACTACTCATCCAGCTGATAAAACTCTGCAGGGGACGACAACGTCAAGATGGTTCCGACGGCGCGGTGACGCTTCCGTCGAACTCGAAAATCTCTCAGCCCTCTGAAGACGTTTTGCTCAGGGACGTGCCGCTCGACATTTTTTATTCCGGACGCGCGGCTATACTTTCAACGTGCGCGCGCTGGTCGCCTTCGCAGTTCTGCTCGCGCAGCTCGCGCTGACCGCAGAACCGGCTCGAGGGTTCGACTGGTCCGGCAAGGTGGCCGCGGATGCGCGTGGCCTCAATGATTCGGACCCAGGCGTTCGGCTGAACGCGGTTCGGGCGCTCGCAGCGCACGCATCAGGCGACGCGCTGCGCCATCTGCTCGCCGCGCTCTCCGACGATGATCCCACGGTGCGGCTCGAGGCCGCACGCGCCCTCGCCCGCCACAAGGTGGTCGAGGCGGTGCCGCTGATCTCGGGGTGGCTCAAGTCACCCGATCGGGAGCTGCGCGCCACGGTCGCGGAGCTGCTCGGAACTTTTGGTGACGCTGCCGCCACCGCTGCGATCGGTCGGGCGCTAGGCGATGCCGAGCCGACCGTGCGACGTGCTGCCGTCGAAGCCCTCGGGCGCATCGGCGGTGCCAACGCGGTGCTGCCGCTCATCGGCCGACTCGACGACGAGCAGGTGCAAGTGCGCCGCGCCGCGGTCGAGCGACTGCGCGACCTTGGCGATGTGCGGGCGGTGCTCCCGCTGCTCGAGCGGCTCAGCGACAGCTCCGCCGAGGTTCGCGTGCAGGCGGTGCTCGCGCTTGGACGCCTCGCCGATGCGGGCGCCGGCCCTGCGCTCGTGCGGCTGCTCCGCGAGCCAGACTATGACCTCCGGATCGCGGCGGTCGAGTCGCTCGGACACCTGCGCTTGCCCGAGACGTCGCGGGCGCTCTCGCCCCTGCTCTACCGGACGCCCGACGAGCTCGGGGCCAAGGTCGCTGAGGCGCTCGGGCGAATCGCCGACGCACACGCGCTCGAAGCATTGGTTCGACTCACTCGGCATGAGCCGCTGCGACTCGCCGCCACCGAGGCGCTCAAGCTCGCCGGGGCTGCCGTGGTCGGCCCCTTGGCCGCTTGTCTTGACGGATCGATCGATGCCTGCGACGTCGCGACCGCGGTGGAGGTGCTCGGCGCGCTCGGCGATGCCCGCGCCGTCCCGGCGCTCGTGGCTGAACTCGAGCGTGGCCGGCTCCAGCGGCGTGACCGGATCGTCGAGGCACTTGCTCGGCTCGCCGACCCGCGCACCCTCGCGCCGCTGCTCGCGCTGCTCGGCGATCCCGATGCGGCCCTGCGCCGGTTGGCGGCGAGCGCGATCACACCAATGCTCGACGCGCGCGCAATCTCGGCACTGCTTGACGCGCTCGACGATCCCGACGAAGAGGTCCGCGCCCGCGTGATCGACCACCTGGGCAACCTGTCGGCACGCGCGGCGGTTCCTCGTCTGCTCGCGCTCACCACGGGTGGCTCACCTCATGCCGGCGCCATCGCGGCGCTGGGCCGAATCGGCGATCCACGCGCAACGAGGCCGTTGCTCGCGCTCCTCGATGGCGCCAACGCCGACCTGGTCCACGCCGCCGCCGAGGCGCTCGCCGCGCTCGGCGATCCTGCGAGCCTCGCGCCGCTCCTTGCGCGCGCGACGGGCACCGGGCCAATCGCCGGCAGGCGGGCCGCACTCGCGGCACTGCGCGGGCCGCTACGGCGTCAGCGCGATCCAGCGGTGCTGCGCTCACTCGAAGCCCTCGCTGCCGCCCCCGACACGCTACTCGCGCTCGACGCGCTCGACGCGCTGGCGGCCGCGCACGACCCCACTTCGCTCCCGGTCGTGGCCACGCTCGCCGATGACGCACGCCGCGACGTGCGCCGCGCCGCACTCGAGACGCTCGGTCAACTCGGCGATGCTGCCCGCGCCGCGCCATTCCTCGCGCGCGCCGTCGCTGCCGACGACGACGGGGTCCGCTGCGCCGCGCTCTGGGCCGTGGGACGACTCGGCGGGGCCGCGCTGGTCGCGATCGGCGGGCGCCCGCGGCTGCTCGCGTTTGCACGCAGCCACGCCTTCTGCACCGCAGTCAACGCCAGCGCCGCGCTCGTGCGCCAGGGTGCATCACGCGAAGAACTGGCCCCGCTCCTTGCGCACGCGAACCCCTACGTCCGTGTGAACGCCGCCGCGGCTCTCACCAGCGGCCGTGCGTCGCGCACCGCCACGTCACCCTTTCCTGCCGCCATCGCGACCACGCTCCTCGCGATGGCCGAGGCCGACCCGCACCGCTATCCCCGCCTCGCAGCGATTCGCGCGCTCGGTCTCATCGACGTCAACGCCGCACGCGCGCTGCTCACGCGGCTCGCTGCCGGCAGCGAGAGCGAGTCGCTTCGTCGCGCCGCCACGACCGCGCTCGCGCCACCCACCGCCGCGCCCAACGACGACTGGCTCCACATCTGGTGGTCCAGCGAGGGCGGCAGCCCGCTGATCGGCGAGCTCTATGTCGTCGTGCTCGGCGACGGCCTCGCCAAAGCTGGCTACACCGACGCGCGCGGAGAAGCGGGCGAAGAACGGATCCCACGCGCGCCGTGGGAGTACCAGTGCCTCGGCGCGCCCGGACCGCAGGCGCTGCTCACGCTCGACGCCTGCCAGCCCAGCGCTCCGCGCTAACGCGCAGCGCGGCTGCCGCGTTGACCAGCGCCGGTGCCCGACGACCGTTAGCCGAGTCCGTGCTCGAGCTGCGCCCAGGGCGCGAGCAGCGTACGGAGCCGCGCGCGGGCGCGGAACAGGCGCGACATGATCGTACCCACGGGGCGCCGCAGCCGTGTGGCGATGTCGCGGTGGCTCAGTCCCTCGATGTCGGCGAGCAGCACCACCTCGCGATACCCGGCGGGGAGTGCGTCGAGCGCGCGAGTCACCTCGTCGGAGAGCGTGCTCGCGAGCAGGACCCCTTCGGGATTGTCGGCGCGCGCGCGTGTGGCCTCGCCGTAGCTTGCGCGGCGGGGCGCGTCGTCGGTCCGCTCGGCGAACCGGCGCCGAGTTCGCGCTCGACGGTAGTCGCCGATATAGCCGTTCACGAGGATCCGCACGAGCCATGCGCGCACGTTCGAGCCGTGCTCGAAGCGGTCCCACGCGGCGTAGGCCCGCGCCATGGTGTCCTGCACGAGGTCGTCGGCATCGGCCGGTGCGCGCGTAAATCGCATCGCCACGCCGTAGAGATCGTCGAGGAGCGGCAGGGTCTCCTGCTCGAAGCGCTCACGGTGCTGGCTCTTCATCATGAAGAGCGGTGCTGAGCAAGCGCCGCGCCAGACGCAAGCTACGTGAAATCGTGAAGGCGTGGCCAGCGTGCCACACCGTGCGTTGCCGTTCTGACGCAGGCAGGCGCCAGAACGGCGTCAGCCGGGCCCGGCGGATCCGGCGAGTGCGGCAAACGCACGGCCGAGTCGCTGGGCGATCGAAGACGCGATCACCCCCGCCTCGCCCTCTTCGTCGCGCGCGAGGTCCCCGGCAGCGCCGTGGGCAAACACGGCGAGACCCGCGGCTGAGAACGGCGCGACGCCGGCTGCGAGCAGCGCGCCGACGACGCCGGCGAGAACGTCACCCGACCCTGCCGTGGCCATGCCAGCGTTGCCAGAGAGATTGATCGCCGCGCGGCCGTCCGGCGCAGCGACGACGGTCCTCGCTCCCTTGAGTGCGACCACTGCCCCGGTGGTCTGAGCCAACCGCCGCGCCGCGCCGACCCGGTCGGTCTGCACTTCCGCCACCGTCACACCAAGCAGCCGCGCGGCCTCACCGGGATGCGGCGTGAGCACCAGCCCCGCCACGCCGGTCGCGGCGCCGACGTTGCGCGCGAGGTGGTTCAGCCCATCAGCATCGAGGCAGACCGGCACACCGAGCTGCGGCAGCGCGGCTCTGAGCGACGCGCCCGCTGACTCCGACGGCGACATGCCTGGGCCGATCACCAGCGCCCCCTTCCCTTCCGCGCAGCGCAGCAACGCGGCGGCGCCCGACGCAGCGTCGAGATCGAGCTCCGCCACCATCGCCTCGGCGAGCCGCCCCTCACATGCAGCGCGCACAGCGGGCGCTGTTGCGAGTGTGACCAGCCCTGCGCCGGCACGAAGCGCGCCCTCCGCTGCGAGCAGCCCCGCGCCGAGCTTGCCGGCGGAGCCGCCGACGACCAGCAGATGCCCGAACGTCCCCTTGTGACCACTCGCCGGTCGCACCGGCAGCAGCAGCGCGGCCGCCGCTGCGTCGAGCAGCGTGGTCTGGATGCCGAGCTCACCAGCGAGTCGCAGCGGAATGCCGATCTCTGCGACAACGATCCGCCCGGCGCGCGCGCAGCCTGGTGACGAGATCAGCCCGACCTTGGCGAAGCCGAAGCTGACCGTGACATCCGCCTCGACCGCAGCGCCGCGTGCCCGCCCGGTGTCGGCGCAGAGGCCGCTCGGCACATCGACCGCCACGACCCGCCCCGGCGCGCTGTTCATCAGCGCGATCGCATCGGCCAGCTCGCCGGTCACGTCGTCCCGAAGTCCGATCCCGAGCAGCGCGTCGACCACGACCGCTGCGGAAAAGACCAACCCCTCGCTCCCGGCGAGCGGCAGCACGCGAACCCCAGCGCGCTCGCACGCATCGAGGTGCAGCGCTGCATCTGCCCCGGCGCGCGGCCGTCCCGCGACGAGCAACACCACCACTTCGCGCCCACGCTCGCGCAACCAGCGTGCGCAGACGAAGCCGTCGCCGCCGTTGTTCCCCGCGCCCGCCACCACCGCCACGCGCGCGCCCGCCGGTGCCAGGCTGGCGACCTCGTCAGCGACGGCGCGCCCCGCGTGCTCCATCAGCACCGCCCCGGGAATCCCGAGCACCGAGATCGCATGGCGGTCGAGCGCGCGCATCTCCTCCGCGTTGGGAAGGTAGCGCACCATTTTTCGATTACACCACAGGCGGGCGGTGGGCCACTGCACCCTCGGCGATCACCACCGCCGCAGCGACGCCCTGAGTGTGCGTGAGCGACAGGTGCAGCCGTACCACGCCGAGCGCGCTTGCCGCCGCGACCGCAGCGCCGTGCAGCGCGAGCGAAGGCGCGCGGTCACCGCCCGGAGCGGCCACCACCTCGAGGTCGAGCCAGCTGACGCCACGCGGACCGCCGAGCGCCTTGAACGCCGCCTCCTTTGCGGCAAAGCGCGCTGCGTAGTGCGCTGCGCCGTCGCCGCGCGCGCGACAGGTCGCTCGCTCGCCAGACGTGAACACCCGCGCTGCGAAACGCTCGCCCCAACGCGCCAGTGCCGCTGCGATCCGGTCGACCTCCGCGAGGTCGATGCCCACGCCGACGATCATGCTGGCGGCAGCAGCGCGAGCATGTCGCGCACCGCCCGATCGAGCCCGACGAAGATCGCCCGCCCGACGATCGCGTGCCCAATGTTGAGCTCGGTCATCCCCGGGATCGCCGCCACCGGTCCGACGTTCGGATAGTCGAGCCCATGCCCGCCGGCGACCTCGAGCCCAAGCGACACGCCGAGCGCGGTCGCTTGGGTCAACCGCGCGAGCTCCGCGCGCGCAGTCACGCCCGTCGCGTGGCAGTAGTCGCCGGTGTGAAGCTCGATCCGCGGCACGCCGAGCTCCGCCGCTGCACGCACCTGCCGCTCATCGGGGTCGACGAAAATCGCGACCGCGATCCCCGCGTCGGCGAGCGCCGCACAGGGCGCGCGCAATCGTGCCCCTTGTGCCAGGAGGTCCAGCCCTCCTTCTGTGGTCCGCTCCTCGCGCCGCTCCGGTACCAGCGTGACAATCTCAGGCCGAACCTCGCACGCGATCCGCACCATCTCGTCGGTCGCCGCCATCTCGAAGTTCAGCACCGTGCGCACCGTCTGGCGGAGCAGCCGCATGTCGCGGTCGTTCACATGGCGCCGGTCCTCGCGGAGGTGCGCCGTGATGCCATGCGCGCCAGCGAGCTCGCACAGCGCCGCCGCCCAGACCGGATCGGGGTAGCTCGTGCCACGAGCCTGCCTGACCGTGGCGACGTGGTCGATGTTGACGTGCAGCCGCATCGACCGATCCGCTGGCTACGGCATCAGGCCGATACAAGCCGGGTTGGGCGAGCCCCCGCCCGAGAAGAAGCAGGTGCCGAACACGCACATGTCACCCGGGATGGCGCACGCTGCGCCACAACCGCCACAGTTCATCGGGTCGGCGCAGACATCGATGCAGCCGGTGCTGCAGCACATCGCGAGCACGCCCATCCCCGTCGGACAGGCACCGCCGCCGCCCGCGCAGCCGCAGATGCCGCCGTTGCATGCCGACGCCATGCCCGAGCAGACCGTGCCGCACGCGCCGCAGTTCTGCTCGTCGGTCGTGGTGCTCACGCAGTCGCCGCCGCAACACGCCTCGCCCGCGCCGCAGATGCTCCCGCCGCAGGTGCACTCACCGCCGGTGCAGACCGCGCCGGCGCCGCACGCGTGACCGCACTCACCGCAGTTCGCCGGATCGGTCATGAGGTTCTTGCAGCCCGCGAGCGGGCAGCAGGTCGAGTCGCCGGTACACGACGGCGAGAAGCCGCACTTGCAGAGCCCGCCGCCGCACGAGTCGGCCTGATCGAGGTCGCACCGGTTGCCGCAGCTGCCGCAGTTGTTCATGTCGCCCGCGCCGTTGATGCACGCCGACGTGCCCGCGATGTCGCAGCAGAGCTGCGCCGAGTTGCACGACGGCACACAGTCGACCTGCTGCATCGCGCGCGCGTCGACCTCGCCGGGGATCGGCGGCGTGTCGTCGCCACCGACGTTGCCCGTGGAGCAGGCGGCCGCCAACACGACAAGGAGCAGGAGACCGCGGCGCAGGGACAGGACAGGCTTCATAACGGACTCCCTAGGGGGATTTCAGCCTAGTCGCGCCGGTTGGCAGGTGTCAATTCATGCGCTCGTGAGGTCGCCGCGCCTGACCGCTCGACTCACGCGCAGGCGCGCACGATCGCCTGGGCGATCTCGTCGGCGAAGGCGCGGATCCGTGTCTCGTCGCTGCCTTCAATCATCACCCGCGCCTTGCGCTCGGTGCCGCTGTAGCGCACCAGCACCCGCCCGTCGGTGCCGAGGTCACGCTCGACCCGCGCGATGAGCCCGGCCACCTCGGGGAGTCCGTCGAGCGGGCGTTGCTCGGTCACCGCGACGTTTACCAGCACTTGCGGGCAGCGCTCCATCACGCGAGAGAGTTCGGAGAGCGGGCGGCCCTCCTCGAGCATGATCGCGAGCACGGCGAGCGCGGCGACGACGCCGTCACCGGTGGTGGCGTGATCGAAGAAGACGAGGTGGCCCGACTGCTCGCCGCCAAAGTTGTACGTGCCGCGCCGCATCTCCTCGACGACGTAGCGGTCGCCGACCTGCGTCCTGATCAGGCGGCCGCCCGCGCTCAGGAGGGCGCGCTCGAGGCCAAGGTTTGACATGACGGTGCCGACCACCGTGCCGTGCCGGAGCGTGCCGCGTGCCAGCATGCGCGTGCCGCAGAGCGCCATCACCGTGTCGCCGTCGACGATTTTGCCGGCCTCGTCGCAGACGATCACGCGATCGGCGTCGCCGTCGAGCGCGACGCCGAGGTGAGCGCCGCGTGCACGAACCTCAGCAGCGAGCTGCTCGGGGTGGAGCGCGCCGCAGCCGGCGTTGATGTTCTTGCCATCGGGGTCGACGCCGAGCGCGATCACCTCAGCGCCGAGCTCAGCGAAGACCGCGGGCGCGACCTTGTAGGCCGCGCCGTGTGCGCAGTCGACGACGATCTTGAGGCCATCCAGCGTGAGGTGGCGCGGGAAGGAGTTCTTGAGGAAGACGACATAGCGCCCCACCGCGTCGTCGATGCGGACCGCGCGCCCAATGTCGGCAGCGCCAGCGCGCAGGCGGTCGAGCGTCGGGTCGTCCATCAGTCGCTCGAGCTCGAGCTCGACGTCGTCGGGGAGCTTGAAGCCGTCGCGCGCGAAGACCTTGATGCCGTTGTCTTGATATGGGTTGTGACTCGCGCTGATCACGATGCCGGCGTCGGCGCGCATCGACGAGGTGATGAACGCGATCGCCGGCGTGGGCAGCGGGCCGCAGAGCATCACGTCGGCGCCCATGGAGACGATGCCGGCCTCGAGCGCGGTCTCGAAGAGGTAGCCGGAGAGGCGCGTGTCCTTGCCGATCACGATCCGGCCGTGCCGGCGACCGGCGGCAGTTGCGCCAGCGCGTACCTGCGCGGCGATCGCCATGCCGAGGCGCAACACGACCTCGGGCGTCATCGGCGCCACGTTGGCCACGCCGCGAATCCCATCGGTGCCGAACAGTCGCCGCGTCGCCATCGGGCGCTAGTCTCCCACAGCCTTCGTGCCGTCCGACCGCTCCGCGCTCTTCCTGGTCTTGGCGGCGACGACCGCGTGCGGTCCCGACACGGCCGCCTCCACCAGCGCGGAGACTGCGTGGGCTGTCGCTGCCGCGGCCGCCGCCTCCTCCTCGACGCGGCGCGAGTGTCGCTCCTGGGTGGTGAAGAGGCCCATCAGCGCACGCCGAAGCGCGGCCACGTCGAGGTCACGCGCAATGTGCCCCTGCAGGCAGAGGCTGATCTCGCCCCGCTCCTCGCTCACGACCACCGCGACCGCATCGCTCTCCTCGGTCACGCCGAGCGCGGCGCGATGCCGCGTGCCGAGCCGACGGTCGAGGTCAGGGTTGCCTGAGAGCGGCAGGAGTGCCCCGGCGCGCAGCACCCGGAGGTGCTTCACGACGACGGCACCGTCGTGCAGCGCGTTGTGCGGCGAGGGGGAGAAGAGCGCGACCAGCAGCTCCTTGGAGATCCGCGCGTCGAGCGTCTCGCCCCCCTCGACGATTTCGCTCAGGTCCCCTTCCCGCTCGAGCACGAGCAGCGCGCCGACGCGGGCGCGGGAGAGATGCTCGACAGCGCCGACGATCTCCTCAAAGAGGTGGGTCTCCTCGGAGCCGCGCCCGGTGGCGATCAGCCGTTGGCCGAGCCGCATGAGCCCGCGCCTAACCTCGGGCTGAAAGACGACGATCACCAGCACCACCGCGTGGGTCATGAAGTGATCGAGGACGCGTGAGAGCAGCTTGAGCTCGAGCGCGCGGCCGATCAGCAGCACGATGCCGACCAGCGCGAGCCCGGCGGCGATTTGTGCGGCGCGCGTGCCTCGCACCAGCAGCAGCACGCGATGAAGCGCGAAGCAGACGATCGCCAGATCGAGGACGAGCAGCGCGAGCGCCGCGTACGACGGCAGACCGAGGAGCTCGGGCAGCGCGCTCATGCGCGGCCACGCGTGTCGACCGCCAGCGCCCCAGGCCGCGGGCGCGCTTGCTCGAACACGACCAGCGCGTCACGCACGCGCCGCACGTCATGTACTCGCAGCATGTCGGCGCCGGCCGCCGCCGCCGCGAGGCACGCACCGACGGTCGCGTCATCCCGCTCATGCAGCGCACGCCCGGTCAGCTCGCCGAGGAAGCGCTTGCGCGACGGCCCGACCAGCACCGGCAGACCGAGGCGCGCGCGCAGCTCCCCGAGACGCTGAAGCAGTTCGAGATTCTCGGCGGTCCCTTTGCCGAACCCGAGGCCGGGGTCGACAAACATGCGGCCACGCAGCGCCACGGTCACCGCCGCCACGCGCTCGGCCAGCTCGGTGACCACCTCGTCGAACGACGGCGATGCCGCCGTGTGCACCGACGCGAGGTCGTGCCCACGCAGGTGACCTGCGATGAACGTCGCGCCGCGCTCGTCGCAGAGCGGCAGCATGAGGGCGTCCCAGCGTCCGCCGGAAATATCGTTCACGATGGTCGCGCCTGCATCGAGCGCGGCGTGTGCGACCTCGGCCTTGGTGGTGTCGATCGCGAGCGGCACCGCCGTGCGCTGCCGGAGCGCACGCAGCACCGGCACGACGCGCGCGAGCTCGATCGCGACCGGCACCGCTGCCGCGCCCGGCCGCGTCGACTCACCGCCGACATCGAGCAGGTCGGCGCCGTCCTCGACCAGCGCCAAGCCGGCGCGCACGGCCGCGTCGACGTCGGCATGCGCCCCGCCGTCGGAAAAGCTATCGGGCGTCACGTTGAGCACGCCCATGAGCAGCGGCCCCCGGCGCCTGTGCAAAAGGTCGGCGATTCCGCAACTGGTCACGTTCGCCCTCGCCTCTTCCCGTCGTTCCCGTCGTGCGGTGTTCCGGCCGTTGTACTGGCCAGCGGTCCGCTAGGCCGGCCCGCCGCCCGCGACCACGGGCTGTGGTGGAAAGAGCGAAGCGACCAGGTCGGTCCCCGCCTCGCTCTGCTCCGGCTTGTCACTCTTCTCGGCCTTGTCGGCCTTGCCGTCAACCGCCACCACCGGCGGCGGGCGGAGGATCCGCTCGCCGCGCATCAGCACGTCGAGGTCGTCGGGGCCGAGCGTCTCAAACTCGAGCAACGCCTCAGCGATCGCCTTCAGGTGGTCGAGGTTCGCGAGCAGGACGTGCCGCGCCCGCTCGTGGTTCTCGGTCACGATGCGGCGCACCTCGTCGTCGATCTCGATCGCGGTCTTTTCCGAATAGTCCCGTCGCTGCCCAAGGTCGCGGCCGAGGAAGACCTGCTCCTCCTTCTTGCCGAACGTGAGCGGCCCAAGCTTTTCGCTCATGCCCCACTCGCACACCATGCGGCGCGCGAGGTCGGTCGCCACCTCGATGTCGTTGCCCGCTCCGGTGGTCTGCTGAGAGAAGATGATCTCCTCGGCGAGCCGCCCGCCCATCAGGATCGCGATCTGGTTCAGCGCGAACTCCTTGGACATGTTGAGACGGTCCTCGGCGGGGAGCTGCTGCGTGAGCCCGAGCGCGCGCCCACGCGGGATGATCGTCACCTTGTGGACCGGGTCGGCGCCAGGAAGCATGCGCGCGACCAACGCGTGCCCGGCCTCGTGGTACGCGGTCGTCCGCTTCTCACGCTCGCTGATGACGAGTGAGCGTCGCTCGCTTCCCATCAGGACCTTGTCCTTGGCGAGCTCGAAATCGATCATCTCGAGCTTGTCCTTGCCGTTGCGCGCGGCGAGCAGCGCCGCCTCGTTCACCAAGTTCTCGAGGTCCGCGCCCGAAAATCCCGGCGTCCCCTTGGCGATCACCTCGAGCTTGACCCCGGCGTCGAGCGGCGAGCGCTTGGCGTGTACGTTGAGGATGCCGAGCCGGCCACGCACGTCGGGGCGCGGCACCATGATGCGGCGATCGAAGCGTCCCGGCCGGAGCAGCGCCGGGTCGAGCACGTCGGGGCGGTTGGTCGCGGCCACGAGAATCACGCCGTCGTTCGACTCGAAGCCGTCCATCTCGACCAGCAGCTGGTTGAGCGTCTGCTCGCGCTCGTCGTGCCCGCCGCCGAGCCCGGCGCCACGCTGTCGGCCCACCGCGTCGATCTCATCGATGAAGATGATGCAGGGCGCGTTCTTCTTCCCCTGCTCGAAGAGATCGCGCACACGCGACGCGCCGACGCCGACGAACATCTCGACGAAGTCGGAGCCAGAGATCGAAAAGAACGGCACGCCCGCCTCCCCGGCGATCGCGCGCGCGAGCAGCGTCTTGCCGGTGCCTGGCGAGCCCATCATCAGCACGCCCTTGGGGATCCGCCCGCCGAGCCGCGTGAACTTTTTGGGATCGCGCAGGAACGCGATGATCTCCTCGACCTCGTCCTTGGCCTCTTCGATGCCGGCGACGTCCTTGAAGGTGACCTTGGTCTGCTGCTCGTTGAGCAGCCGCGCCTTTGACTTGCCGAAGCTCATCGCCTTGCCGCCGCCCGCCTGCAGCTGGCGCATGAAGAAGATGAAGACGCCGAAGAGCAGCAGCATCGGCAGCCAGGAGACGAGCACCTGGCCCCAGAAGCTCGGCTCCTCTTTCATCTCGACCGAATAGTTCTTGATGCCGAGCTTCTCAAAGCGCTCCGTCGTCTCGCCGAAATACGCGCCCTGCGTGACCACCTTCTGCTGCTGGCCGCGGTAGGCGATGATGTACCGGGCGGTGTTGTTGCCGCGCGGCTGGATCGTGATCTTCTCGATCTGATCCTTCTTCTCCTTCTGCGCAGGGTCAGCGAGGTCGGCGAGGAAGACGCCGAAGTCGACCTTTTGCTCGCCCTTGGTCGGGTCGGTGAAGAGCTTGTAGATGCTCACGAACATGAGGATCAACAGGACCCAGAGGAGCATCGTCTTGTGCGTTTGTCGCAAGTCTCGCCTCGGTGAGAGCACGCCACTTGAGGCGCGCGGTCTTGGCTACTTGATAGCCGCTGGTTCCTGCCTCGTCAAGGCGACGGAGAGCCGTTTGTCGACGGCAACACCGACGTGCTCGGCCCAGACAATGTCGCCTGCGGCGTCGAGCACGACGACCGACTCAGCTCGGTGCGCGCGCGGGACTTTGCGATCGACGAGCAGGTCGGAGAGCTTGCGCGAGCGGCCGCGGAGGGTTGCCGGCCGCATGCGATCCCCGGCGCGCACCGAGCGCGTGGTGAACGGTCCGCCCTCGCCCTCGATGCTGACCGCCACCGCTGCAGCCACGGGCTGAGCGCCGTCCGCGCGACGCAGGAGCAGCTCGTCGTACTGCCGCGCGACCTCGAGCCGGGGCACGCGGATCGACACGCTGCCCGCGGTCTTTCGGCGCGTGAGCGCGAGCACGGCGTCAAGGTGCCGCGCGCCCAGCACGACGCCAAGCTCGAGCGCGAGGTCGGCGAGGAGGCGCTTCGCGAGCAGCGGCGGCAACGCGGCGAGCAGCGGCACGGCAACCGTGAACTCGTCCCGGCCACCCTGCGGCGCGAGCCGCGCGCGCGCCTCGGCGATCGCCCACGCCATCGCGCCCTCGGTCTCGGCGAGCGCGCGGCTCGCGCGCGACACCGCCTCCTCGAGCGCGGGGTTCTCGCGGCGGAGCAGCGGAACAACCTCGGCCCGAAAGCGATTCCTCGTGAACCGCAGGTCGTCGTTCGACTCGTCGTGCGCCGGCGCAAGCCCACGCGCGGCGATGTAGGCGAGCACCTCGGCGCGCGTCCGTTCGAGCAGCGGTCGCACCAATCGGCCGCGCCGCTCGGGGATTCCGGCGAGGCCGCGTGCGCCGGTGCCGGCGACCAGGCGCATCAGCACGGTCTCCACCTGATCGGTGGCGGTGTGCGCAAGCAGTACGTGGCTCGCGCCGACACCTCGGGCGGCCCGCTCGAGCGCGGCGTGGCGTGCGTCCCGCGCGGCCTCCTCCGGCCCTCGGCCCCGACGCAGGTCGACGACCACGCGCTCGACGATCGCGTTTGCCCCGCCGGCCCGGGCGAACGCGAGCACCTGCTCGGCGTCTGCGTCTGCGCCGGCGCGCAGTCCGTGATGGACATGGCAGATCGTCACCTGCCCGAGCGCGAGTCGGGAGCGCAGCGCGAGCGTGGCGTCGGCGAGCGCGAGCGAATCAGCGCCACCCGAACAGGCCACGAGCAGGGGCGCGCCCGGTCCGATGCCGAGTCGCGCAAACGCACGCGCCAGCTGCTCACGAAATGTACGGACCGCGCGCGTCGTCGTCGGGACTGTGGTCGCGTCCTTGGCCACCGAGCCGAGGGTAGCATCGGCCCTTGTTCAGACGGGACTCGGTGATAGGTTGCGCGCCGCATGGCCAACACCCCGCGCCGCATCATCACGGACGCTCCGCTCACGCCCGCTCGTTTTGTGGACGCGCTGCTGTCCGCCGACGATCCCGGCGAGGCGGTCAGCACGCTCGCGGTGCAGGATCTCCACGCCCTCATCGAGGACGCCGGGATCGAGTACGCGGTCGACCTGCTCGCGCTCGCGACGCCCGAGCAGGTGCAGGGCGTCCTCGACCTCGCGCTCTGGCGTGGCGACGAGCTGGATCTCGCCGCCTCGCGCCCCTGGCTCGCCGCGCTGGTCGACGGCGGCTACGAGCGACTCGGTGAGGTCTGGAAAGGTCTCGATCCCGAACTCGCCGCGCTGCTGCTCCAGCGCGAGACGCGAATCTACGACCTGCACGAAGGGGAAGTTCCCGATGACGAGGAGCCGCCGTTCTTCGCCACGCCCGACCGCTGCTTCATGGTCAAGATCACCGCGCCCGACCAAGAGAGCGTCATGCTGCTCGACCGACTGCTCGATTTTCTCTACCGCGCGGATCAGGTGCTGGCGCGCCACACGCTGCGCGCCGCAGCGTCGGAGCCGACCTCGCATCTCGAAGAGATGGCGCTCCGCTGGCGCAGCGGTCGCATGGCCGACCTCGGCTACGCCGACTACTACGAGGCGCTCGAGGTCTACCGCCCGATCGACCTCGCGTCGGTAAAGGTCGGCGAGACCACCGCCACGCGCACCGGGCTTGCCGACACCTCGAGCAGCCTCCCGGTGCTCGTCGGTGCCCGCGGCGCGCCGCCGAGCTTTCTCGCCGCGGCGGCCCTGCGCCTCACCGACGACGAACGCGCGGCATTCGAGGCCGGGCTCGTGCTCCTCGGCAACCGCGTGCTCTCCGCCGACCGCATCGCGCCCGGCGCGCGTGAAGACGCAGCCCGCGGCATCGACCGGGCCCGCGCCACGCTCGCGCTCGGCCTCGAGGTCGTGGCCCGCGGCGAGGTCGACGCCGGCGCGCGCGCCCTCGCGACGATCTCACTCACGCGGCTGCACCGCGTCGGTCACTCGATCGGCCTGCAGCTCGGCGAGCTGGTCCGCGCGCTGGGCCCCCGCGCCGCCTGCGCCGGCGAGCCCCAGCAAACCCTGCTCGCCACCCTCTCCGGCCTCCGCCCGCTCATCCCACGCCTGCTCGACCACCCGCCCGGCATCGGCCTCCGCCCGCTCGCCACCCGCGACGACATTCGCCGCGTGACCTTCGCGCTGGCCCGCCTCGGCGCGGAGCTCGGCTTTGTGCACGAGGTGCTCGGCCAGGATCCCGCGCAGCTCGGTGCCGGCGTCACGCTCGGCGACGTCGGTCGCAGCAGCGTCGTGCGCGCCGCGCTCGGGCTCGGCTTTGTCTTCGCACCGGTGCGGCCCAAAGATCTCGTCGAGCTGCGCACCACCTGCTTTTCCGACGGCAAGCTCACACCCGAAGTGCGCGCCGCTGTCCTCGCCGCCGCTGCACCTGCGCTCCGAGGCCGCCCGCCGCAGCTCGCCGAGGTGCTCGACGGCTGGCTCGACGACGTCAGCGCTACCGGCGCGGCCGCCGGTCAGTCGTCGCCGCCGCTGGTCCTCACCCGCAGCGATCTGCCCGAGTGAAGCCACGCCGCGCGCTGCTTGACGCAGGAACCCCGCCGCGCTAACCGATGCGCACTTGCAAGGAGAACGCATGAGCAACGACACAACCCCGATGGTCAGCTGCCAGTCGCTGGTCAAGCGGTACGGCGACAAGGTCGCAGTCAACGGCCTCGATTTCACCGTGCCGCGCGGCCAGGTGCTCGGCTTCCTCGGCCCCAACGGCGCCGGCAAGACCACGACGATGCGCCTGCTCACCTGCTATCTCGCGCCTACGTCCGGGACCGCAAAGATCGCTGGCCACGACGTGTCGACCCACTCGCTCGATGCGCGTCGCCTCGTCGGCTACCTGCCCGAGGAGACGCCGCTCTACCGCGACATGATCGTCTGCGACTACCTCGAGTACGTCACGCGCATGCGCAAGATTCCCGCCGGTGAGCGGCGCGCGCGCATCAAGAAGACCGGGGAGGCGACCGGCCTCCTCAGCGTGATGGGCAAGCGGATCGGCGAGCTCTCCAAGGGCTACCGGCAGCGCGTCGGACTCGCACAGGCGATCATCCACGACCCGCCGCTGATGATCCTCGACGAGCCGACCAGCGGCCTCGACCCCAACCAGATCGTCGAGATTCGCGACCTCATCAAGGAGCTTGGCCGCGAGAAGACCGTGATCCTCTCCACGCACATCCTGCCCGAGGTGCGCGCCACCTGTGACCGCGTGCTGATCATCTCCGACGGACGCATCGTCGCCGACGGCCGACCGGACGATCTGGTCGCGCGCGAGCGCAGTGGCCGCTTCCGGCTGCTGCTCGACGGCAGCGCGCCGTCCGAAGCCGAGGTCACCGAGCGGCTGCTCACGCTCGCCGGCGCTGTGCGCGTCACGCGCGAGCCGACCGAGAGTGGCACCGCCGGCTTCGTCGTCGACACCGACGGCGCGCTCGACCTCCGCCCCGAGATCTTCCGGCTCGCGGTCGCGCGCGGCTGGGGGCTGCTCGAGCTCGAGCGGCGCGAGGCGTCACTCGAAGAGGTGTTCCAGCGTCTCACCCGCTCCGACGCTGC
>SHYZ01000066.1 GCA_009692535.1 Myxococcales bacterium
CTGACCCGTGGCCAAGAGGAAGAGCGCAGCCAACCGCAGTCTCAAGCCCAACTTTGTCATCTGCGTCTCCTCGCGTTCCTGCGTGTTGCGATCGCCCGTGGCTCGCAGCGCGCCCTCATCGTGCGCCTCGGCCGCCCGCATTACCACCCGACCTCGCGCGGCATTCCAACCGGCGGGCGCTGCGGTAGGCTCGCCGCATGATCGTCGAGACCGACTACCTCGTGATCGGCTCGGGCGTCGCCGGGCTCCACTTCGCGCTGCACGCGAGTGAGCACGGTCGGGTGCTGATCGTGACCAAGCGCGCCCCCGAGGACGGCGCGACCGGCTGGGCGCAGGGCGGCGTCTCGGCGGTGCTCGCCGAGGATGGCTCCGACTCGCTCGAGCAGCACGTGAACGACACGCTCGTGGTCGGCGACGGACTCTGCAACCGCGCCGTCGTCGAGGCGTGCGTGGCCGATGGGCCCAGAGACGTGCGCACGCTCGTCGACCGTTTCGGCGCGCGGCTCGAGCGCGATGCGCACGGCGCGTTCGAGCTCGGCCGCGAGGGCGGCCACACGGCGCGCCGCATCGCGCACGCCAAGGACGCCACCGGCCGCGAAATCGAGCGCGCACTCCTCGCCGCCGTGCGCGCGCGCCCCGACCGCATCACGATCCTCTCCGACCACCTCGCGATCGATCTGCTCTCACGCGCCAAGTACGGCGGGCCGAACGCCTGCTTCGGCGCCTACGTGTGGGACCGCAGCACCAGCGAGGTCAAGACCATCGTCGCGCGCGCGACGCTGCTCGCGGCGGGCGGCGCCGGCAAGGTCTACCTCTACACCACCAACCCCGACGTCGCGACTGGCGACGGCATGGCGATGGCCTACCGACTCGGCGCGCACGTCGCCAACCTCGAGTTCATCCAGTTCCACCCGACCTGCCTCTTTCACCCGTACGCCAAGTCGTTCCTCGTCAGCGAGGCGCTGCGCGGCGAAGGCGGCGTGCTGCGGCTGCGCGACGGCACGCCGTTCATGGATCATCAGCACCCGATGCGCTCCCTCGCGCCGCGCGACATCGTGGCCCGCGCGATCGACGGCGAGCTCAAGCGCACTGGCGACGACTTCGTGCACCTCGACATGACGCACCTCGAGGCGAGCTTCCTGCGCGAGCGCTTCCCCAACGTCTTCGCGCGCTGCCTCGAGTACGGCATCGATCTCACGAGCCAGCCGATCCCGGTGGTGCCCGCGGCGCACTACTTTTGCGGCGGCGTCGCGACCGACTCGCACGGGCGCACCAGCGTGCCGAACCTCCTTGCTGCCGGCGAGGTCGCCTCCACCGGGCTCCACGGCGCGTGCCGGCTGGCGTCGAACTCGCTGCTCGAGGGGCTGGTGTTCGGCCGACGCGCCGCCGACGCCGTGCGCGAGCTCGACTGGGCGCGCCCGCCGGCGCCCGAGCCGTGGACCTCGGGCGCCGCGACCGACTCCGACGACGCGATCGTCGTCGCGCAGAACTGGGACGAGATCCGCCGCACGATGTGGAGCTACGTCGGCATCGTCCGCACCGACAAGCGACTCGAGCGCGCACGCCGCCGCCTCAAACTCATCCGCGAAGAGATCCGCGAGTACTACTGGAACTTCAAGGTCACCGCCGACCTCATCGAGCTCAGAAACCTCGCGCTCGTCGCCGACCTCGTGATCGAGAGCGCGCGCCGCCGCAAGGAGTCACGCGGCCTGCACCACAACCTCGATCACCTCGGCCACGCCCCGGGCGACGCGGTCGACACGATCTTGTCGCGCGAGTCCGGCCCGCTGCCGGCGTGACGCCGTGACGCCGTGACGCCGTGACGCCGTGACGCGCTACAGCGGCGCGGCGCGACGGAACGCGTCGAGCGTCGCCTCGGCGTCGTGCTCCGGCGCCCACGCGGCCTGCGCACGAAATCGCGCGTCGTCGATCACGACGGGAAACTTGATGTGCGTCACCGCGCCGCGCGGCAGCTTCGGCAACCCGAAGCGCCCCATCGCGAAGCGGAGCAGCGGCTCGGCGACCGGCAGCGCGGTCCGACCGGCGCGGCGCACGATCGTCGACAGCGGCATCGGCGGCGGTCCCGCCACATTCCACACGCCGCGCTCGCCCCGCTCGAGCGCAGTCACGATCGCGCGCGCCGCGTCGTGGTCGTGCATGAATTGAAAGAGCGGGTCAAAGCCGAGCACCATCGGCACGTACTTGCCGCGCAGGAACGACGCGAGCGTGCCCGACAGCGTCGGGCCGAGCGTGTAGCAGAGCCGAAGCACGAGCGTGTCCATCGCCGGGTAGCGCCAGAGCGCGGTGCCGGCGTAGAGATCGGCCGCGACCAGATCGCCCAACTCGGGGAAGGTGGACACCGCCATCGGCGGATCTTCCTCGGGATGATAGAGCGGCGTATCAGCGGCGGCGCCGTAGTAGGTGTGCCGCCCGACGAACAGGCAGCGCTTCGCGCCGTAGGTGTGGCAGTGCTCGAACACCGCGCGCGTGCCGTAGAGGTTGATGCGGTAGCGATCCTCGCTGCGCGCGGTGAGGTGCGTCACCGTCGCCATGTGCACCACCGCGTCGGGGCGGAAGCGCCGAAATACTTCCTCCGCAGCGCGCTTGCGGATGTCCACCTCGTGCACCTCGATGCCGAGCTCAGCGGCGCCGTGCCAGGGACGGCGGTCGACGCCCGCGATCTCGTGGCCACCCTGCTTGAGCCGCATGGCGACGAGGCGCCCGATCGAACCTGCGATCCCCGGGATCAGCACCCTCATCGCGATCTCCTCCGACGCGCGCCGTCTGCGTAGAGCGCGGCGACGCGCTGCTTGACCACCTCGACGCGCTCCATGATGACCTCGTCCTCTTCACGCCCGGTGCCTTCGAAGCGGATCGGCTCGCCGTAGTGGATCGAGATCGGCACGCGGCGCGGCACCGGCGCGAGGTACGCGGTGACCGGCAGGTACGGGATGCCGAGCAGCTTGCCGAGCTTGACCAGGTTCATCACCGTCGGGAACGCCTCGCCGCCACCGACCACCGCGAACGGCACGATCGGCGCGCCGGTCGCGAGCGCGAGCCGCATGAAGCCGGTGCCAAAGTCGACCAGCGTGTCGCGCTCCCAGTAGAGCTTCGCGGTGCCGCGCGCGCCCTCGGGGAAAACCATCAGCAGGCGATCGTCGCGCAGCAGCCGCTCGGCGTGCTCGGGGAGCCCGGTGAGGTGGCCCATGCGACCGATGAGCGAACCGAACGGCAGCCCCGCGATGAACTTCTCCGCCATCCCCTGCGCGAGGCGCGGCGGCTCGGGCTCGAGCAGCATCGACGCGATCACCATCGCGCCGTCGATCGCGACGCCGCCGGAGTGGTTGCCAACGAGCATCGCGCGACCGCGCGCGGGGATCTGCGCAACGCCCTCCGTCGTGACCTGGAACCAGTGCCGGTACGCCCACGCGAGCACGCTCATCCAGCGGACGAGATCACGCTTCGACACGCCCCAAGGATCGAAGCCGTCGGGACCAAACGGCAGCTCGAGGCGCTCGACGCGCTCGGCCACCTCGGGATCGTGGAGCAGCCCCACGGCGACACGATACCAGAGCGCGGCGCTGCGATCGTGGCGGGTGTAATCTCGCGCAGCCTGGTGATGCGTCGACTCGCACAACTCTGCCGCGCCCGGCCGCTCGTCGGGCTGAGCGGCGTCCGCGTCGGCGTCCGCGTCGGCGTCCGCGTCGCAGCGTGCGTCGCAGCGTGCGTCGCAGCGTGCGGCGCACCGGCGACACGCATGCCCCCGCCAGAGCCTGCAGCGCGTGCATGGCTCGCGGCGGTGCGCACGGGCGATGCCGCTCGCGCCTACGCCGCGCTCTCCGAGACCACCCGGCGCTCGCTGCCAGAGCCCGCGTTCGTGGCGGCGTTCGCGCGGCATGAGCTCGAGCGCGCGCAGCAGGTCAAGGCGCTCGACGTGGCGGTCACCCGGCCAGCGGGCGTCATCACACGAGCTCGGGTGCCGCTCGGCGACGACCTGGCCGCGCAGCTGGTGCGTGAGGCGGACGGCTGGCGGCTCGAGGCTCCGCTCCTCGTCGGCGGACGATCGGAAACGCCGGGTGCCGCGATTGGTCGACTCGCGGCAGCGCTCGAAGCCCGCGACGTGGATGCCGCGCTGCGACTGCTCACCGACACCCGTCGCGCCAGCGTCGGCGAGCTCCTCGATCGGCTCGCGCGCGGGCTCGCGGCGCGTGCGGCGACACAGACCGAGGTGACCGGCGATCGCGCACGGGTAAAGTGGCACGACGGAAAGAGCGGCTGGAAACTAGAGCTGCGCCGTGAGAACGGTGAGTGGCGCGTCGACGACATCGATGTGACTCCGTAGCCGCGCGCCGCCGCTGCCCGCGCTGGCTCCTGCGGACAGCCGTGGCGTGATGCCTCGGTGCAGCGGGGCGGGGCTTCGGATAGGTTGCAGAAATGACAGCGTCCCGACTCGCCATACGTGCCATTGTGGCGCGATCTGGAGAACTGACGGTGGTCGCGAATTCACATCCAATGTGATGAAATTATTATTCGATCGAGGCACTATGCCGTGTTCGGCCCGATGATTGCTAAGCGCTGCCGAGAATCAACGCCAAACGCGCTCTTCGCGCCTCGGCCGCACATCTTCTGAAAGATTTTTAAGGAGGCACCCCATGCTCGAGTTTCAGGTCGGCACCAAGGCAGTCTATCCGGCCCAGGGCGTCGTCGAGGTGCTTGGCCTCGAGCACAAGGAGATCGGCGGCAAGCTCATCTCCTTCTACGTGCTCAAGTCGGTGAACAGCGAGATGCGCATCCTCGTGCCGACCGACAAGGCGAACCAGGTTGGCCTCCGCAACGTCGCGACCAACGACGACGTGGCCGACGTGCTCGAGCTCCTCAAGGAGAAGGACGTCCACCTCGACAAGCAGACCTGGAACCGCCGCTACCGCGGGTTCATGGACAAGATCAAGACCGGCTCGCTGTTCGAGGTGGCCGAGGTCTTTCGCGACCTGTCGCGGCTGAAGTCGCAGAAGACGCTCTCCTTCGGCGAGCGCCGCATGCTCGACACCGCGAAGACGCTGATCGTGAAAGAGCTCGCCGCGGCACGGAATTGGACCGATCAGCGCGTCGAGCGCGAGATCGACCGCGCGTTCAGCGCGTAGCTCGGCGCGTAGGTCAGCGCCTAGTTCGCCAAGTTCGCACGGCGCATTTCTTGACTCGCGCCTCGGCAGATCCCTACGATGCCGCAGGTAACGCTGAATGCTCGTCCACATCGCGCAAGCCGATCTCACCACGCTCCCCGCCGACGCCATCGTCAACCCGGCTAATTCGCTCGGCATCATGGGCGGCGGGGTTGCTGGGGTGATCAAGCGCAAGGGGGGCGAAGACATCCAGCGCGAGGCGATGGCCTCAGCGCCGATCGCCGTCGGTGCTGCGGTGATCACGACCGCGGGCAGCCTGCCCGCCCGGTTTGTGATCCACGCGCCGACCATGGAAGAGCCGGGCATGCGCATCGGCGTCGAGTACGTGCGCCGCGCGATGCGGGCAGCACTGATCGCGGCGGCCGCGCGTGGCTTCAACGTGGTCGCGTTCCCGGGCCTCGGCACCGGTGTCGGCGGCGTCGCTCCGAGCGATGCAGCGCGCGCGATGGTCGACGAGCTGCGGGCGCACAAGCAGGATCTGCCCAGCGTGGTCTGGCTGGTCGCGCTCGATGAAGAGCTGCTCACGGCGTTCGACGAAGCGTTCAAGAACGCGCAGCAGGCGCTCTAGTCCGCACGCTGGCCGCGCGTCGCAACCAGCAGCCGCATGCTTGAGCTTCGACGCTCCGCCGACCGTGGCCACTTCGACTTCGGCTGGCTCGAGACCCGCCACACCTTCTCCTTCGGCGAGTACTCCGACCGCCGCTTCATGGGCTTTCGCGCGCTGCGCGTGATCAACGACGATCGCATCGCCGGCGGTGGCGGCTTCCCACGACACCCGCACCGCGACATGGAGATCGTCACCTGGGTGCTCGCCGGTGCGCTCACCCACGAGGACAGCATGGGGAACGGCTCGGTGCTAAGGCCGGGCGACCTGCAACGGATGACCGCGGGGCGCGGCGTTGTGCACAGCGAGCGAAACGCGTCGCCGACCGAGCCGCTGCGCCTGCTGCAGATTTGGCTGCTGCCCGCGACGCAAGGGCTCGCGCCCGGCTACGAGGAGCGACACTTCGGCGACGCGGAGCTCTCCGGTCGGCTGCGGCTCGTCGCCTCCCCCGACGGTGCGGACGGCTCGGCACGCATCCATCAGGACGTGCGGCTGTTCGTCGCGCGTCTCGCGCCAGGCGAGCGCGCCGCACACACGCTCGCGCCCGGGCGGTGCGCGTGGCTGCAGCTCGCCAAGGGGAGCGTGCGGCTCACCTGCGGCGACGGCGCGACGGTCGACCTCGACGTGGGCGACGGTGCCGCGCTCGCCGAGGAGCGCGCGCTCGCCGTGGAATGCACCAGCGACGCCGAGTTGCTGCTGTTCGATCTCGCCTGAGCCGGCGCGCGCCGCGCTGCTCGTGCGGGACGACCGCGACCGGCGATAGGCGCCAGCGCGCCGCGCTGCTAGTGCGGGACGACCGCGACCGGCGATAGGCGCCAGCGCGCCTCGAACTCGGCGGTCACTTCGGCGGTCGTGTAGGGGAGCGCGAAGTACTCGTTCACCCCCCAGTACTCGTCGAAGAGGTCGCGAAAGTGACCGGTGCCGCGGTCGTAGATCTCGCCACCGGGGAACGCCATGCGCGTCACGATGCGGCCCGGTCCTTCGATCTGCATCAGGTTGCGCATCGCGGGGCCGTGCGAGTAGTCGAAGAAGAGATCGTTGTAGCCGGCGCTCGAGGCATCGACGGCGAACTGGTCGCCGTGGCGCGGGTAGCCGTTTTCAAAGTCGGGTCCGTCGTCGGGCTGCGGCACGTTGAGCTCGTCGGCGGGGATCTGCGCGGTGAGCGTGAGCGTGTGCAGCCGGCCCCAGCGCCACTGGTCCAGGTCGGCGGTGCCGTGGATGCCCTCGGCCCAGCTGAGCGCGGCGTCGAACGACTTGAGCGCGACCAGCTTGCAGCTCTCGATCGGCGGCGTGTTGAGCTCGTCGCAGAGCAGCGCCTCGCCGGTCTCGACCGCGATGCCGGTCGCAAGGCCGGCGGGGTCCTCGAACACCTGCCGTCCGACGCGCGCGGTGCGTGCAGAGTCGACGCCCCGCCCGAGCTGCTCGAGCTCGTCGCCGAACGCGCGGTCGAGGAAGAAGACCATGAACGCGTTCCAGATCACCGTCGCCGCGCTGTCGGCGATCTCATCAGCCGATGGCTGGCCGAGCACCGCGGCAGGCGTGTCGAGCGTCCACGCGGCGAGCCGCATCGCCGCCGCCTCGAGTCGCGCACGACGCGCCTCGGGGAGCGCGGCGACCCACGCGGCGAGGTCGGCGTGCGTGCCCGCTGCGGCAGTCTCCTCGTGGTACGCGGCCATCGCGGCGAGCAGGTGCGGGCGCATCTTCTCGCCGTGGTTCGAGCGCGCGTCCCCCTGCACCCGCGCGACGCCGTCGAGCGTGACCGGCCCGGCGGCGATCAGCTCCTCGAGCCCGCGCGTGATCCGCCCAGTGCGGTAGCCGACGTCGTACGACGCGCCGGCGTAGAGAATGTGGCCGGCCTCGTCAACGCCGTCGTTCAGCGGATTGCCGTCGAACACCTGCCCGACCGGATCGGCGTTCGCGGTCACGAGAAATCCCGACGGCGGATCGACCGCGTGCGGCACATAGCGCGGATCCATCCAGCCATCCCACTCGCAGCTGCCGTCGCCGGGCACGACGAAGAAGGGCGCGACGCCGCCGGGATTGTCGGTCGGATCCCACGTGTAGCAGCCGGCGGTGCGGAGCGGCACCAGCGAGGCCGAGGTCCAGCCGATCGCGCCGGTGTCGTCGGCGAGCACCCAGTTCTGTCCGCCGTGGCCAAAGTCGTCCAGCGCGTCGAAGCCCTCGGCCACTGTCTGTGCGCGGTTCACCCGGTAGAGCGCGCGCACCTCGAACGTCGGCTCGTAGCCGGCATAGCGCACCGAGAGCGCCCCGCCGGCCGCGCGCGGCGCGAGGCGGTGCGCGACGATGGTCGGGATGATCGGCCCGTGGTGCGGCACGCGCTCGTAGGTCACGTCGAACTGCTCAGTGATCGTCCCGAGCGCGCCGACCTTGATGGTCTCGGTCCACGACTCGAGCGGCACCTCGCCGCCGTCGTGGAGTGCACAGTCACCGCCGCCCGCCGCGCAGGGCACGATGGTCTCGGCGTAGACGTCGGTCACGTCGTGCGACACGGTCGTCGCGCCCCACGCGAGGTGCTCGTTGTGCCCGAGGATCACGCCGGGGATGCCAGGAAAGCTGATCCCCTCGACGTCGAGCTTGCCCGGCACGGTGAGGTGCAGCAGGTAGAAGACCGACGGGCTCGAGAGCGAGAGGTGCGGATCGTTGGCGACGATCGGCATCCCGCCGGTGAGCGCGGGCCCGAGCACCCAGTTGTTCGAGCCGTCCTCGGGGTGGCGAAACATCATCCCGCCGAGCGAGCGCGGGCGCAGCGTGGCGGCCGCCTGTGCGAGCAGCTGCGCGGCGACGTGCGGGCGCTGCACGGCGGGCGGACGCGGTCCTGCGGGCGTGCGCGACGGCTTGGCGCGCGTGCCGGTGTCCATGCCGACGTTGGGGAAGCCGGCGATCGTCGGCGTCGCGTCCATCGGCACGTAGGAGTAGAGGTCGGCGAACGCACCGGCGCGGCGTGCGTGTGGGCCTGGCGGCGCGAGGTCGAACGCCGCGTGGGCGCGCTGCGCCTTGTCGGTGTGGTCGATCTCCTCGACGTCGTACGAGAGAAACCACGACTGGAGCAGGCCGATCGCGACCGAGTCGGACGGCGTCCAGGGCGCGAAGCGGCCCGCGTCGAACCAGACCGAGACCGACGGATCGATCTGCCGCGTGCCGAGGCTGATCTCGAGGACGCAGGCGTTCACGCCGTCGGCAAACCGCTGCAAATAGCGCGCGAGTTCCTGATCGAGCGGATCGGCCGACGCGTTGAGTGTCGCCACGGTGGCGTCGGCGCGCTGCTTCATGCGGTGCAGGCGCATCTCGAGGTCGGAGTCGATCTGCTCGGGCGCGAGCGCGCCGAAGAGCTCGGCGACGGTGCCGGTGGCGAAATGCCGGAAGAGGTCCATCTGCGCCGCGCGGTCGGCAGCGACCACGTAGCCGTTGGCGAAGCCGGCGTCGAGGACGGTGGTGGCCCAGATGTGCGGCACGCCGAAGCGGTCGCGCACGACGTCGATCGGGCCGTCGAGTCCGACGGTCGGCACGGTCATCGCCGACGGCAGCTCGGCGTAGGGGCTCGGATCGGGGACCGGGTCCTCGCCGCAGGCCGTGACGCCTACCGTGAAGCCGACGTAGCAGGAGCAGAGCAGCGCGGTCGCAAGGAATGATCTCAGGGTTCGCAGCATGGCGCGGCAGTGTAGCCCAGCGTTCGGTGACAGCGGCTGGGACAGCGGCTAGGACAGCGGCTGGCAGCGCCCCCCCCTGTTCACCAACATTGACGCGTGATCTTCCGCTCTGTATAAAATCGCCGCCGTTCCCAGAAGGAGCGCTCACCGTGCAGCTCGCCGCCTACATCCCCGCCGGAGTCGTCTTCCTGCTCTCGCTCGGCTTCGTGGGCCTGCTCATGTGCGCCGCGATCTTTCTCGGCCCCAAGAAGCTCACCGCCGAGAAGCTCACGTCGTTCGAGTGCGGCTCCGAGCCGATCGGCTCGCCACGCGCGCGCTTCTCGGTGAAGTTTTACCAAGTCGCGATCCTCTTCCTCATCTTCGACGTCGAGTCGGCCTTCATGTACCCGTGGGTCGTGAACTTCCGCGAGCTGTCGTACACGCCCGCCGGCGCGGTCTCCTGGTTCGGCTTCACCGAGATGGCGCTCTTCGTCGGCATGCTCGTCGTCGCGCTCACGTATGTCTGGCGAAAGAAGGCGATCGGATGGGACTAGAGTTCACGACCTCGCGCGCGGCGGATGCCATCGCCTGGGCGCGCAAGTTCTCCCTCTTCTCTTACCCGTTCGTCACGGCGTGCTGCGGCATGGAGTTCATGTCGACGGCAGCGCCCAAGTACGACATCGCGCGCTTCGGCGCCGAGTTCCCCCGCTTCTCGCCGCGGCAGGCCGACCTGATGTTGATCGTCGGCACGGTGACCGAAAAAATGGGCCCGATCCTCTCGCGGGTCTACGCGCAGATGTGCGAACCCAAGTGGGTCATCGCGTTCGGCGTCTGCGCCTGCACCGGCGGCTTCTACCAAAACTACGGCACGATGCCGGGCTGCGATCAGGTGATCCCGGTCGACGTCTACATCCCC
Source organism: Myxococcales bacterium (assembly GCA_009692535.1). GTDB lineage: Bacteria > Myxococcota_A > Polyangia > Haliangiales > SHYZ01 > SHYZ01. The sequence continues at coordinate 10,348 of SHYZ01000066.1, forward strand.
GGCTGTCCGCCGCGCCCCGAACAGGTGCTCGACGGACTGATGCTGCTCCAGGAGAAGATTCAGAAGCACCAGTCGAACTACCAGCTGCGCGTCCTGTCGGACGCCCCGTAGCGCGGCCACACAGCGAAGCAGCCAGGAGCCGATGTGAGCCAGCGAATCCTCGACCGCATGAAAGAGCGATTTCCCGACGCCGTGGGTGACACCCACGCGCAGCACGGCAACGAGACGGCGTTCGTGGCGCGCGAGCGCATCGTCGAGGTGCTCGCGTTCCTGCGCGATGACCCGGAGCTCGAGATGAACTACCCGAGCGACCTGACCTGCGTCGATCTGCTTGGGCTCGGCGATGGACTCGGCGAGCTGCAGCGCGAGCAGCAGGGCGCGCCGCAGGACGACAAGCCCCGCTTCGAGGTCGTCTACCACCTCTATTCGGTCACCAAGAAGCACCGCGTGCGCATCAAGTGCCGCGTCCCCGAGGACGATCCGACCATCGCGTCGGTCGCGCACCTCTACCCGTCGTGGAACTGGTTCGAGCGCGAGGTCTGGGACATGTACGGCATCCGCTTCGTCGGGCACCCGGATCTGCGGCGCATCTTCCTCTACGAGCAGTTCGTCGGGCACCCGCTGCGCAAGGACTACCCCAAGGAGAAGCGGCAGCCGCTCATCCGTCGCGAGGGGATGGTCTGATGGGCGAGCGTCGCACCTTCGTGTTCGGCCAGAAGACCGCCGAGGAGCTCGAGGCCGAGGCCGGCCTGCCGACCGAGCCGATGCGCGTGAACATGGGCCCGTCGCACCCGGCCATGCACGGCACGGTGCGGATGGTGCTCACGCTCGACGGTGAGCGGATCCGCGAGTCCGACATCGAGCTCGGGTTCATCCACCGCTGCTTCGAGAAAGAAGCCGAGTACGCGACGTACACGCAGATCTTCCCGTACACCGACCGGCTGAACTACGTCTCGCCGATGCTGAACAACGTCGGCTTCGCGCTGGCGGTGGAGCGGCTGCTCGGCATCGACAAGGAGATCCCCGAGCGGGCGCAGTACATCCGCGTGATCGTCGGCGAGATGGCGCGCATCGCCGACCACCTGACCTGCCTCGGCGCCTCGGCGATGGAGCTCGGCGCGTTCACGCCGTTCCTCTGGTTCCTCAAGGCACGCGAGTGGCTCTACACGCTGCTCGAAGAGGTCTCGGGCGCGCGGCTCACCCACAGCTACGTCCGCGTCGGCGGCGTGGTCGCGGATCTGCCGACCGACTTTTCCGAAAAGCTCGGCGCGCGGCTCATCGACATCGCGCGCGTGCTCAACGAGGGCGAAGGCCTGATCAAGGACCTGCGGATCTTCCGCGATCGGATGGAGGGCGTCGGCGTACTCTCCGCCGCGGACGCGATCGCATACGGCTGGTCCGGGCCGTGCCTGCGCTCGACCGGCGTCGACTACGACGTGCGCAAGGATCACCCGTACCTCGTCTACGACCGGCTGGAGTTCGACGTCCCGGTCGGCACGCGCGGCGACAACTACGACCGCTTCCTCGTGCGCATGTACGAGATGCGACAGTCGCTCCGAATCCTGCGGCAGGCGCTCGATCAGATCCCGCCCGGCCCGATCCTCGTGCCCGACTACGCCGTCACGCTCCCCCCCAAGGCCGAGGTCTACAACTCGATCGAGGGGATGATCGCCCACTTCAAGCTGATCATGGACGGCATCAGGGTGCCGCCCGGCGAGGTCTACTCGACCACCGAGGCCGCCAACGGCGAGCTCGGCTTCTACATCGTGGCCGATGGGACCGGGCGCCCGTACAAGTGCCACGTCCGTGCGCCAAGCTTCGCGATCCTCACCTCGCTGACCAAGCAGATCGACGGCGCGCTGCTCTCCGACCTGATCCCGACCTTCGGGATGGTCAACTACATCGCCGGCGAGACCGAGCGCTGATCGAGCCGTAACTTTATGTCGGGCGGAGCCACATGAGCGACCAAGTCACCCTCGAGATCGACGGCCACGCTGTCACCGTCCCCAAGGGCACCAACGTGCTCGAGGCGGCAAAGCTGGTCGGCATCGACATCACCTACTTTTGCTACCACCCCGGGCTCTCGTCGCCGGCGGTCTGTCGGCAGTGTCTCGTCGAGGTTTCGGGCAACCCCAAGCTCGTGCCCTCCTGCTACACGCCGGTGGCCGAGGGGATGAAGGTCGCCGTCGCGTCGGAGAAGGCGACCACCGCGCGCCGGCAGATGCTCGAGTTCACGCTGGTCAACCACCCGATCGACTGCCCGATCTGCGACAAGGCCGGCGAGTGCACGCTGCAAAAGCACTACCACGAGGCGAACACCCTCCCCTCGCGCGTCGATGAGAACAAGGTCCACAAGGGCAAGCGAATCGATCTCGGGCCGACGATCGTGCTCGACCAGGAGCGCTGCATCCTCTGCACGCGCTGCATCCGCGTCTGCGACGAGGTCGCCGGCGTGCACCAACTCGAGATGGCGCACCGCGGGGATCGCGAGGTGCTCACCACTGCGCCCGGGCACCTGCTCGACAACCCCTACTCGCTCAACACGGTCGACGTCTGCCCGGTCGGCGCGCTCACGGCCAAGGACTTTCGCTTCGCGATGCGCGCGTGGGAGCTCTTCTCGACGCCGACGATCTGCAACGGCTGCGCGACCGGCTGCAACATCGAGCTGCAGCACCAGGAGTCGCGCGCGTATCGGATCGTGCCGCGCCACCACGCCGAGGTGAACCGCTACTGGATGTGCGACGAGGGGCGCATGACCTACAAGGCGCTCCACCAAGGGCGCGCGGCGACGCCGGTCGTGGACGGGATGCCCGCGTCGTGGGAGCAGGCGCTCGCGACCGCAGCGGAGCAGCTCGAGGCAGCGCGTGATCGCGGGCCCGACGGGGTCGGCGTGGTTTTCTCGGCGACGCACTCCAACGAGGACAACTGGGCGCTCGCGCGGCTGGCACGGGATCACCTGCGCGTCGGGCGGGTGTATGTCGCCGGGCGTGCCGCAGCACCAGAGCGCGCCGACAAGATCCTGCGTGACGCCGACGTCAACGCGAACAGCGTCGGGGCGCGCGCGATTGCGGGCGCGGGGGGCGCGGTCGGCGGGCTCGCCGAGCTCGAGGCCGACCTCGCTTCCGGCAAGCTGCGCGCGCTGCTCGTGCTCGGCGCCGACGTGCCGCTCTCGCCAGCCGCGCTCGAGCGCGCACGCTCGCTCGACGCGCTGGTCGTGATCGCCACGCGCGAGCAGGACCTCGCGACCGTGGCGAAGGTCGTGCTGCCGGCGGCCGATTGGGCCGAGGTGCACGGCACGATCACCAACCGACAGGGGCGGACGCAACGACTGCGTGCCGCGTTCCCGCCCGTCGGACAGGCGCTCCCCGCGTGGGAGATCGTCATCAAGCTCGGCCGCAAGCTCGGCGCGATGCTCGACTATCCCTACCCGCGCGCGCTCTTCCTCGAGCTCACCGAGAAGGTGCCGTCGCTCGCGACCGGCGAGTGGGGCAAAGAGTCGCCGCTGGTGCAACTCCGGTTTGCCGGATCGAGGGGCTGACCCGTGCTGATGATCTTCCTACTCGGCGCACTCAAGTGGCTCGGCCTGATCATGGTGTTCGTGATGCCGGTGGCGTCGCTGCTCACCTGGGCCGAGCGCCGGCAGAGCGCGATGATGCAGGACCGCCTCGGGCCGAACCGCGCCAACATCGGGTCGGTCAGGATCTGGGGCATCCTGCACTTCGTCGCCGACGCCGTAAAGATGCTCTTCAAGGAGGACTTCGTCCCGGCCAAGGCGCACAAGACGCTCTTCCGTCTCGCGCCGGTGCTGGCGTTCGCGCCGGTGCTGATCGCCTTCGCGATCATCCCGTTCGGCCCGACCATCCACGTCGATCACCTGTTCAAGGTGCTCGACCCCTACTCGGCACCGTCGGGCGGCGAGCGGCTGCAAATCTTCACCGCCGAGTTCGGCATGCTCTTCTACTTTGCGATCGCGTCGATCGCGAACTACGGCACCACGCTCGCCGGGTGGGCCAGCTACAACAAGTGGGCGCTGCTCGGTGGGCTGCGCGCCTCGTCGCAGATGATGGCGTACGAGGTCACGATGGGCCTCGCCGTCCTCGGCATGTTCCTCGTGACCGGCACGCTCGAGCCCGGCGCGATGGTCGACTGGCAGGGCCCGAACCCGCTCCACTGGGGCATCACCGTGCAGCCGCTCGCGTTCCTGCTCTTCTTCACCGCGGCGATCGCCGAGACCAAGCGCGCACCGTTCGACATCCCCGAGGGGGAACCCGAGGTGATCGGCTACTTCCTCGAGTACTCCGGCCTCGGCTTCGGCACTTTCTTCCTCGCTGAGTTCGTCGAGATCGTCTTCGTCGGAGCGCTGATGACGACCGTCTTCTTCGGCGGCTACCACATCCCGGGGCTCTACCAGAACGGCTTCTACTTCGGCGACTGGTTCTTCGAGCTGCCGCACGTCGTGGTCGCGGTGCTCCAGGTGCACGCGTTCATCTTCAAGGTGATCTTCTTCTGCTGGTTCCAGCTGCTGATCCGCTGGACCCTGCCGCGCTTCCGGCCTGATCAGCTCATACACCTCGGCTGGAAGAAGATTCTCCCGATGTCGCTCGCCAACGTGATGATCACGGCGGCGGTGCTGCTGTGGCTCGGCCTCTGAAGAACGTTAGGACAACTGCGAGGACCACCATGAGCCATCACAACTCTGATCACGGGCACCACGACAGCGGCGGCAGCGGCCCCGGCGGCGAGGTGACCGTTCGCTCGGTCTCCGCGCGGAACCCCAAAGTCCGCACCGTCGAGCTCCGCGCCAAGCCGATGGGCCTCGAGCGCGCCTTCCTCCCGGCCATCGTGCGCGGCCTCACCACGACCGCGAAGCGCTTCTTCGAGAACACCTTCACGCGCGCCCAGATCGAGACCATCGAGTACCCCGAGGAGCGCCCCGACTACCCCGCGCGCTTCCGTGGCCTGCACCGCCTGATGACCCGCGATGACGGCAGCGTCCGCTGCGTCGCCTGCATGATGTGCCCCACCGCCTGCCCGGCCCACTGCATCACGATCCACCCCGGCGAGCGCACCGACTCGCACGAAAAGTTCCCCGTCATCTTCGAGATCGACGAGCTCCGCTGCGTCGCCTGCGGCCTCTGCGTCGAGGCCTGCCCCTGCGACGCAATCCGCATGGACACGTCGACCCACATGCACCCGGTCGACTTCCGCGGCGACGCCATTCTCGGCAAGGTCGACCTCATGAAGCGCGGCACGCTCTCCACCGCGAACCAGGGCGGCGAAAAGGGCAACTGGCGCGCGACCGACGGCGGCGAAGGCTCACGCGGCCCCGAGTCGAACGTCCCCGCCGGCCCGCGGTAGACCGGTTTCACGTAGCCGTGAACCGCGCTAGCGCGTTCCCGCGAGGGCACGCGCTACCCGCCCCTGCGCGTCCACCAGCGCGGCGTCGGCGTTGCCGAAGACCACCACGGCAATCACGCCGCCGCGCCGCACGAGCGTGACCGTGCCGGCGGGCGTGCGGAGCCGCGCCTCACGCCACACGGCCGGGGGCGGCGCGCCGAATGAGCAGAGCTGCCCGTCGACCATGGCGACGAGCGCGGAGAGGCCGTCCTGCTCGAGCGCGGCGAGCGTCTCCGCCAACGAGCGCGCAGTGCCTTCACCGACCGTCACCTCGAGGCCCATGCGTCCTCCTTTATCCGCAGGTGCCCGGCATGTCGGCCACAAGGCAGAGCGCGCCGCAGGGGCAGATGTTCGCGTCTTCGCAACGCCGGCCAGCGACGCAGTCCTCGTCGGTCCAGCAACTGGGCGGAGGCGGCGCGCGCTTACAGAGCCCCGCCGTAATGCCGCACAGCTCGAGCACACAGCGCTCTTCGCCCGCGCAGTCGAGGTCGTCCATGCAGCACCCCATCGGTGCTGGCGAGGAACACACATCGCCGCACGCGCCGAGGGCGAGCAGGCTCACGCCGGCGGTCTGCCGCTCGCAATCGTTGCCGTAGGTGAGGCCGTCGCAGCCGCAGACCGGCGCGTAGTTGTCGGGGCACCCGTCGGGGCGCGCCACACAGGCGCCGACCCCGCTGCATGCGCCGCGCGCCGCCTCGCAGAATGAGTCGGCAAGGCACGTCGGCGAACAGGTTGCGCCACCCCTGGCCGCGTCGGGTGAGCCTCCTGCATCGCCGCCACCGCTCGAGCCGTCGGCGCGCGCACCGTCGCCGCTCGCTGCCCCATCCGTCGCGCCCGCGTCGCTCCTGGTGGCCGAGTCGGTGCCAGCGGCCGTCGCGTCGAGTGGCGAAGGCCCGCCCGGCGCGCCGCAGGCCGAAACGAGCAGGAGGAGGGCTAGCGCGGTGAGCCTGCGAAGGGAGGTCATTGTGTCCGCCAGCCTATCCCAATCGCAGCCGCAGAAGCCCAACGAGCGTGCCTCTCTGAGTCGTCACGACGCCTCTCGACGCTGCTGTCGAGTCGCCATGGCTCCAGTCGTAGCCACCTCTGTGCGCACCAGCTGCCCGTAATTACAGGGCGCGCAGCTGTGGCAGTCGGTTCACATCTTGCTCGGCCCCCGTCACCATGACCAGCTCGACCCGATTCCGACAGGCTGCGCTGCTCACCCTGCTGGCCCTGCTGCTCGCCCTCCCCACCACCGCCCTCGCCCAGCGCGGTGCCGCGGCGCGTACGGTCGCCGGCGCGCGCGCACCCGAGTTAGCGCAAGGCGCACAACGCGCCGGTGCCCAGGCGCCTGCACGCAGCGGCCTAAAGACCTGGCTGCTCCGCAACTTCACCGTCCGAACTCGCGTCGCGCGCTTGGCCTCGGACACCAAGGCGCTCGTCAAGAACGGCCAGCTCACCGATGCTGCCGAGACGCTCGTGACCGCGCCGGTCAAGGCGCGTGGCTTCCGCGAGCGGCGGGCGATCGCGAGCGCGCTGCGCAAGGTCTACCAAGCGTCCCTCGGCGGCGCGCGCGGACGCTCCCGGCTCGGCGACACGGCCGGCACGCGCGACGCGCTCGGCGCAATCGATGCCCTGAAGCAGACCAACTCGCTCGGCCGATTCCGCTCCTTTCGCGCCGGCCGCGCCACCAACCGCGCGGTGACCAACACGCTCACCGCCGCGCGCAAGGCCGGCAAGGCCGGCAACCTCGCCCTCGCGCGCGACAACCTCGTGCTCGCCGGCGACCTGCGCGGCCTCGGCGACCGGCGCGTGCAGCGCGGCGTGCGCCACTTCGGCAAGAACGCAATGACGATGGCGAAGCGCGCCGCAAAGGCCGGCGACTTCGGCACCACGCTGG
>SHYZ01000067.1 GCA_009692535.1 Myxococcales bacterium
GCGTGAGTAGCGCGCCGCGGTCGGCGTCGCCCCGGCGTCCCTGATGACGCCGTGGTCGGGGTTGGCGGCGGCATGCTCGAGCAGCCGCCACACCGTCTCCACTTCGTCCGGCGCGCCGATCGCTGCGGCGATCTCCTCCGCACTTGCCCGCGCTCCCCCGTGCGCCGCGAGGTGCGCGAGCACGCGCCCTTGCAGCGCGAGCGCCTCGGTGGCGGCCCGCTTGCCCGCCTCCACGCCCGGCTGGTGGTATGCGTTCACGCCGATCATCGCCGCGTACAGTCCGACTGCCCGCTCAAACAGCGCGATCAGCGCGCCGACCGAGCGCGTGTCCACCGTCGGCAGCGTGATCGTGAGCGACCCACGGCCGCTCTCGCTGAGCGCGCGCCGCGTGCCGACGAGGAACCCTGCGAGGTAGTCACCCGCGGTCACGCCCGGCTCGACCTCGAGCGACGCGCCGGCCCGATCCTTCAACACCTCGACGAACGTCGCGAAGCAGTCATCGCGCCCGTCGCGGAGCTGCTGCACGTAGGCGTGCTGGTCGGTCGCGCCCTTGTTGCCATAGACGGTGAGGCCCTGATGGACGACTGCGCCAGCGAGGTCGCGCTCCTTGCCGATCGACTCCATCACGAGCTGCTGGAGGTAGCGCCCGAGGAGCGCGAGCCGGTCTTTGTACGGCAGCACCACCATCGCGCGCTCGCCACGCCCGGCGCCGGCGTGGTGCCAGCAGAGCGCGAGCAGCGCCGCCGGGTTGGTGCGGAGATCGGTGGAGCGCGTGGCTTCATCCATCGCGCGCGCGCCGGCGAGCAGGGCACGCGCATCGGCGCCAAGGAGCGCGGCGGGGAGCAGCCCGACCGCCGACGTGATCGACGTGCGACCGCCGACGAAGTCCCACATTGGAAACCGCGCGAGGAAACCTTCAGCGACCGCGAACCGGTCGAGCTCGGAGCCGACGCCGGTCACCGCGACTGCGTGCGCGCCAGGCACGAGTCCCGCCACACGCCACGCCGCGAACGCCTCGCGCATGCCGTTGCGCGTCTCTTTGGTCCCGCCCGATTTGGAGATCACCACCAGCAGCGTCTCGCCGAGCCGTCCGCTGAGCCCACCGAGCACGCGGTCGAAGCCGTCGGGATCGGTGTTGTCGAGGAACGTCGTCGCGAGTCGGTCGTGCGGTCCGCCGAGCGCGTCGACGAGGAACTGCGGACCGAGCGCCGAGCCACCGATGCCGCAGACGACCAACTGTCGGAACGGTCCAGTCGCGCCCCGCACCTCGCCGGAGTGAACCGCGTCGGCAAACGTGAGCACCCGCTCGGTCGTCGCCGCGATCTCCCGCCCGATCGCAGCGTCGGGGGCGCGCGCCGGATCCCGCAGCCAGTAGTGCCCGACCTGTCGCCCCTCGTCGGGGTTGGCGAGCGCGCCGGCCTCGAGCGCGGCCATCGCGTCCTGCGCCCGCACGAGCGCTGGGGTAAGCGCACGCACCCGCTCGGGCGTGAGGCCCATGCGGCTGGGATCGACGAGCAGCCCGAGCGAGTCGACGACGCAGAGCTCGGCGCTGAACCGCTCCCAGTCGGGTGCTGTCACGCGCGCGGGCTCACTGAAGGAAGATGCCGCAGCGCACCCAGTCGCCGGTGATCGCCGCGTCCTGGCCGGTCTTCCGCAGCTTCACGTAAGAGTTCGCGCCGGCGGCGACCGCCACACCGTCGATGAAGAGGTTCATGGTCGCCGACTCGGTCCCCGTGCCGATCGCTCCGTCGGCGGCGTTGCGCACGCTGACCTCGAGCCCCTGCACGCCCGAGCCGGTGCGCGCCGAACTGCACGCTACCGAGAGCATCGACTCGCCCGCCGCAACCGGGAGGCGGAAGTAGTCGACGTCGGTTGCGCTCGAGAGGCGCGCGAGCACGAACGCGCCTCGCCCCGCGCCGGCCGGATTCAGCGCCGGGCTCTCCGCTGTCGCCAGCGTGTCGTTCGCGCCGGGCGCCGCCGCATTCTCCAGCTCGAGCGGGTTGTCCGTGCCGATGCCCGCCTTGAGCGAGTAGTAGCTGTTTGCACCGAGCGGCGCGCCGGCCGGCCGCTCGGTCCAGAGCAGATAGCTCCCCGCTGCAAGGTTCGGGTAGACCGTCTGCCTGAGCGACGCCTCGTGCGGCACCAGGCTCGCGATCGTCGTCGCGCCGGCATCGTCGGTGAGCCAGATGCGCCCCGTCGCTGCGCCGCCGTACCCCTCGACGCCCGCCGGCATGATCGTGCCCTGGAACCCGCTGACGGCGTCCACCGTGAACGCGTAGACGTCGATGTCGGTCGCGATGGCGTAGTCGCCGAGCACGAGCCCAGCGCCCATCTCGAGCTCGAGCGCTGCGGCCGAAGCGGCGTCGTTGCCCATTTCAGGATCGGCGATGATGCCCGGTGCCGCCGGATTGAGCTCGAGCACCGAGAGGCTGTAGATGAAGTCCGGCTGCCCCTCGGGCAGGCTCGCGGGGTCCCCGTCCCACTCGGAGTACTCTTGGACTTCGATGTAGTAGGTGCCGGTGGCCGGCAGCAACACGATCAGCTCGGAGTCGGTGTTCACGCGCGGCACCGCGTCGTCGTTCTCGGCGAGCTGGCGCTCCATGCCGTCGTAGAGCGTGACGACCGTGTCGACATCCATCGGGTCGTCGATCTCGTTGGCGCGGACGTCGATGAGCACCCACTGGCCGGCGGTGCCTTCGAAGCGAAAAAAGTCGTGGTCGCGCGGCTCCTGGAGCGACTCCAGCGTGCCGTCCATGTCACCGACGGTGAGCAGCAGCGACTGTGCGAAGGAGTCGGTGCCGTCGCCGCCACCCGCGTCGGGCGGACCGCCGGTCGACGCGTCAGCGAGCGCGGCCACGTCGGGCAGCAGCGCAGCGTCGGGGGGTGGGTCACCGCCGCCGTTGCTGCCGCAGGCGCAGAGGAGGACTCCCGAGAGACACGAGAACGAAAGAGCTGCGACGGTTGCGATACGCGACATGACCACCTCCACCGGCGCGGACCCTAGCACGGGCCATGCGCTTGGGGTGATGCGCTACGGGGCCGTCGCTGGAACGAACTCGCCATGACCGTGCAGCGCGAGGTAGTCGGTGCGTGGGCCGCCGCAACGCGGGCGCCAGCGACAGTCCGCGCAGCCGGGCAGGTACGCGCCGCCTTCGATCGGCGATTCCTCGAGGAGGAACCGATGGCCGCCCGGGTTGGCGACGAGCAGCCCAAGGTCGGGCGCGAAGAAGAGCGCGCGGTGGTGCGACTCCGGCAGCGTGCAGGGCGGCGTGTGGAGCGAGACGATGAAGTCCTCGCGCGTCGAGAGGCCGAGGTCCATCGCGCGGACCAGCGCGGTCGACACGTCCGACAGTCGCGGCACGCGCGTCGCTACGTCGGGCTCTGATGCCGCCGCCGATGAGAGCAGCCACAGGCGGAAGCTCTCGAGCCCGAGGGCGTGGTAGTGGCGCACGAGCTCCGGCAGCTCGGGCGTGGTTTCGGCGTAGAGCAGCACGTCCCCCTCGACGACGAGCCCCGCTGCTGCCGCGTGCGCGACGCCCTGCTCCACGAGCGCGGCGCAGCCGGGCGTGCGCGTGAGGCGATCGTGCACCTCGCCGATCCCCTTGAGCGAGAACGCCACTTCGGTCAGCCCCGCGTCGACGAGACGCCGTGTGAACTCGGGGTACGCGAGCAGCATGCCGTTGGTCTGCAGCTTCACGCGCTCGTAGCCGAGCCGTCGCGCCTCGCGGATGATCGCGAAGAGATCCTTGCGCAGCGTCGGCTCGCCGCCGCCGAGCCAGAGCCAGGTGATGCCGAGCCGTCGCCCGCGTGCGAGCTCGCCGGCGGCCTCGTCGGGGAGCATCACCGGCCCGTCGTCGGAGATGGCGTAGCAGCCGACGCAGCGGTTGTTGCAGCGGTAGTCGAGGACGAGTTCGAGCCAGCGTGCGGCCATCGCTGCGCCGACGCTACAGCCGGGGCACGTCGGGACGTACGGGACGAACGAGGTCCTCGGCGCGCACGATCCACTCCGGCTCGGGGACCTTGTCGAGCTCGTAGAACCCGCCGCAGAACACGGCGTGCGGGCAGGTCGCGCAGACCGGCTTGCGTGTGCGCCGCTCGGCCAGGTACTTGGCCAAGTTCACCTCTTCGTTGTTCACGAAGATCATGTGGCGCTCGAGCTTGAGCATGTCGCCTTCCATGTTGTCTTCGTAGCCAGGCATGAAGCAGAACGGCAGGTTGATCACCTGCATCTTCATCCGGCCCTTCCAGTGATCGATCACGCCCATCGCGATCCGAGCGGCGTAGTCGAGGTCGGGCGCGACGTGCGAGGTCGCGCGGCCGAAGGGCGTGAGGAACTGGATGTTCAGCCAGCGGAGGCCGAGGTCCCACGCGAGCTGCGCGACGTCGCCGAGCCGCTCGTGGTTCCCCTTCGTGATCGTGATGTTCATGCCGAGCTCGACGCCGGGCGGCGCGTGCTTGAGGCAGTTCTTGATGCCATCGACTGTCTGGTCGAACGCCTCGGCGACGCCGACCTGCTGCGCGTGGAGCTGCGCGTCCGGCCCGTGTACCGAGAAGAGCAGCGTGGTCAGCCCGGACTGCACCAGCTTTTTCGCGAAGTCGTCGTAGGCGCAGAGCCGCCCGTTGGTGGTGACGTTCACGCGCTCGTAGCCGAGCGCGCGCGAGTACTTGATCAGCGGCACCAGCTCCGGGTTCAGCGTCGGTTCGCCGCCGTCAAAGTCGACCATCGTCACGCCGGTCTTGCGGTACTTGAGGAGGTGCTCGCGCTGCCGCGTCGGGTGGGCGTGGACCTGCGTGCGCGTGCCGACCGCGCAGAAGGTGCAGTGGTTGTTGCAGACGTAGGTGACGTTGACGATCAGCTTCTTCGGGCCGTTCGACGAGCGCAGACGTTTGTCGAAGGTGTTCTTGAAGCGGAGCAACTCGGCGGCGGGAACCGTGGTCGTGTCTGGTGAAGGCTCGAACTGGAACCGCGGTCCCCAGTCGGCCACGACCGGCAGCGAGCGCCCCTCGGCGAGACGCGTGCCGGGGAGCGGAGTGGCGAACTGCACCGCCGGCCACGCGCTGAACCGGTCCCACAGGTCCATCGCAAACGCGAGCGTGCCGTTCACCTCCTCGGCGGTCTCGCCGGGGAGCCCGATCATGAAGTGGATCATCAGCGACACACCGGCGGTGTGTGCGTTCTCGGCGGCGCGGACCACCTCGGCGAGGTCGAGTCGCTTCTTCACCACCTCGGTCACGACGCGCTGGACGCCGCTCTCGGCGCTCACCGAAAGCGTCGTCACGCGCCCCTTCATCTTGTCGAGGTGCCGCGGCTCAAGGTAGTCGGCGCGCATGCCGTTCGGCGCGTCCCACTTCACGCCGAGCGTGTCGATCTCGTCGAGGAACGCGTCGAAGTGGCGCTCGTTCACGTTGATCAGCTCATCGAGCGCCTCGAGCCGCGTCGCGCCGTGCTGCTTCACCAGCGTCTGCAAATACTCGCGCAGGCGGGCCTCGCTGTAGCGGCGCTGCGTTTTCGGCGCGCCTGCCTCGCGTCCCGGATTCGAGCTGCAGTGGATACAGGTGAACGGGCAGCCACGCGAGGTGACGAGCGGCAGCGTGTGTCCGTCGATCGGGAAGGCCCAGTTGCCACGACCGAGCCGTGCGACGACGCGCTGGTGAAAGCGAAAGTAGTTCTCGAGGTTGATGCGGCCCCACGCCGGGAAGGGGAGGGCGTCGAGCTCGGGCGTCGCGCCGATGTGGACGCCGCGCGGCCGCTCGCCCTGCACGAGCGCGGTGAGGAGCAGCGGCACTGTGACCTCCGCCTCGTACTTCACCCACGCGTCGACCTCGGGATACGCCGCGAGTACGACGTCGCCAGGTGCTTCGACGTAGTGCTGCCCCGACTGATAGCAGTCGGCGAGCAGGATCGACGCATCGGGGTGACGCGCGCGCAGCCCGGCGAGCAGCTCACCGAGGAGCGCGTCGCGCGTCGGTGGGCGGTGAAATGGGGTGTACTGAACGACGTAGGCGTCGGCGGTGGGAACCGCGGCAAGCAGCTCGGCGACTGACGCACCGAGACGCACGCGTCCGGGTTCGTCGGGCTGCGGCTCCAACGTCGAGCCGGGGAGGGCGAAGGCATCGACGATCGGTGCGCCGAGGACGGCCGCGAGCTGCACCGCGCCGAGGTTGGCAAAGTATGGGTAGTCGATGAAGTCGCGCGCTACGCTCACCGGTGGGTAGAGCACGACCGCACGTAGACTAGTCACCACCAGAACATACCCGAACCCTTACGTTCGGGATATGGTGTACGCAATGCCGCTCACCGAAGAGATCCACTCCGCAGGCGTTGCCGACAAGATCGCAGTCCATGAGTCCGCTGCGCACGACAAGCGGAACTGGGTGCGACTCACGTTCGACTGCAACAACCGCTGCATTTTCTGTCTCGACTCGGACACGCACGACGGCGAGATGCGTGACCGCGGTGAGGTGAAGAAGCAGATTCTCGACGGGCGCGCCCAGGGAGCCACGCGGCTCATCCTCTCGGGCGGCGAGCCGACGATGCACCCGAACTACATCGACTTCATCCAGCTCGGGCGGATGGCCGGCTATCCGAAGATCCAGACCGTCACCAACGGCCGGATGTTTCAGTATCAGGACTTCATGGACAAGTGCCTCGACGCGGGCCTGTCCGAGATCACCTTCTCGCTGCACGGTCCCAACGCGCGCATCCACGACGCGCTCGTCGGCGTGAAGGGCGCGTTCGAGCAGGAGTCGGCGGGGCTGCGTCGCGCGATCGCCGACGGACGGCCGATCGTCAACGTCGACATCGTGATCAACCGCGCGAACGTGCGCCACCTCAAGGAGATGCTCGACCTCTACATCTCATGGGGCGTGCGCGAGTTCGACCTGCTGCAGGTGGTGCCGTTCGGGCGCGCCTACACCGAGGGGAAGGACACGCTCTTCTACGACCTCGAGGAGATGCGCCCGTACCTGCTCGCGGCGTTCGAGTACTGCAACCGCGACGATCTCCACATCTGGCTCAACCGCTTCCCGCCGCAGCACCTCGAGGGCTTCGAGCACTTGATCCAGGATCCCTACAAGCTGAACGACGAGGTTCGCGGACGGAAGGAAGAGTTCGCGCGCCTCCTCGACGAGGGGATCGATCTGGACTGCCGCGAGCCCGAAGGGCGCTGCAAGTACTGCTACCTTGAGAAGCTCTGCGGCACGCTCGACGGGGTTCGGCGGCAGGACGCCGCGGGGCGGTTCGACGTGGTGCGCGTGGACTCGGCGTGGGAGGCGGCGCAGGGGCCGGTGTTTGGCGGCGATCCTGCGAGCGCTCGTCGCGCAAAGGCCGAGGCGGCGGCGCTTCGCCCCGACGGCAAGCTCGGGTTGCCGCTGCTCGGCGTCGGCGCGCTCGCTCTGCGCGATCCGGTGCCGCTCCCTGAGCGGGCGCGGCAGGTCGGCGCGACCACGCTCCAGATCGTGGCGGCCGACCTCGCGGAGGCGCGGGCTGAGCTCGCAAAGTTCCCGTCGATCGAGCGGGTCGAGCTCGAGTTGGCGGATTACACCGGACTCGACGGCGGCATGCTCGACGGCAAGCCGATCGTCTCGGCGTATGTCCACAGCGCCGACGCGGCGCAGGCGCTGCTCGCGCTCGGCGCGTCGTTTGAGGTGGTCGTCGCGCTCTCCAAAGCGACCGCGCCTTGGCTGCTCTCGCTCACCGCTGCGCCCACGCGCCTCGCGCTGCGCCAGCCGCGCCACGAGCGGCTCACCGAGTCGGCCGATGAGGACGTGGCGCTGCGCGAGTTCTTCGCCGCGTTCAAGCTCGAGATCCCGCTGGAGGGCGTGCCCACCTGCATCAGCGGGCGCACGCCGCGCGCGCGTCCGGCCACGCTCGACGGCTCGATGACCACGCCCGACGGACGGCTCGAGATCTTCCGCTACACCAAGCGCTACATCGTCGAGCACTACATGACGAAGTCGCTCCGCTGCAAAACCTGCATCCACGACAAGTCGTGCGAGGGCGTGCACGTGAACCACGTGCGTGCCCACGGCTACCAAGTGCTGCAGCCGGTCACGGCGTAGGCACTGACGCGGCCGGTTGGCCGTGGCACAGACTCGAGGGGATTTGACCATGTCAAAGCTGGCAGTGTGGCTCGGAGGATTTGCGCTGCTCGCTGTGGGGGCGGGGCTCGGTGCTTGGTGGTCGCAATGGTCGAGTGCGGAGCGGCCGGTGGTTGCGGCGCCTGCTGCGACGCACGAGTCGCAATCGATCGAGGGTGCGAACGCTGCTGCTGTTGCTGCCGGGACGAGCACCCTGCTGCCCTCGCTCGACCAGCACGAAGAGCCCCCCGCCGACGAGCCGACGGTCGACCAGCACGAAGAGCCCCCCGCCGACGAGCCGACCGTCGACCAGCAGGCTACCGGTGCGCAGGTCAATGACTTCATGGAGACGCAGATCGCGCCGCTGGTACACGACTGCTTTGGGCAGATTCCGCCGGGACAAGTGACCTTTGCTTTTCGGTTTGAGCGCAGCGCGCAGGGGAAATGGGCACCGGCTGCCGGCGACACCGGCGTATCGATCCAAAGCTCCGACCTCTCGCAGGAGAACGAGCGCACCGTGCTGGGTTGCATGCGGCAGGCGGCAGTCGGGACCACCATGCCGATCCACCCGAGCCAGACAGGGCCGACGCTGGAGCTCTCCCTGGCGTGGTCTTTTTCTGCGCCTCCTCCGACGTAGCGTCGGGCCGGCTGCGCCACGAGCGCGCTACGCGGTCAGAGTTACAGCGTCGGGCCGGCGTTGTCGCCGAGCATCGCGCGCCGAATCACCGGCAGCGGTGCGCAGGCGTGCGAGAGGAACTCGTCGTGGAAGGCCGCGAGCGTGAAGCGGTCGCCGACCTTCGCCTTCCAGTCGTTGCGCAGCTTGCGGATCGCGAGCTTGCCGAGGGTGTAGCTCACGTACATCGGGTCGAAGGTGCCGCGCACCGCCTGCTGGCGTGCGGTCGCCGGGTCGGCGTAGGCCCGCTCCTCGAACAACCGCGCCGCTTCGTCGACGGTCATCGTCCCGGTGTGCAGTCCGAGCGCGACGATGAAGCGCACGTTCCGCAGCAGCGCCTCCTTGAGTTGGCCGACGTGTAGCCGCGGGTCTGCGCCGGTCGCGCCCTCGTCCCACATCATCTCCTCGGTGTAGTGCGCCCAGCCTTCGACCATCGAGTAGGTGCAGAAGCTCTTGAGCACGCGCGATGGGTTGCGACGGATGTGGAGCCCGTGGAGAAAGTGGCCGGGCCAGACCTCATGGATCGTGGTGTAGAGCAGGTCGGCGACGGGCGGAACGTAGGCACGCTGCTCAGCGTCGGGCCACGTCGGATCGGGCGGCGTGATGTAGTAAAAGGCCGGCAGCGGCGCGGTCTCGAACGCGCCGGGCGAGTCGAGGAACGCCGAGTTCCAGCGCATGAACGCCGGGCTCTCGCGCACCTCGGCGACGTCGGTCGTCGGGATGGTGGCGATCTTCCGCTGCTCGACGAACGCCTTCATCGCCGCGGTCTGCGCGGTCGCGAGCGCGATCACCTCGGTCGGCGCCGGCTTCTCCTCGGCGACGGAGGCGACCACCGCCTGCGTGGTGCGCGCAGGATCGATCGTGCGCGCGGCCTCCTCCATCGCGTTCAGGTTGCGCAGGAGGTCGACCTCGGCGAGGCGAATCAGCTGCTCAGCGTTGAGCGCGATCCCCTGCGTGTCGACGAGCATGCGCAGGAAGGCGGCCTTGCCGAGGGAGTATCCGTCGCTGGCGTCGGTAAGGCGCGCGCCGAGGAGCTCGTCGAAGCGGGCAAGCTCCGCCGCGAATCCGTCGAGCGCGGCGGCGAGGTCAGCGGCGAGCGCGGCATCGTCGAGGCCTGCGGTCGCCTTGCGCACGTCGCCGTTTACGAACTCGATCGCGCCCTTTACTTGCAGGCGCGCGGTCTCGATGAAGGTGCGTGGCAGGCGCGGCTCGAGGTTCTCGCGCGCTTGGGCGAAGTAGCCGGCCGCGCCACGAGCGAGGTTCACCATCGCGCGCACCCGGTCGGGGAGCGGGCGATAAGGGCGCGTGATGTACGGCGCGAGGTCGAGGCCGGTCGCATAGAACATCGGGTTGGTGAACGGGACGCGGCGCAGCTCGAGCTCGACGAGCTGCGTGCGGATCTCGGCGAGCAGCACCTCGCGCTCGCGCCCGGCGAGCGGCGCGAGCGTGTCGGGCGAAAAGGCGGCAAACGTCGCCAGCGCCGCGTGGAGGCGTTCGATCTCGGCGGCGATTGCGGCGGTCGAGCGATCGGGCACGCGCCCGTCGTGCTCGTGGAGGCCGAGCTCGACGCCGGAGCCGGGGCGGAACCTGAAGTGCTCAGCGAGAAACTCGTCGGTGGCACGGGCGAAGCGCGCCTCGGCGTCGGCGGTTGCGCCGCGTGGGGCACCGCCGCACGCGCCTCCGAGGAGAGCGACGGCGAGTGCGAGGAGCGATCCGACGACGAGCTGGCTGGGCATGCGCGCGACTCTACCCCGCCGTGCGGCGGCGGTCAGTCGTCCACGCGCGCGCGGACCCAGGTCTCGCGCTCGCCGCGAAGGCGCCGCTCCCAGGTGGCGACGTCGTCGTCGTGCGCACGGGCGGCAGCGGGGAGGACGGTATGGTAGCGGTGCAGGATCGCCACGGCGTCGGCCACGTCGCGCACGGCTTCACGTCGGGCCCAGTCGAGCAGCAGCGTGAACGCGGTGTCGTCGACCGTGCTGTCGTCGAGCACGAGCGCGGCGCGGTCGAGCTCGATCGCCCGCACAAGATCGACGAGTGCGGCCTCGCCTCGGCCGAGCTCGGTGAGGACGCGCGCGCGGTCGAGATACGGCTCGGGATCGTCGCCGGCGTCGCCGACCGCGCGGTCGGCCTCGGCGAGCGCGGCGTCGGAGTTCCCATCGGCGAGGAGCTTGCCCGCGAACGACTGCCCGTATCCGCCAGCCCGTGTCATGGCGCGGACGTTACCAGCTACGGCGCGACGCGGACGATGCGTCTCACTCTGACGACGTCGGTCGCGTCCCAGCCGCGCGCGCGGGCGAGTGCGTGCGGGTGGCGACGATAGAGGAGGGTGACGACCACCTCGAGCTCGCGCCCGGCGGCAGCGCTCGCGTCGAAGAGGTGCGTCGTCGTGCTCGCAGCGCCCGCGGGGATGCGGTTGTCGGCGGCGATGTCGATCGCGCGGAAGAACGGCCCGCCGCGCGTGCCGTCGGCAGCGCGCATCACCTTGCCGAACGCCCAGCCCGACGCGCCGGCGTAGGCAGCCACGGGGAGCGCGTCGTCGACCGCGGGCGCGCCATCGGGGAGCGGCGCACCGATGTACCAGCGCGCACCGTCGGGCACGATCGGTGCGGCGTCGAGCGTGAGCGTGGCGCCCGTGAGTGAGACGACTGTCGCTTCGGCGAGCGGCTCGAAAATCTCGAGCCCCTTGTCGACCGGCGTACGCCCCGGCTCGCCGAACCAGCGAGTGGCGGCGTAGTCATCGTAGACGCCGGTCGGGCGTGCGAAGCGGACGAGGTCGCCAGGCGCGACCGCCGTCGGCCATGTCGCGCCGCCGCTGAGCGTGAGGCTGGTGCCCGAGAGCGTTGCGCCCGCGGGACCGACTGTCCCCTCGGCGTGCGCGCCGCCGCTGTCGGGGATCGCGTGACCGCCGATCGCTTGCAGGCGCGTGCCGTCGCGCACCGTCTCGACCAGCAGTAGCAGCTGTCGCGACGGTGTGCCGCTCGGGATGCTGTGCCCCGCGCCGAGGTTCTCGAGGCGAACGATGACCGCGAGCGTGTCGGCGTCGCGCGCCGTGGCGATGTCGACCGCGAGCGGCTCGGTGAGCGACGCGCGCGTCGGTTCGCCCGGCGGTGCGACGTAGGCGGGGTCGACCGGCTGGCGCGCTGCGAACGAGTGGCTACGGACCTCGCCGTAGGCGCGCGGCCAGCCCGCCACGCCGTCGGTTGTCGGCGCGAGGTCCACGTCGGTCGCGCGCGCTGCCGCGAGCGCCGGCATATGGCACGCCTGACACTCGACGCCCGCCGCCGCCTGCGGTGAGTCGAGCCACTCGTGGTAGGTGTCCTGGATCGGCAGGCCATCGGGCCACTTCGCGCGGTCGACGAGCGGACGGTCGGCGGGACGAAATCCCGGCTCGGACCACTGGTGGCACGCCGAGCAGAACTCCGAGCGACGGAACTGCGGTTGCGGCGTGCCGCCCATGAAAAAGACGGTCACGTCGTCGTACGGCCCGAAGAAAACATCGGGGCGCGACCAGCCGAGCGGACCGGGCGGTCCGGGGCGGAGCAGCTCGAGCGCGCCGTCGCGACCGGGCCGCTCGTTCGGGACGACGCGCGCGATCTTGTGGCAGAAGTCGCAGTGGATCCCCTTCTCATACGCGGTGCCGGAGACGGCGTTGAGGTTCGTCGCGCCCGGCGCGTGCGCGTCGCCGGCGGGCGCATGGCAATCGGCGCAGGGGCCGACGTCGTCGGGGCGCGCGCTGGCGGGCGCGTCGGGATCGTCGCAGGTCGGCTGGCCCGCGTTACCGCAGACGCCGGGGTTGAGATCGGCGAGCAGCGCGCCGCCGTCGACGTAGCACTTCCACAGGCTCGCATTCGTGCCGGGCTCGCGACCACGCCGCCACGCGCCGCCCGCTGCTGCGCAGTCGGCCTCGGTGGTAAAGCCCGACGCGGTGCCGTTGTAGAGGTCGCGCAGGAACGGGTCGCGCGCGGCGTCGGCGTGCGCCGAGTCCCGCCAGCCGTCGTGCTGATCGTGGTGGCAGTGGATGCAGTAGGGCGCGGCCTCGGCGGTGTCCGGCGCCTTGAAGCGGTAGGCGGGATCGTCGACGAGCGCGATCGCGGCGAGCGCGAGCACCTGCGGCGCCGCCGGATCGGTGACGCGCACACCGGCGCTGAAATAGCCGACCTTGCCGGCGGTGAGCGCGAGCTCGGCGAGCAGCACCGGCGGGGCAGCGATCACCAGCGCGAAGCGACCGTCGGCGTCGGAGAGCGTGCTCTCGGGGCGACCGCCGAAACGCACGATGGCGCCCGCGAGCGGCGCGCCGCCCGAGCTCACGCTGCCGGTGATGGTCCCGAAAAACGGCGGCGCAGCGTCGGAGCGGCCCGGTGCATCGAAAGCGTGCGGCGCGTCGAAAGCGTGTGGCCCGGCGTCAGGTGCGGCCGCGTCGTCGCCGCATGCTGCGATGAGCACGAGCATCCCGACGAGGCCGGCGCGACGCATCTTGCGAGCGTTTCGCTACGCCTTGGCGCGGACGATCTGCCGCAGCACGTACGGCAGGATGCCGCCGTGGCGGTAGTACTCGACCTCGATCGACGTGTCGATCCTGAGCGTCACAGGCACGCGCTCGACGCGGCCATCGCTGCGGTGCACGACCAGCGTGACCGTCTGCCGTGGCGTGATCCCGGCCTCGAGCCCGACGAGGTCGTACGTCTCATCGCCCACGAGGCCGAGCGACGCGATGCTCGTGCCGTCGGCGAACTGGCAGGGCAGCACGCCCATCCCGACGAGGTTCGAGCGATGGATACGCTCGAAGCTGCGCGCGACCACCACGGCGACACCGAGGAGCGCGGGACCCTTCGCGGCCCAGTCGCGCGAGCTGCCGGTGCCGTACTCCTGCCCGGCCAGCACCACCGTCGGCACGCCCGCAGCGCGGTAGCGCTCTGACGCCTCGAAGATCGTCATCTGGTCGCCGCTCGGCTGGTGCCGCGTGAGGCTCCCCTCGACGCCGGGGAGCATGAGGTTCTTGATGCGCACGTTGGCGAACGTGCCGCGCATCATCACGTCGTGGCTGCCGCGCCGCGCGCCGTAGCTGTTGAAGTCGGCCGTCGCGACGCCGCGCCCGGCGAGGTACTTCCCGGCGGGCGAGCTCGCCTTGAACGCGCCGGCCGGGCTGATGTGATCGGTCGTCACGCTGTCGCCGAAAAATGCGAGCGGCTTGGCCCCGACGACGTTCTTCGCTTCACCGGCCTCGAGCCCGAAGTCGGCAAAGAACGGCGCCTCTTGGATGTAGGTCGACTGCACGTCCCAGCGGTAGGTCTGCCCGGTCGGCGACGGGATCGCGTCCCACTCAGCGCCGCCCTGCTTGCCGACATCACCGTAGAGCCGCCGGTACGCGGCAGGATCAGCAGCGGCGGGGAGCAGCGCGGAGATTTCGTCCTGCGTCGGCCAAAGCTCGCGCAGGTAGACCGGCTTGCCGTCGCGGTCGGTGCCGAGCGGCTCGGTCGTGAGGTCGAGGTCGACGCGTCCGGCGAGCGCGAACGCGACGACCAGCGGCGGGCTCGCGAGGAAGTTCGCCTTGATGCTCTGGTGGACGCGCGCCTCGAAGTTGCGGTTGCCCGAGAGCACCGACGCTGCGACGACGTCGTGTTCGACGAGCGCCTGCTCGAGCTGCGCGTCGAGCGGGCCCGAGTTGCCGATGCAGGTCGTGCAGCCGTAGCCGACGACATGGAAGCCGAGTTGCTCGAGGTACGGCAACAGGCCGGTGCGCGTGAGGTAGTCGGTCACGATGCGCGAGCCCGGCGCGAGCGAGGTCTTCACCGTAGCGCGCGGTGCGAGTCCGCGCGCCACGGCCTTCTTCGCGAGCAGGCCGGCGGCGAGCAGCACGCTCGGGTTGGACGTGTTGGTGCACGAGGTGATCGCCGCGATCAACACATCGCCGTGGCCCAGGTCTACGGCGACCTGCTTGGAGTCGGCCGCTACGTCGTCGTCCCCGTGTGCCCGCTCGTCGCCGGGGCGTCGCCCCATCCGCGCCGGGTACCGCGTCTTGCCGTTCGCCTTGCCGTACCCGTCAGGCGTCGGCGCCGCGAGCAGCTCGGCGAACTTGGCGCCGAGCGCGTCGAGCTCGATGCGATCCTGCGGCCGCTTTGGACCGGCGAGGCTCGGCCTTACCGACGAGAGATCGAGCTCGACCACCTGCGTGTAGTCGCACTCGCCCGCGCGCGGAATGCCGAACATGCGCTGCGCCTTGTAGTAGCTCTCCACCGCCGCGACCTGCTCGGGCGCGCGGCCGGTGTACGCGAGGTAGCGGCAGGTCTCGGCGTCGACCGGAAAGAAGCCCATCGTCGCGCCGTACTCCGGCGCCATGTTCGCGATGGTGGCGCGTTCCGGCACCGGCAGGCTCGCCGCGCCCTCGCCGAAGAACTCGACGAACTTGCCGACCACCTTCGCCTTGCGGAGCATCTCGGTCACGAGCAGCACGGCGTCGGTCGCCGTCGCGCCGGCAGGGAGCCGCCCCGTGACATGCACGCCGACGACGTCGGGCATGAGGAAGTAGACCGGCTGCCCGAGCATCGCCGCCTCGGCCTCGATGCCGCCGACGCCCCACGCGACAATCCCGAGCCCGTTGATCATCGTCGTGTGCGAGTCGGTGCCGACCAGCGTGTCGGGGTAGTGCAGCCCGCCGTCGGCCTGCACGCCGCGCGCGAGGTACTCGAGGTTCACCTGGTGGCAGATGCCGATCCCCGGCGGCACGATGCGCAGCTTCTCGAACGCCTGTGTGCCCCACTTGAGGAACTCGTAGCGTGCAGCGTTGCGCGCAAACTCCACGCCGAGGTTTTTCGTGAGCGCGTCGGGGCGCGCGTAGTAGTCCACCTGCACCGAGTGATCGATCACGAGGTCGACTGGGACCAGCGGCTCGACAATGCCGGGCGCCTTGCCGAGCCGCGCGACCGCAGCCCGCATTGCCGCGAGATCGACCAGCAGCGGCACGCCGGTGAAGTCTTGCAGCAGCACTCGCGCGACGACGAACGGCACCTCCTGGGTCCGCTCGGCGCGCGGCTGCCACGCCGCGAGGTTTCGCACGTCCTCCTCGCGCACCCGGATGCCGTCGCAGTTTCGCAGCAGCGACTCGAGCACGATCCGGATCGACACCGGCAGGCGCGAGATCTTGCCGAGCCCCAGCTCCTCGAGCCGCGGCAGCGACCAGTGCTGCGCGGTGGTGCCGGGGGCGATTTCGAAGCTGCGGAGGGCGTCGGCGAAGGCTCGCATGCCCCGGGTGTAGGGCGACGACGCGTGAGGGTCAAGCGTTCACGGCGCGCCGCGCGACACCGCACGCGACGGCAGGTCCCGACGGGGCTATCCTCCACGGTTCGTGACCGTCGCCCTCGTCGCACTCGCACTCCTCCTGCTGCTCACCGTCGCGCTGCCGACGCTGCGACGGCTCTGGGCGTTTGTCTGGTTTGCGATCAAGCACCACTTCATCTGGCTGCTCGCGCTCCGCCTTCCGCCCGCGCAGCGCCCCGACCGCGCACGCGTGCTGCGCCGCATGTGCGAGGACCTCGGCCCGACCTTCATCAAGTTCGGGCAGATCGTCGCTTCCTCGTCGGGGATCTTCCCGGACCGCTACGTGCGCGAGTTCCAGAAGTGCCTCGACCACGTGCGCCCGTTCGCCTTCGCCGACGTGCAGCGGATCCTCATCGAGGAACTCGGCGCCGAGCGTGCACGCGGCCTCGTGCTCGAGGAGAAGCCGCTCGCGAGTGCGTCGATCGCGCAGGTCCACGGCGCACGGCTCCCCGATGGCACCTCGGTCGTGGTGAAGGTCCAGCGCCCCGGTCTCGCCGGTCGCATCGCGGCGGACATGAAGATCATGCGCCTCGTCGCGAGCCTGCTCGAGCGCTTCACGCGCGACGCCGAGCTGGTCAACCCGGTCGGCATCGTCGACGATTTCGCCGCGACGCTCGGGGAGGAGCTCGACTTTCGCCTCGAGGCGAAGAACCAGGACCGCTGGAACGAGGTCATGGCGGCGCAAGGCTACTCCGACGCGCGCGCACCCATCCCGCGCCACGAGCTCACCACGCCGCGCGTGCTGGTGATGGAGCGCTTCTCCGGCGTCCGCATCGACGACGTCGCGAAGGTACACGCGAGCGGCGTCGACGCCGAAGAGCGGCTGATCCACGGGCTGCGCGCGTGGTTCCAGGCGGTCGTCTTCCATGGCTTCTTCCACGGCGACGTACACGCCGGCAACCTGATGCTGCTCGACGACGGCGCGCTCGGCTTCCTCGACTTCGGCATCGTCGGCCGCTTCGACGATCGCCAGCGCCGCCTGGTCACCGACTACATCGTCGCCTTCGCCACCGCCGACTACGCCGGCCTCGCGCGCGTGATCGTCGAGATGGGCGGCGTGCGCGAAGGGCTCGATCAAGCCGCCTTCGCCAAGGACCTCGCCGGCGCCTACTCACCGCTGCTCAAGCTCTCCTTCGCCGAGCTGAACTACGCCGACCTGATCCCCGAGCTCCACCGCGTCTCGACGCGCCACCGCATGAAGATGCCGCGCGAGTTCGTGCTGATCACCAAGCAGATGCTCTACTTCGACCGCTACGCCAAGCTGCTCGCGCCCAAGCTCAACATCTTCACCGACCCGCGCATCGTGATGAGCCTCGCCGCCGACGTCGCGAAGATCCGCGCCGCGGAGGGGTGAGCGCGTCGGTGGCGTTGCACCCTCGCGGTTACTCCGCACCGTGGCCTGCGTCTCGCCGTGCAGGTTGACGAGGAGTATGACGACTTCGACTCTATTGGTATGAGCGCAACA
>SHYZ01000068.1 GCA_009692535.1 Myxococcales bacterium
ATCGATGATCGGCTCGCGGGCGAGCTCGGGCTCCGGCTGCCGCCCGACCGCCGCGCCGTCGGGCTCCTCACCACCACCAGCGACGACGCGCTCTACGTCGCGCTCGACGAGGGGACGAAGGCGGCGCGGGTCGAGGTCGCGTACGCCAAGAGCTTCTACGCCGGCGCGGCGCACGCCTCCGGTCCGCTCTCCGGCGAGGTCATCGGCGTCTACGTCGCCGAAAACCCCGACGAGATTCGGGTCGCGCTCGAAGCTGCGGTGCGCTGTCTCGAGGAGGACGCCTGGTTCTACGCGGCCGACGATGCCGGGCGGCTGGCCTTCTTCCCGCACGTCGTGACCGCGACCGGCCGCTACCTCTCAGCGCTCGCCGGTGTCCCCGTCGGAGCACCGCTCGCTTATCTCATCGCGCCGCCGCTCGAGAGCATCGTCGCGCTCGACGCTGCGCTGAAGGCGGCGCCGGTCGAGCTCGCGCGCTGGTTCGGGCCACCGTCTGAGACCAACTTCGGCGGCGCGTACCTCACCGGCACACTCCCCGATTGCGAGGCGGCGGCGCGCGCTTTCGCCGCGGCGGTGGTCGACGTCGCGCGGCACCCGCAGAGCTTCACCCGCTCGGCACGCGCTGCCGGCGAGACGCTCTCCGCGAAGGACGCGCCGCACGGCCCACGCCGCTACCGCGTGCTCGCGACCGGCGACGAGCTCGACGAGAAACCCGAGCGGCTCACCCACCTCGCCGATGATCGCTCGCTCGTCGACAAGACCCACCCGCGCATGGAGCTGCGCGGCAAGCTCGAGCTGCTCGAGGCGCGCCTGCTCGACGCACAGGTCGCCGCCGACGAGGCCGAGTGTGCCGGGCTCGTCGGCGAGCTCGAGGATGCGGTCGCGCTCGTGCGCCGCGTCGTCGGCGCTGAGGTGACCGGCAAGCCGCTCGGTGCGTGGACGCTAGGCGGCATGGATCCGGCGCGCGTGCGTTGGTCCTCGCACCACACGATGGAGCTTTTCGGCGTGCCGTTCATGTACCCGAGCGTGCGGCACGGTGCGCCGGTGTCGCGCCTCGGGCTCGCGCGGGTCGGCGCACGCGAGGCCGAGCGCGCGCTCCTGGCCGCGCTGCCCGAGCGCGAGGAGCTGCTGCTCGCGATGAACCGGCTGTCGAGCTTCGTCTACCTCGTGACTTGCAAGTACGTCGGCGGGGGCTATCATGCCCCGCGTCGTCCGTCGGGCCCGGTCCGAGGGTGGCGACCGTCGGTGAAGCCGACAGCAACGTCATCAAAGTCGGCAGCGCCAGCAAAGTCCAAGGATCGCGTTTCGTGACCGGCGGCAAGCGCACGCTCAACAACGAGAAGCTCGCGCGGATCTACGACCAGGAGATCCTGCCGATCTGGTCGATGCGCTTTGGCCGCATGTTGCTGCGCGGGCTCGAGCTGCCGCCCAAGGCGATGGTGCTCGACGTCGGCTGCGGCACCGGCTACCCCGCGCTCGAGCTGCTCCGCCGGCTCGACGACCAGGGGCGCGTCATCGCGGTCGACTCTTCGCCGGCCATGCTCGACGTGGCGCGACGCAAGCTCGCCGGCTTCGACCAGAAGGTGTACGGGAAGAAGATCTTCTTCCGCTCCGAGAGCGCGCTGCCCAAGCTCTCCTTCACCGACGACGTCTACGATGTGGTCATGTGCAACCTCGGTCTCGGCGAGTTCGAGGATCCGCAGACGGCGCTCACCGATTTCATGCGCGTGACCAAGCCGGGCGGGCGCGTGCTCTGCACCCTGCCGCTCGCGGGGACGTTTGGTGAGTTCCACGACATCTTCCGCGAGGTGCTGGTCAAGCACGACCGCAACGACGCGATCGAGCGCCTCGACCGTCACCTCGTCGAGTACCCCGACGCCGACGACGCCGAGCGCTGGCTTGAGCGCGCCGGGCTCGTCGACGCGACCGTCG
The DNA here is from genome assembly GCA_009692535.1 of Myxococcales bacterium. GTDB lineage: Bacteria > Myxococcota_A > Polyangia > Haliangiales > SHYZ01 > SHYZ01. The sequence continues at coordinate 1,930 of SHYZ01000068.1, forward strand.
AGGTCGAGGAGTTCACGCTGCTCTTCCGCTCGGCGCGCGAGTTCTTCTTCGCGCCGATCATCGAGTACGGGCCGCTCGCGGAGTGGAAGGCGATCGCCGGCAGCGGACAGGAGCTGCAGGACGTCTTCTGGCACATCAAGCAGGCGATCGAGACCTACTTCGCCGACCGCGCCTTTGAGGTGACCGTCAAGGCGGGCGCGCTGCGGGGACGCAAGCCGCTCGCAGCCGAGCGCACAGCGGCGGATTTGATACCGGCCGATCCGGCGACGTCGAAGCTCAGCGCGGCGGCGGTCCACGCGCGCCGACTCGCAGAGTCGGGCCTGTCGATCCCGCTCGCGACCAGCGAGGTCGAGCTGATCGACGCGGAGGCGGAATTCGCGTCGAACGCGCCGACCGCGCTCGAGGATCTCATCATCGGGGAATCCGATGAAGACGTCGACGCTCGCGCAGCGGCGGAGCTCGACGCCTTCCGCCCGGAGCCGGCGACCACGCCCCGTACGGCGACTGACGACGACTGAGCCGCGCGGCGGGCGCCGGCTCGGCTGCGATAAGCTCGTCATTCAGATGCCGACGCCAGGGCCCACGATGCAGGTCGCGCAGGCGCGCCACGTCGCGCTCGTGTCCGAGCTTGGTGAACACGATCGGCGCTATCATGTCGAGCACGCGCCGACGATCTCCGACGTGGAGTACGACCAGCGCTACCGCGAGCTCGTCGAGCTCGAGCGCGCACACCCTGAGCTCGTCGTCCCCGACTCCCCCACGCAACGGGTTGGGCAGGCGCCGATCTCCGAGTTTCCACGCGTCGTGCGCGCGGTGCCGATGCTCTCCCTCGACAACAGCTACGACGAGGCGGAGCTCGCCGCGTTTCATGAGCGAGTCGTGCGTGGCCTCGGGGGCGACGTGCCGCGCTATGTCGTGGAGCCGAAGATCGACGGCATCGGCATTGAGGTCACGTGGCACGCGGGGCGGCTCGAGCTCGGCGCCACGCGCGGCGACGGTGTCGTCGGCGAGGAGATCACCACGAACCTGCGCACGCTCCGCGGGCTGCCGCTGCGCCTGAGCGAGCCGGTCACGGTGACGGTGCGCGGCGAGGTCTACCTGCGCCGCGACGAATTCGCGCGCATGAACGAGGCGCGGCTCCTCGCGGGCGACGAGCCGTTCAAGAACCCGCGCAACGCCGCCGGCGGCTCGCTCAAGCTGCTCGATCCGCGGGTGGTCGCGACGCGGCCGCTACGCGCGTTCTTCTACGACGTCGTCGACGGCGACCGCTTCGCCGCGTGCCACTTCGAGGCGCTCGCATGGCTGCGTCGCTTGGGGCTCCCGGTCTCGCCCGATGTGGCGGCCGTGTCCGGCGACGCCGACGCCCTCGCGCGCGCTGTTGCGAGCTGGCGCGATCGGCGCGACGCGCTCCCTTACGACGCCGACGGTCTCGTCGTAAAGGTCGACTCATTCGTGCAGCGGCGCGAGCTCGGCGCGACCGCAAAGTTTCCGCGCTGGGCTGTGGCCTTCAAGTTCCCGGCGCGACAGGTGACGACACGGCTGATCGGCATCGTCGCCACCATCGGGCGCACCGGCGTCGTCACGCCGACCGCCGACCTCGAGCCGGTCGAGCTCTCCGGCACGACGGTGAAGCGCGCAGGCCTGCACAACTGGGAGCAGGTGGCGCGCCTCGGGCTGCGACCGGGCGACCGTGTGCTCATCGAGAAGGCGGGCGAGATCATCCCGCAGGTGCTCGCAGTGTCCGAGCCGTCCGACGCCGCGCCGTTCACCGCGCCGAGCGCGTGTCCGTCGTGTGGTCACGCGCTCGTGCAGCAGGAAGGGGAGGTCGCGCTCCGCTGTCCGAACCGCCTCGGCTGCGCGGAGCAGCGTCTGTTCGCGCTCGTCTTCTTCGCCGGGCGGGCCCAGCTCGACATCGACGGGCTCGGCGAGGAGGTCGCCGCCGGCCTCGTCGAGCAGCGGCTCATCGGCGACGTGGCCGACCTCTTCACGCTCACGGTCGAGCAACTCCTCACGCTGCCGCTCTTCGCCGAGAAGCGCGCCGCAAACCTCCGTGCAGCGATCGCCACGGCGGCGCAGACGGCGACTCTCGCTCGCCTCGTCGGCGCGCTCGGCATTCCGCACGTCGGGACGGTGACCGCACGCGCCATCGCGGCCCGCGTAAAGAGCCTCGGCGCACTGCTCGCGCGGCTCGACGAGGGCGGCCCCGATGCGCTCGTCGCCGATCTTGAGGAGGTCGACGGGCTAGGAGCCGTGATCGCTCGCTCAGTCGCGGCGTTCTTTTCAGATCCGCAGACGCGCGGCGTCGTCGACAAGCTCCGCGCGGCCGGCCTCGATCCCGTCGCGGCGGCCGCAAAGAGCGGTGGGCCGTGCGCGGGCCTCACCTTCTGTGTCACCGGCACGCTCACGCGGCCGCGGCCCGAGGTGCTCCGCCTCATCGAGGAGGCCGGCGGCAAGATCACCGGCGCGGTGTCGAAGAAGACGAGCTACCTCGTCGCCGGCGACGACGTGGGGACCGCCAAGCGCGCCGCCGCCGAGCAGCACGGCGTGCGGGCGATCTCCGAAGCGGACTTGCTGCGGCTCGTCGCCGGCGAGTCGCTCTAACGCCGTCGGCCCACGGTGGCGCCCACGGTGGCGCCCACGGTGGCGCCCACGGTGGCGCCCACGGTGGCGCCCACGGTGGCGCGCTCGTCACGCCTCGTGCGTGCCTGCCGTCGGCGGCGCGAGCAGCACTTGCCGATGCACCGCGTGGCGCGCGCCGAGCTCATCGAGCAGTGCACGCCCGGCCGCGTCGGGCTCCCCATGCTCGCCCAGCACCGCGAGCGCCTCCTCGTTCTTCCCGATCACGTCCGCGAGGCGCGTCTCGATGCTCTTGTCTCCGTCGGCACGCATGCGTGTGTAGAGCTCCGCCACCGGCACGAAGGCGTGCGCCGCGAGCAGGATGCCCATGAGCGGTCGCGGATCCGGCCGCACCGGCGACTTGTAGAGAAAGTCGTAGCCGTTCACGAGCACGGGGTAGTGCCACAGCAGCAGGTTGAGCTTGTTGTGCTGGAACTCGTGGACCAGCGCCTCGGCGAGCACCGACACGTTCGGGTGCAGCGTGACGTAAACCGCGCCGATGTACTCGCGGTAGCTCGCCGAAAAGTGCCGCTCGGGCTCCCAGCCGACGGGAATCACGAGGTCGAGGAGCAGGCGCATCTCCTCCGCCAGCGCCGGCAGGTGTCGCTCGATGAGCGCCATCGCCCGCCCCAACGCGTCGGTCCAGTCGCTTACGGGTCGCCCGCCGAGCGAGAACGCGTTCCCCTGCTTTTCGGGATGCGCTTCGAACATCGCCAGTGGATTCGGATCGTGGAGCGCGAGCGTGATGCCCTCCGTGATGCGCGCAAACGCAGCCTCGGCCGTCGGGTGCGCCGCGAGCGCGCGAGCTCCGTCGGTGAGGTCGATCCGCTCGCCGCCCACCACCAGCACGCCATCCTCGACGACCAGCTCGGTCCCCGGTGGCGGCCGCACGACCAGCCCGAGCGTCTGCGACACGAGCGGTGCGACCGGCGCGGCAAACCGAACCCGCGCACCGAGCAGTCCACGCCGCGCCAACTCGAGCGCCAGCGACGGCAACGCGTCACTGGCCCGCTCGGTCTGGACCAGCACCGACACCGTCGGCGCTGTAATCACCGCCTCATGCGTCGCCGCGTCCTCCTTGGCCAGCGCCGCCAGCCGCGTCGTCACCGCGTGCGGTGCGTCCTCGAGCAGCCGACGCTGCAGCAGCCGCGCATACGCCCGCAAAAGCGTCGCGACAGTGCGCGTCGGTGTTTCATCGGGCGGAAGGACGAGCGCGTGGGTCATGGGCCGAGTGGGGCAGGGGCGGGCGTGCCGCACTGGCGAGTGTTCGGCTGTGCGCCATCGCGGTCAAGCGGCGCCACGGCGCGGTGCGCGGCGAAGTGCCGCAGTGAGCGGCACTGGAGCGAGTTGGCCGAACCCCGCCGGCCATGAGACTCGGCCGACGCGCACCAGCTCCGTCGCTGTCGGCGCGCTAGTCGTAGTACTCCGCGCCGAGGTGCGTGATCAGCTCCTCGCCGCGCAGGTGTCGCAGCGTGTTCTTCAGCTTCATCAACTGAATGAAGAGGTCGTGCTCCGGGTAGAGCCCCGGCGGCGTCATCGGGCTCTTCCAGTAGAACGACAGCCACTCCTGAATGCCCGACAGCCCCGCGCGCTGCGCCAAGTCCAGGAACAGCGCGAGGTCGAGCACGATCGGCGCTGCGAGGATCGAGTCGCGGCAGAGAAAGTCGACCTTGATCTGCATCGGGTAGTCGAGCCACCCGCGGAGGTCGATGTTGTCCCAGCACTCCTTGTTGTCGCCGCGCGGCGGGTAGTAGTCGATTCGCACCACGTGGTGAAATCCCTTGTAGAGGTCGGGGTAGAGGTGCGGCTGGAGGATGTGCTCGAGCACGCCGAGCTTTGAGAGTTCCTTCGCTCTGTACGACTCGGGATCTTCGAGAACCTCGCCGTCGCGGTTGCCGAGGATGTTGGTCGAGTACCAGCCGTCGAGCCCGAGCAGTCGCGCCTTGAATCCCGGCGCGAGGATGGTCTTCATCAGGGTCTGCCCGGTCTTGAAGTCCTTGCCCGCGATCGGCACGCCGCGCAGCCGCGCGAGCTCACACGCCCAGCCGGTGTCGAGGCTCAGGTTCGGCGCGCCGTTGGCATACGGCACGCCGGCCTGGAGGCACGCATACGCATAGATCTGCGACGGCGCGATGTCCGGGTCGCTGGCGTGGAGGCCCGCTTCGAACGCCGCGAGCGTCGCATGGACCGCTGCCGGCTTTCGGTAGACCTCGGTCGAGCCGCACCAGATCGCGACCAGCCGGTCGAGTCCACGCTCCTGCTTGAAGCGTTGGAGGTCATCGCCGAGCTGCAAGGCGAGGTCAGCCTTGCTGGCACCGCGCTTCACATGCTCGCCGTGGAGGTTCTTCACCCACGCCTGCTCGAACACCGCGGGCCACGGCTTGATGGCCGCGAGTTCGTCCTTGATCGGGTCGAGGTGGTCACGCGTCAGCACGCCGGCCTTCACCGCGGCCTGGTGTGCGTTGTCGGGGAAGACGTCCCAGCCGCCAAACTCGAGGTCGTCGAGCGCGGCGAGCGGCAGAAACTCGCTGATGCGCGGGCTCGTCCCGTCGCTGCGCTTGCCGAGCCGGATCGTGCCCATCTGCGTGAGCGAACCGATCGGTCGCGCCAGCTTGCGGCGCACGTTCATCACGCCCGCGATGAACGTCGTGGCGACCGCGCCCATGCCGGGCAGCAGCACGCCGAGCCGCCCGCTCGCCGGCCTGATCTGTGCGCCCTTCGTGAGTCCCATAAGGCTGGATTCTCCTCGATCGTCGCGCCCGACACTTGACCGACCGTCGCGATGCCCGCAGACCTTGCCACCCGCGGCCGCGCCGTACAACGCACGCGCGCTCCGATGTTGTCGGGCGGTCCCGACCGCTTGTCATCTCTATCCGTGCGTGATAGATCCGCGCGGCTTTCAAACTCTCACGCCCCCCGAGAAAGGCTGCGTGGCGCCGGCATGACCGGCGTCGAGGCCAGACGGTGACGGGGGCGGACGAACAACGCAATCCCGAGGAGCTCCACCATGTCAGACGAGACTCAGACCCACGGTTCCGAAGCACCGATCAGCATGCGTCAGCTCCTCGAGGCCGGCGTGCACTTCGGCCACCAGACGCGGCGCTGGAACCCGAAGATGAAGAAGTACATCTTCGGCGCGCGCAGCGGCGTGCACATCATCGACCTGTCGCACACGGTCCGGATGTTTCGCAACGCCTACAACGCGGTCGTGGATGTCACGGCGCGTGGCGAGAACGTGCTGTTCGTCGGCACCAAGAAGCAGGCGCAGGAGGTGATCGCCGAGGAGGCGGGTCGCGCCGGCCAGCTCTATGTGACCGCTCGCTGGCTCGGCGGCACGCTCACCAACTTCAAGACGGTGAAGGGCTCGCTCGACCGGATGCGCTTGATCGAGAAGATGGGCGAGGACGGCACCTTCGATCGCATGACCAAGAAGGAAGTGCTCTCGCTCTCGCGCGAGCACGACAAGCTTGAGACGTCGCTCGGCGGTATCAAGAACATGTCCAAGCTCCCCGGCGCGGTGTTCATCGTCGATCCGGGCAAGGAGCACATCGCGGTCGCCGAGGCGCGCAGGCTTGAGATTCCGATCATCGCCGTGACCGACACGAACTGCGATCCCGACGTCGTCGACTACGTGATCCCGGGCAACGACGACGCGATCCGCGCGATCAAGCTCTTTGCCGGCAAGATCGCCGACGCGTGCATCCTCGGGCAGCGGCTCCAGCGCGAGCCCGCGCCGGTGCGTCGCGTCGAGGAGCCGGTCGAGAAGGTGATCCACGTGAGCTCGGGTGGCGACGGCCCGCGCGTCGAGATGGCGACTCGGTCGCGCCGCGAGGCGACGCCAGAGGCTTCGGCGACGCCCGAGGACAAGTAAGTAGCCGAGTAGCTGACGGCACGCCCCTGTTGAAGATCCCCTTCACACTCGACGGAGCACCACGATGTCTGACATTTCGACTCCGATGATCAAGGAACTGCGCGACCGCACCGGCGCCGGCCCGATGGACTGCAAGAAGGCGCTCGTCGAGTGCGGTGCCGACATGGACAAGGCCGCCGACTACCTCCGTAAGAAGGGGCTCGCCGCCGCTGCCAAGAAGGTCGGCCGCATCGCCACCGAGGGGACGGTGATCTCGTACATCCACGGCGGTGGACGCATCGGTGTGCTCGCCGAGATCAACTGCGAGACCGACTTCGTGGCGCGCGGCGAGACGTTCCTCACGTTCGCCAAGGAGATCACGCTGCAGGCGGCCGCGATGAACCCGACCTACGTCTCGGTCGACGAGATTCCCGCCGAGGTGGTCGCGAAGGAGCGACAGTTCCGCCTCGATCAGGCGAAGCAGTCGGGCAAGCCCGAGGCGGTCATCGGCAAGATCGTCGAGGGCCAGCTCGCCAAGTGGCAGAAGGAAATCTGCCTGCTCGAGCAGACCTGGTTCAAGGACGACTCCAAGGCGATGAAGGACCTGCTTCAGGAGCTCATCGCCAAGACCGGCGAGAACTGCAAGGTCCGCCGGGTCGTGCGCTTCGAGCTCGGTGAGGGGCTCGAGAAGAAGAAGGACGACTTCGCCGCCGAGGTCGCCAAGCAGGCAGGGCTGGCGTAGTGCCCGACGCTCCGGCTCCCGCGTATCGCCGAGTGCTGCTCAAGCTCTCGGGCGAGGCGCTCATGGGGCCGGAGGGGTACGGCATCAGCCCGGAGGTGCTCGGGCAGGTCGCCGACGAGGTCGCCGAGGTGTCGCGCCTCGGGGTCGAGCTCGGCATCGTCATCGGCGGCGGCAACATCTTTCGCGGCGTGTCGTCCTCGGCGCGCGGCATGGACCGCGCGTCGGCCGATTACGTCGGCATGCTCGCCACGGTGATGAACGCCGTCGCGCTGCAGGACGCGCTCGACAAGCGTGGCGTACAGACGCGGGTGCTCTCGGCGATCGAGGTGCGGGAGCTCGCCGAGCTCTACATCCGACGACGCGCGTTGCGCCATCTCGAGAAGGGGCGCGTGGTGATCTTCGCGGCCGGCACCGGCAACCCGTTCTTCACCACCGATACGGCGGCGGCGCTGCGTGCGGCGGAGATCCACGCCGAGGTGGTGCTCAAGGCGACCAAGGTTGACGGCATCTACGACCGCGACCCGGCCAAGCACGAGGGCGCGGTGCGCTACGACCGCGTGAGCTACATGGAGTGCCTGCAAAAGGACCTCAAGGTCATGGACATGACGGCGTTCGCGCTCTGCCGCGAGCACAACCTGCCGATCATCGTCTTCGACCTCGGCCGCGCGGGGAACATCCGCCGGGTGATCTGCGGCGAAAACATCGGCACGACGGTACGGGACTGAGCGAGCCGACCTCGCGAGCGAGCGAGTGAGCGGCACATGCGAAGGAGACCGCCATGGTGAACGACGTCCTCAAGGATCTTGAGACAACTTTCCAGAAGGCGATCGACAGCTTCAAGGCGGGTCTCGGCAAAGTGCGGACCGGCCGCGCGAGCGCGTCGCTCCTCGACGGCATCAAGGTCGACTACTACGGCACGATGACGCCGATCAACCAGGTGGCGTCTGTCGGCGTGCCCGACCCGCGCCTGATTACGGTCAAGCCGTGGGAGAAGTCGCTCATCCCGGCGATCGAGAAGGCGATCAAGGCGCGCGCCGAGCTCGGGCTCAACCCGATCACCGACGGTGAGCTGGTGCGGATTCCGATCCCCGCGCTCACGCAGGACCGCCGCAAGGAGCTGGTCAAGGTGGTGAAGGGGATGGGCGAGGACGCGCGCGTCGCGCTGCGCGGCTCACGGCGCGAGGCGAACGACCTGTTGAAGGAGTTCGTCGATGCCCGGGAGATCTCCGAGGACGACTCCAAGCAGGGGCTGAAGAAGGTGCAGGACCTCACCGACCGGTTCGTCGCGCTGGTCGACGACATCGTCGGCAAGAAGGAAAAAGAGGTCATCGAGCTGTAGTCGGGCGGGCACGGCTGCGCGGCACGCGGCCTGCGGTACGATGGGCGTGATGGTGCCGCCGGACCGCCGCGCGCTTCGTGTCTCTGCCGTCGACGGCAGCCACCAGCTCGACGCGATCGCCGACCCGCGCGTCGTCGGGCCGATCGACTACGCGCTCTCGCTCGGCGACGCGGGCGCGCGCGTGACCACGCTCGGCGCAGGCCCGATCGCCGGCTCGGTCGTGCCCGGCTCGAATCGGCTCGTGGTCTGCGGACGCTCGCCGCTCTGGGGCACGTTCTACCCGTCGACGATCGGCGGCGCGGGGCTCCCGTGGTCGGCGCTCGGGCTCGACTTCGTCTCGATCGACGGGCGCGCGTCGGTGCCGAGCGTGCTCACGATCATCCGGCGGCGCGGCGTGCTCGAGGTCGCGGTCACGCCGCTTCCCGACGTGGAGCAGGTGTTCGCGGGCCACGCCGGCGAGGTCGGGCTCTACGCGCTCATGCGCCGCGTCGTCGACGATCACGCTGGCGACCTCGAGGTCGGCCGCGTGCTCGCCACCGGCCCTGCGGCCACGAGGACCCGCGCCGGCGCGATCGGCTCGGCGCCGCTTGCACACGGTCGCCCGACGAACGTGGACACTTGGGCAGGGCGGGGCGGGCTCGGCTCGCGCCTCGTTGGTGCGCACAACCTCGTCGCGGTCTTCTACGGTGCCGACCGCGCGCCGGTCTCGCCCGTCGACCGCGCGCTCATCGACCAGGTCTTTACCGACCGCTTCTCGCGGCCGATGAAGCTCGTCGATCTCGAGAGCACCGCGAAGTACCGCTTCGATCCGAAGTTCCGCTCGGGCGGGACGTTTGGCGCGAACTACCACACGCTGCGCGAGAAGGTGCTCGCCTTCAACTACCGCTCAGTCCTCATGGACGACGAGACGCGGCTCGGCATCCACGACCGGCTGATCCAGGGCCACTACCTGCGCCAGTTCGACGAGGAGATCATCGGCAAGGGCAACCACTTCAACTGCGGCGAGCCGTGCGGCGCGGTCTGCAAGAAGGTCGACGGCAAGCACAAGAAGGACTACGAGCCGTACGCTGCGCTCGGACCGCTCGTCGGCGTGTTCGATCAGCGCGCGGCGGAGCAGCTCACCCACCACGCCGACGCGTGCGGCTTTGACGCGATCCAGATCGGTGGCGAAGTGGCGTGGGTGATGGAGTGCCTGAAGGAGGGGTGGCTCGGCGAGCAAGAGACCGGCATCGCCGAGCGACCGCAGTGGGAGCCGGAGCAGTTCGCCGCCGTCGAGGACAGCGCCCACAACGCGCGCATCGCACGGTCGGTGATCGACTGGCTGCTTTCCGACCCGCGGGCGGCCACGCTGCGGCGCGGGCTTCGCGCTGGCTCGCGCGCGGCCGGTGGCGCTGCGGCGCAGGCGGCAGTCTACGCGGCACGCGGCGACGGCGATGGCTGCATGGTGCCGAACCAGTACTGGGTGCCGGGCATGTTCGCGCCGATGCCGATCCTCGGGCGCTACTACCTCGACTACTCCTACGAGTGGAAGCCGCCGCGCGAGCTTGGCCGGAGTTGCGTCGCGCGGATGGTGCGCGAGCTGATGCTCGACAACTACGGCATGTGCCGCTTCCACCGCGGCTGGGCCGAGGAGCTCCTGCCCGAGCTAGTGAACCGAGCGCGCGGCATCGACGTCGATCCCGACGCGCACCACCTTCGGCTGGCACGCGAACTCCACGCTGACGCCGACGCGCGACCGTGGCAGACCAAGCGCGTGGTCGAGCTGATCCACGGCTACCTCGTGAAGGTCCGCACCGATGGTCCGCCCGAGCCGGAGCTCGATCGCTGGGTCGACCGCTTCGGCGCCGACCCTGCCAAGGCCGCGCTGGCGTACTGGCACGAGCTCCGCGCGGGGATCGCCGACGCGCTCGGGACGCGTGAAGCGGCCGGTGAATTGCTTTCGACCGCCGACGAAGTGCGCTAGCGTAGCGGCCTGCGTCGCCCGGCGGGCGCACTGCGTTGGCATCGACTGGTTTACGGAGGATGAAGACAATGACGACGACTCGCACCTGGCTCGGCTGCACGCTCGCGCTCCTCGCCCCCCTCGCGCTCGCGGGCTGCCCCGACACTGGGGTCGCGCCCGACGCGCGCATTCGCTTCGATGCGGGTCCGCCGCCGCCGATGATCGACGCTGAGCCGCCGCCGCCGACGTTCGACGCCGCGCCGGTACCGACCTTCGACGCCGCGCCCGCAGTGATCGACGCCGCGCCCGCAGTGATCGACGCCGCGCCCGCAGTGATCGACGCCGCGCCCGCGCCGGTGGACCAGCCGCCAGTGATTTCCCGCGTGGCTTGGACCCATACGGCTCCCTGCGTTCTCGGTGTCATCAGCGCCGTCGTCGTCACGGTCACCGTGACCGACGCCGACACCCCGGCCGCGATGCTCGTCTTCTCGGGCTCGACCGGTGGCTGCGGCACCATCAACTCGAACCCCGACACGATCAACTGCCCGCAGGCCGCGTCCTACCCGGCCAGCGTCGTGGTCACCGACCCGGACGGCAACAGCGACTCGCAGGCGTTCACGATTAGCCCCTGCGTGAACGGCATGGCGCCGTAGTCACGCTCGTTGGTGCGGTGCACAGGCGCCGCACCGACCCGAACTCCACGCGTGCTGCTCGCGCGGCTACTCGGCGACGACGCCGAGCGGCTGCGTTGGGTCGTGCGTGGCGCGTGCGAGTTCGTGCTGCCGCAGGGTCAGCACCAGCACGACGCCCGCGGTGAGCGGGATCAACCCGCCGAGGAAGAGGTGGTAGTTCCGCACGCCCTCGGCCTCGGGCGGGATCGTGCCCTGCGATTTCTTTCCCGGTACGCCGGTGTGCACGCGGACGCGCTCGCCCGGCGCCAGCGTGAACCCCGGGTCGAGCGTGCCGACCTGACTCGGGCGCGCGCTCCTGCCGCGCGCTACGCCGAGCGTGCACCCAGCGGTGGAGAACGCTCGGTCCCCCGTGTTCTCGACGACGAACCACTCCTCGTTCAAGGCGGTCTTGCTCGGGGCGGCGTGGATCTCGCGAATGACGACAGGCATGGCGGGACTCTACCCGGTCGCGCCGTGCGTGGCAGCGGTCTGTTTCTTCGGGGCAACCCGCGCGTCCCGGCGGTGGGCGGTTTTGGTACCCTGCGCGCATGCGCCAGTTCCTTCCAATCCTCACGCTCCTCGCCGCTGCGTGCGGTGCCAACAGTGCAAGCCGTCCCTCGCTGCCCCCCGGCGAGCTCCACGTCACGCGCGCCGTGCTCTATCAAAACGGCATCGGCTACTTCGAGCGGCGCGGCACGATTGAGGGCAACCGGCTCACGCTGCGCGTGCGGCCCGAGCAGATCGCCGACTTTCTCAAGTCGCTCACTGTCGTCGACCTGAACGAAGGCGGGCGCGCGATCTCGGTCGCGCTGCCGGTCGAGAAGTCGCGTGCACGCCAGCTCGCCGATCTGCCGCCGCAGGTGCGCGAGCAGGGCGGCATCCTCGCGATGGCGATGGCGTTCCGCGGCGCGAACGCGACAGTCGCGACCGACGACGAGGAGGTGACCGGCCGCCTCGTCGGCGTCGAGCAGATCGACGTGCCGTCGAAGGAAGGGCCGCCGTGGAAGGACTGGCGTGTGACCGTGCTGGCCGACGGCGACACGCTCACCACGCTGCGCCTCGCCGAGGTGAAGACGCTCAGGCTGCGCGATCGCACGCTCTCGGTCGGGCTCGAGAAGGCGCTCGACGTGTCGCTGCAGGACGCGTCGTGGAAGGCGGTCGAGCTGACCGTTGAGCTGGCCGGCCCGTCGCCGCACAACTTGGTCGCGTCCTACGTCGTCGAGATGCCGATCTGGAAGCCGGCGTATCGCGTGGTCGTGCTTGGCGACGGCAAGCTGTTGCTGCAGGGGTGGGCGGTGATCGACAACGTCTCGGGCGACGACTGGCACAAGGTGAAGCTCTCGCTCACCGCCGGGACGCCGCTCGCGTTCCTCTACGATCTCTACACGCCGCACTACGTTCGGCGGCCGGACCTGTCGGGTCCGACGGAGACCATGGGCGTTGCGCCGCCGAGGCCGATTGAGGCGTACGGGGCGGCCAACGAGGAGGACTGGGACGGCGCGCCCGCCGCCGCCGACGATTGGGGCGGCGCGCCGTCCAGTCGCTCCGCGCGTGCGCCGTCGGCGCCACCGGCCGGTCGCGCCGCGCCGCGAGCGGTTCTCCCTGAGGATCTCGAGCGTGGCTACCGCGCGCTCGTCGCCGGCGCGCCCGTTGGTGCGATTTTCCGTTACGACCTCGCCGAGCCGGTCACGGTGAAGGATCGCCAGAGCGCGCTGGTGTCGATCGTGTCGACGCGCGTGCCGGGCGAGGACGTGCTGCTCTTCCGCGTCGGCGCCGACACGCGCAACCCGTACCGCACCGCGCGCTTTTCGAACGACACCGGGCTGGTGCTCGAGCGCGGGCCGATGGCGATCTACCGCGAGGGCACCTTTCTCGGCGAGGCGCTGGTCAACCGGATGGAGCAGAAGGCGCAGGTGTTCGTGCCGTACGCGCTCGACACCCGCGTGGACGTGTTCCTCGCGCAGGAGTCAGTCGAAGAGGGGATGCGGCTGGTGTCGATCGTGGACGGGCACCTCACCGCCGAGACCAAGGTCGTGACGCGGCATCTCTACGAGGTGGAGAACCGGTCGGAGGAGACCACGACGCTCTACGTGCAGCAGCCGCGCCGCACCGGCTGGACCATCCGCAAGGTCGGGCTCGCGGAGGACGGCAAGGGTCCGCCGCAGCCGGGCAAGGACGGCGTGATCGAGGAGCGCGGCGTCTACTACGTGCCGATCGCGCTGCCCAAGACGGGGCGTGTGAAGCTGGTCGTCGAGGAGGAGACGCCGGCGCGGCGCGAGGTCGACGTGCTCTCGTCGCTCGGGCGCGGTGTGGTGCTGGTCTACCTCAAGGCGCCCGACGCTGATCCGGTGGTCGCGAAGGCGCTCGAGGACGCGCTTGCCGCATCGGATCGCGTGGCCGAGATCGAGCGCCGCCTCGCCGACGTGAACGGCACGCGCGGCGTGCTCTCGCAGCGGGCGGAGGAGCTGCGCGCGAACCTCGAGCTGCTCGGCAAGACCAAGGGCCCGGACGATCTTCGTCGCGACCTCGAGAAGCGGTTCGCCGAGGTGGAGCGCGAGCTCGACAAGCTGGTGCGCGAGCACATCAAGCTGACCGAGGAGCGCGCACTGTTGCGCGAGCGGCTCATCGACCTGGTGAAGCGGGTCTCGCTGAAGGCGAAGTAGCGCGAGGCTACTTCGTCACGGCCGCGCGTCGCGTGACCATCATGTGCGAGTGCCCCTTGGAGTCGGGGTAGCCGTAGCGGAACGGCAGCGGCGTAAGCGGATTCGTCTGCCAGACGCGCCGCATCGGCGCACCGTCGCCCGCGCCGGCGAGGAACGGGCCCTCAAAGCGCCCCCAGGTGATCTGCTCGAAGCCGGCCTTCTTTGCGTGGTGATTCGGGATGCCGGTGGCATCGGAGATCATCCACTCCATGTGACCGAGGAGGTACTTGCGCATCAGCGAGAAGGTGTCCCACCAAAGCAGGAAGCTCGCCGCCTTGGTCATCGCGACCACGCGCCCCTTCGACTCGAGGTGCGCGAGCACGCGGCGGTCCTTCTTCAGCGCGCCGTCGGACAGGTCGCCAGAAATGTGGCGGAACGTGCGCAGCGGCGCCGTCGCATCGCTCACCTTGCGGAAGCGGATCTCGACGTTGCCGAACGAGGCGAGCTGTGCGGCCTTGCGGCGTCCATCGGGGAGCTTTGCGACCCTGGCGTCAATCGCCGCGAGCGCGTCGGCCTCGAGGTAGTTGAGCGCACCGTCGGGCTCGATCTTGAAATACCGGAGGCTCACCGGCTCGAAGCCGTGCACCTCGAGCGCGACCAACGTGAAGACGAGCTCGCCGGGCAGCTCCGCCTTGGTAGTAATCGAGAGGTTCGTGGTCTTGGAGTGTGAGACCGCGAACAGCCGACGAATGAGGTCGGCGTTCTTCGAAAGGATCGGCGCGAGGCGCTTGGCGTCGATCCTTTCGATCGCCCGCACGTCGCCCGCCGGCTCGAGCGAGAGCGTGGTGATCTCGGTGAGGTCGGGGTAGGTGGCGAGCGCAGTCATGAGGTCACCGCCGCCGAACGGATAGACGACCACCGTCGGCAGCCCGTCCGGCACGACGTCGGCGAGGAACGGCATCGCCCGGTCGAGCCAGCGCTCGCGATACTTACGGATTCCGTCCTGCATCCGCGCGCAGTACTTGTCGACCAGCGCGGCAGTCAGGTGGGCCGGCACCGGCGTGTCCCCGGCACATGCGCCGACGCGGTGGAGCATGCGCGCCTGCATGGCGAGGTCCACCCCCGGCTCCACCGGTGGCGCCACGACAACCGGCTCCACCGGAGCCGGCGGCACCACCACCACCACCACCGGCGCCGCATCGGGCACAACCACCGGCACCACCGGTGCTGGCCCGCGCGCCGGCGTCCGCCCCGAAGAGCAAGCCGTCGCAAGGAAAGCAGAGGCAGCAAGTCCAGCAACAACGAGCCGCGCAGCACGCACGCACTTCATGCGGCGGAAGCTATACGACGTCCCCGCGAGCAGCAAGCACGAGGACGTCGTTCGCCACCGGGCCACCCGTCGCGTGTACCCTCGTCCCATGGTCGCCTCTCGCGCCCACTCCCCCAACGCCACCCCCGCGCACGTGCTCGTGCACGTGCACGTGCTCGTGCGCGTGCTCGTACTCGTCCCCCTCTCCCTCCTCCTCTCCTCCGCCTGCTCCTCTCCTTCCTCGTCCCCCCCCGACGCCCCCCCTTCGTCCCCCCCCGACGCCCGCTGCCTCTTCTCCTTCCCCGACGCAGCTCCCCCCTCGACCTCCCGCTGCCCCGAGCTCCCCGCCACGCCCGCCCGACTCGACGAGGC
>SHYZ01000069.1 GCA_009692535.1 Myxococcales bacterium
CACCGACCACCTCGCCCGCACGCACGACCGGCATGATCGACAGCGGCGCGGCGACGCTTCCGGCTGCCGAGAGTTGTGCGAGCGGGCCAGGCGTCTGCGCGTAGCGTGCGCGAGCCTGCGCGGCGGAGATGAAATCGCGCGCCGAAGTCGGTCGCGCGTCCTTGTCGCTCTCTGCGCCCGACGTGCCATGCGACTCGAGCTCGCGCCGCACCTGCTCCGCGATACCGAGGTCGCCCGACTGCGCCATCTCGTTGGCAAGCGCCTCGTTGAACATGTCCTGGAACATGCCGCCGGCGAACCCGCTGCCGAGCAAGCCTTCGCCCGGCTTCACCTGCGAGAGCACCTGCTTGAGGAAATACGCCTCGAGGTCACGAGCAGCGTCGGCAGCAGACGCGCCCGGTTCTGTGAGGGTCGGCTCCGGGCGATCGACGCGGAGGCTCACTGGACCTCGATTTCAGCGCGCAGCGCACCGGAAGCCTTGAGCGCCTGGAAGATCGCCACGAGGTCGCGCGGCTTCACGCCGAGCGCGTCGAGCGCGGCGGCGAGCTCGCCCACCGTGGCTGCGCCCGGCAGCGCGACCAAGTGGCCGTCCTGCTCTTCGACCTGGATCTCCGACTCTGGCGCGACGATCGTGTCGCCGTCGCCGAACGCGTTCGGCTGCGACACCGCGCTCTTCTCGACGACGCGCACCGTGATCCCGCCGTGCGCGATCGCCACCGGCGCGAGGGTCACGGCGCCACCGGCGACGATGGTGCCGGTCCGCTCCGAGAGCACGACCCGCGCATGCGAGTCGGGCACCGCCGAGAGTCCCTCGAGCAGCGCGACATATTCGACGACGCGGCTCCGCCAAGCGTCACCGATCGCAACCTCGACGGCGCCGGGGTCACGCACACGCGCCGTCCCCGCGCCGAGTTCGGCATCGACCGAGCCGGCGATGCGCGCCGCGGTGGTGAAGTCGGCGTCGCGCAGCACGAGCACAAGCGTCTTGCCGGGGAGCGCGCCGGGTGCGCCGCGCTCGAGCGTTGCGCCGCCGGGGATGCGGCCGGCGGTCGCATGGTTTTTCCCCGACGACGATCCTGAGGCCGAGCCAACCACGAAGCCACCGAGCGTGAGCGAACCTTGCGCAAGCGCGTAGGTCTTCCCGTTCGATGCGATGAGTCGCGCCTGCACTAGCGTGCCGCCCTGCAGGCTCTTGGCCGAGCCGAGCGACGACACCGTGACGTCGATGCGCTGACCGGCGCGGCCGAACGGCGGCAGGTTCCCGGTGACCGCAACCAGCGCGACGTTCTTCGCCTTGAGATCCTGCTCGGTCACCTGGATGCCGAGACGCTTGATCATCGCGGCGAGCGGCCGGCGCGTCGCGGTCGAGGACGCGTCATCGCCGGTGCCGGCGAGCCCGACGACGAGGCCGACGCCGGTGAGCGCGTTGGCGCGCACGCCCTCGACATCGGCGAGGTCCTTGATGCGTGTGGCCGACGCCGGCGCGACGGTGAGCAGCAGGGCGAACAGAGTGAAGAGCGAGAGTCTGCGCATGGAGCCTCCTAGAATGGCCAAGCTTTGCCGAAGAGCCGCGACAGCCAACCCTGCCGCTGCTGGTCGCTTACGTCGCCGCGTCCGGTGATCTCGATCTCCGCCTCGGCGATGCGCGACGACGGAATGCTGTTGTCGGCGAGCACGTCCTCGGGACGCACGATGCCCGAGAGGTAGAGGTGCTGCTCCTCGTGCCCGACCATCACGACCTTGGTGCCCTCGATGTAGAGATCACCGTTCGGCAGCACACGACGCACGCGCACCGGCAGCGTCGCAGTGACGCGGCCGCTCTTCTCGACGCGGCCGGAGCCGGCGAACGACGACGACGAGTCGACGCCGAAGAGCTTGGTCGGATCGATGCTCGGGTGCGCTGCGGCGAGCGCGGGCAGCAAGCCGAGCGAGGCCGGCACACCGTAGGAGGACTCAGCCTTGCGCCCGAGCTCGGTCGAGCCGGTGCGTGTCGCCGAGTCGGCCTCGTCGACGCGAATCACAAGCACGTCGCCGACGTCGGCGGCGCGACGGTCCGCATAGATCCCGCCGTTCTCGACGTAGAGGCTCGAGCCGCGTGACTCAGCCTGCGCCGCGTACGCCTCGGGCGCGAACATGCGCCGCTTGGGCCGGTACGGCGCGACGTGCGTCGTGCATGCGCCCGCCAGCAGCGCGAGCGCGAGGAATTCCGAGAGGAGTGTCGTGTTCTTGGTATTCATGGCATCGCCTCCACCTGCAGCGTGTGTCCGTCGATCAGGCGTCCGCTCACGATGCGCCGGCTCGCATCGACCCGCGCCGACGCGGGCTCACCGGGGCGTGCGGCACGCTCGAGTACGCCCGGGCTCGAGACCGCGAACCCTGCGCGCGCGATCACGACCGCCACCCGCGTGCCCCGCGGCACCGGTGCCGGCGCCGCAACATCTCCGTCGGTGACGATGCTGCCGGCAGGCACGTCGCGCAGAATCGCCACGCCCGCGAGCGCGCGCGCTGCGATGCGCCAGGCCGGCCGGCTCGACGAGACTGCGCGCCGAACCAGCGTGAGGTCACCCGCGCCGACCAACTTCCCGGAGGTGAGCGCACGCGCAGCGACCAGCACCGGCCGCGGACGCGCTAGCTCGACCTGCGCCCACCCGCTCCGCTCGCGCGCGCCATCCCGCACGCTGAGCCGCACGCTGACCCGCCCTGCGCGCGGTGCGGCGGCGAACGCCACCGCAACCTCGCCCCGTGCCGCAGCGAGCGACGGCGGCACGATGATGTCGACCACCTCGAGCCCGGCGGGAAGCGCGGCGCCGATTCGCGCGGCGGCATCCTTGGCCACGTCGGCATGCGCGGTCGCGACCGGGCCGGCCGAGACGATGAGCAGCAGCAGCAGCGTGGCGACAACGGGTGGCATCGCTACCTCAGGTTCGCCGTCTGCTGGAGCATCTCGTCGGCGGCACGCACCACGCGCGCATTCACCTCGTACGCTCGCTGACCGGAGATCAGGTCGATCATCTCCTCGACGATCTTGACGTTCGACATCTCGAGCGTTCCTTGCGACAGCGAGCCCATGCCGTTCTCGCCAGGATTCGCGGTGAGCGGTTGTCCCGCCGCTGGGGTCTCGCGATAAAATCCGCGCCCCATCGTCTCGAGCCCCGCCGGGTTGGCGAAGGTCGTGAGCGAGATGCGCCCCACCTCGACCGGCGCAGTCTCGCCGGGGACCTGCGCCGACACGGTGCCATCGGGGCCGATCGTGATCGAGAGCGCGTCGGGCGGCAGCGAGACGTCCGAGACCAACGGGTAGCCGTCGGAGGTGACGAGGCGCCCCTCGGCGTCGATCTTCAGCGCGCCGTCGCGCGTGTAGACCGGATCGCCATTCGGCAGCGTGACGGGGAAGAAGCCGTGCCCCTCGATCGCCACGTCGAGCGGGTTGTTGGTCTGCCGCATATCGCCGACGCCATGCATGCGCTGGACATCGACGGTGCGCACCCCGAGGCCGACCTGCAGCCCGACCGGCGTGCGCGTCCCTTCGCCAGTGACGGCGCCGGCGCTGCGCACCGTCTGGTACATGAGGTCCTGAAACTCGGCGCGTCCCTTTTTGAATCCGGCCGTCGAGACGTTGGCGATGTTGTTCGACGTCACGTCGAGCTTGGTCTGCTGGGCTTCCATTCCGGTTGCGGCGGTCGTGAGCGAGCGAAACATGGGGGCCTCCTCGGGTTCCTGTGCGTGTGCGTTTGCGACTGCGTGGTCGTGGGTTAGCCGGGACCGCCGATCGAGCGCGCGGTGCGCTCGTCGAGCTGGCGGTAGCTTTCGATCATTCGGTGCAGCGCCTCGTATGAGCGCGAGACCTTCACGAGATCGATCATGCCGCGGATGATTTCGAAGTTGGAGCCCTCGAGCGCGCCGGAGACGACCTCGAGTTCACCCGGCGCGACCGCACTCGGCGCAGTGTTGGCGACGAAGAGCGACGCCCCCTCGCGCCCGAGGTCACCCGGTGCGAAGCGCGAGAGCTCGAGGCCACCGAGCAGCTGGCCGTCGACCGAGACCGTTCCGTCTGCGCCCACCGCCACCTGCGCCGCGCCCGCCGGCACAACAATCGTTCCGCCACCCGTGGCACGTGCGGCGTGGCCGTCGGCGTTCACGATGGTCCCGGCGGGATCGAGGCGAAAGTTCCCGGCGCGCGTGTAGCGAACCCCGTTCGGCGTGTCGACTGAGAACCACCCGTCGCCGACGAGCGCGAGGTCGAGCGGGTTGTCGGTCTGGATGAGCTCGCCGGGCCGCTCATCGGTGGCGCCGGTGGTCGCGGCCACGAACGCCGAGTCTTGCGACGCCGCCTGCGCCAGCGCCTTCTGAAACGTGATCCGCTCGGCCTTGTAACCGACCGTGGACGCGTTGGCGATGTTCGACGAGGTCACATCGAGCGCGTCTTGCTGCGCCTTCGCACCCGTCATCGCGATGTAGATTCCGCTCGCCATCAGACCGCCTCCGCTTGTTCGTTGTCTTCTTCTTCAGGGGGCACGAGCTCCACGCGCAGCCGTGCGATCGCGCGCGAGTGGAGCTGACAGACCCGCGACTCGGTTACGCCGAGCACGTGCCCGATCTCCAGGTAAGAGAGATCCTCGAGGTAATAGAGCGAGAGCACCTGAGCGTCGCGCTCCTTGAGCTTGCCGAGGCCGACTCGCATGCGCGCGATCAGCTGGCGCTTCTCGGCGATGCCGGCCGGTGTGTTCTCGTCGATCATCAACTCCTCGTGGCGCTCCGCGAGCTCCACGACCGCGACGTGTGTGAGTCCTTCGAGGCGGTCGCGGTACTCCTCGATCGCCACGCCGAGCTTTGCAGCGACCTCTTCGTCCTCGGGCGGCCGGCCGAGGCTGTTCTCGAGCGAGCGCACCGCCTCGCCGACCTTGCGCGCCTCGACGCGAACCCGGCGGGGCATGATGTCGCCGCGGCGGAGCTCGTCGAGGACCGCGCCGCGGATCCGTCGCTCGGCGAAGGCGACGAACGGCTCGCCGCGCGTCGTGTCGTAGCGATCGGCGGCCTCGGTGAGTCCGACCAACGCCGACGCGATCACGTCGTCCTTCTGGATCCACTCCGGCAGGCGCCGCGCGACGCGCAGCGCGATCCGCCGAGCCATGTCGTAGTGCTCCGACACGAGCTTGTCTCGCTGAGGATCGCGCGGGCGAGTGGTTTTTCCGTACCCGGTCATGAGATCTACTTCGCCTCCGGATCGAGAAAGAGCAGCGAGCGGAAACCCGACGAGGGACGCTCGTCCTCCGCGAGTTGGTCGAGCCGACGCGCGACCTGCTTGAACGCGCGCGACGCGGGCGAGTCCGGGCTGTGGATCACGAGCGGCATGCCAGCTGCCGCAGCCACCGGGACCATCGAGTCGTAGGGCACGCTGGGCAGCTGCGTTAGCTCGATGCCGAGAAACCGGTCGGTGAGTGCGCGCAGCCGGGCGAAGACGTCGTCGGCCTCGGCGGGCGACTTGCAGTTGTTCGGCAGAATGTAGGCACGAGTCAGCTGCTGCCGCAGCACCATCACCTTGAGGCAAGCGTAGGCATCCGCGAGCGAGAGCGGCTCCGGCGTCGCGACGATCACGACCTCCGCGGCAGCGCCCGCCATCGCGATCGCGTTCTCGCCGATGCCTGCGGGGATGTCGAAGATGAAGGTGTCGAACCGCTGCGCGAGCGTCGCGATCTTGCGGAAGAGCACGTGTCGGCTCGCCTCGTCGAGGTTCGCGAGCATGTAGCTCCCGTTGAGCGCGGGGAGCAGGTGGATGCCGTGCGCCTCGACGAGCGCCTCCTCGATCGGCAGGCCGTGGAGCACGTCGACGAGGCTGCGACCCGGCGCGACGCCGAGGAGCAGGTTGAGATCCGCCATGCCCATGTCGCAGTCGAGCGCGAGCGTGCGCGCGCCGCGGCGAGCCCACGCGACCGCGAGGTTCACCGAGACCGTGCTCTTGCCGACCCCGCCCTTGCCGCCGGTGATCGACACCACGCGAGTGCGTGGCTTGTCCATCTCAAGGACGCTGCCCGACATGCGCCGGAGCGTGGCCGCCTGATCGCCGTTGGTCACGCTGCCGCCTCCGCGCGACCGAAGCCGCCCTGTGCGATGCGAAGCAGCCCGACCACGTTGGCCTCCTCGATGTCCTCCGGCACGCGCTGCCCCGTAGTCACCCAGGTGACCGGCGTGCCGAGCCGCGCTGGTGCGCGCACGAGCTCCTCGAGCGAGTCCGCCTCGTCGAGCTTGGTAAAGAGCAGGCGATCCACGCGCCCGGGTCGGTAGCGCTCGAACGCGCGGTCGATCTGGGCGGCCGTGCTGCCGGACGAGAGCGTCAGGTGCACCTCGAGATCCGCCACGCCCGCGAGCGCGCGCCGAAGCTGGCCGAGGGCCGCGCGGTCGAACGGACTCCGCCCGGCGCTGTCGATGAAGATGCGGTCGAACTTTGTCAGCTGCGCCACCGTCTCCGGCAGACGATCCGGATCGTGCACCACCGAGAGCGGCACGCCGATCAGGTCGGCATACGCGCGAATCTGGTCCTCACCGCCGACGCGAAAGGTGTCGAGCGTCACGAGCGCGACCTTGCGCCGCTCAACCAACGCCTCGCGGGCCGCCTGCTTGGCGATCGTCGTCGTCTTCCCCACGCCGGTCGGGCCGACCAGCGCCACCACGCGCCGTACGCTCGGCGCCACGATGTTGGCGCGCGTGGCGATCTCGCCGAGCGGCTCCTCGAGCGCCGCGGGATTGCCCGACACCGCCGCGTCACGAAGAGCCTGCCGCATCGCCACCAACTCGCGCTTGATCCCCTGATCGGGGCGGACGTCCTTGAGCAGCGTGCGGATCACGCGCAACTCGGAGCGAAGCGGCGCCATGATCCGCTCGACATCCTCGTCGGTCATCGCAGCAGCTGCCGGCCTCGGCGGCTCCTTCGGCCGGCGGGCGCGCGGGCCGTACGCGGCGGCGGGCGTGCGGCGATCGTGCGCCGCCTCGCTGTCACCGTCGCCGTCAGGCCCGGCGGTCAGCGACGCGGTCACCTCGAATTCGGTCCGCATGCCGCCGCCGAATTCGCGCGTCGCCAGAATCAGCGCATCGGGACCGAGCTCTCGCTTAACTTGGGCAAGCGCCTCTCTCATCGAGGAGCCCTGAAACTTCCGCACCATCATGCTCTAGCCTCCTTCGTCGCGACGACGCCCCTCGTGACGAGAGGCACCGCCGGATCGATCTCGCGATAGCTCAGCACCGACAGCCCAGGCACATGCCGCTGCGCAACTGCAGCGAGCGCACGCCTTACGTCGGGCGCAACCACCAACACTGCGGGCTCGTCCCGCTCGATCGCACGCTTGGTCGCGTCCTCGAGCGCAGTCGTCATCCGGGAAAGCGCCTGCGGGTCCGAGCCACGCCCGCCGGTGCGGAACAGATCCTCGGCGCGCGGGTCGAGCACCATCGCGCGCAGCTCGCCGCTGTCGCCCGCGTGTGCGAGCGTGATCGCGCGGGCGAGCCGCTGGCGCACCTGCTCGGTGAGCTCGCCGGTGTCCTTGATCTGCGCGGCGTGGTCGGCGAGCGTCTCGAGGATCGTCCGCATGTCGCGAATCGAGACGCTCTCCGCGAGCAGGTTGCGCAGCACCTTGATCACGTCGCCGAGCGACATGAGGTGCGGGATGAGCTCCTCGATCACCTTGGGGTGCTGCTTCCCGGCGACGTCGACGATCTCCTGCGCCTCGCGCCGACCGAGGAGCTCGTGGCCATGCCGGCGCACGAGCTCGGTCAGGTGCGTCGCCACGACCGCCGACGGATCGACCACGGTGCAGCCCGCGGTCTCGGCGCGCGTGCGATCGGCGGGCGCGATCCACTTGGCCGGCAGCCCGAACGTCGGCTCGCGCACCGACTCGCCCTGGATCCCGCTCGCGCTGTTGCCGCCCGGATCGATCACGAGCAGCCGACCGACGCGAACCTCGCCCTGCGCCACCTTCTGCCCGGAGATCAGCACGCGGTAGCCGCCGGGCCTGAGCCGGAGATCGTCGCGCACGTGCACCGGCGGCACGATGAAGCCGAGCTCGAGCGCCATCTGCTTGCGCAGCGACGCGATCCGCCCGAGCAGCTCGCCGTCGCGCGAGGCGTCAACGAGCGGCAGGAGATCAAGCCCGACCTCGATGGCGAGCAGATCCACCGGCAGGCTCGCCTCGATCTCGGCCTTCTGCGACGACGGGCTCTCCACCCCCCGCTCACGCTTTGCCGCCGCCGCCTGCGTGATCGCCTCGACTCGCGCGGACTTCGCCCCAGCCGAGGCGCGCGACGCAAGGAAAGCGAGTCCACCCGAGAGGGCGAGGAAGGAGAGGTGTGGCATGCCGGGCACCAGCCCGAGCACCGCGACCACGCCAGACGCGGCGGCGAGCGGCGCGCGACGCGAGAGCATCTGGCTGCTGAGCGCGCTGCCGAGCGTGGCCGCGCCGGTCGAACCTCGCGTGGCCAGCACCGCGGAGCCGGTCGAGATGAGCAGCGCGGGCAGCTGCGTCACGAGCCCGTCACCGATCGACAGGATGGTGAAGGTCTTGGCCGCGTCGGAGAACGGCATGCCGTGCTGCGCGACGCCGATGATCATGCCGCCGACAATGTTGATCCCGACGATCAGCAGCCCGGCGATCGCGTCGCCGCGCACGAACTTTGCCGCGCCGTCCATCGAGCCGTGGAAGTCGGCCTCGAGCTCGATCTCCTTGCGGCGCTGCCGCGCCTCGACCTCGGTGATCGACCCGGCGCCAAGGTCGGCGTCGATCGCCATCTGCTTGCCGGGCATCTTGTCGAGGGTGAAGCGCGCCGAGACCTCGGAGATGCGCTCAGCGCCCTTCGTGATCACGATGAAGTTCACGATCACGAGGATGAGGAACACCACCGCGCCGACGACGAAATTGCCGCCGACCGCGAATTGCCCAAACGCCTCGATCACCTTGCCGGCCGCGTGCGTGCCGCTGCCCCCCTCGAGCAGAATCGTGCGGGTGGTGGCGACGCCGAGCGAGAGACGGAACAGCGTCACCAGCAAGAGCAGCGACGGGAACGAGGAGAAATCGAGCGGACGCTCGACGAAGAGCGTGAGCAGGAAGATGACCACCGACAGGCAGATCGAGAGCCCGATCAGGAAGTCGAGCGCCGGTGCGGGCAGCGGCATGATCGCGAGCCCGATAACGCCCACGACGCCGAGCGCGCCGGCAACCTCGGCGCTGACGCCACGGCGCGCCTCAGGGGCGGCGGTCGCGCCGGGCGTCACGCGCGCCTCCTACGCAGGCGGTAGACGTAGGCGAGGACCTCGGCGATGGCGTGGTAGAGCTTCGAGGGAATTTCCTTCCCCTCGGGGACCAGCTTATAGAGCAGCCGGGTCAGCGGCGGGCGCTCGAGGATCGGCACCCCGGCGAGCCGTGCAGCGTCGCGGAGCCGCTGCGCGAGTGCGTCGCGCCCCTTCGCGACCACGCGCGGCGCGCGATCGGTGCCCTGCTGGTAGCGCAGCGCGACCGCAAAGTGGGTCGGGTTCACCAGCAAGATGTCGGCCTTCTGCACCGCGACGAGGCGCCGACGCGCCAACTCGCGCATCCGCTGCCGGCGTTTCCGCTTGAGCAGCGGCTCGCCTTCCTGCTCCCGCATCTCGCGCCGGAGCTCTTCGGCGGTCATCCGCATCCGCTTGAGCAGCGATTTGCGCGCCCAGAAGAAGTCGAACGCTGCCAGCAGCGCGAGCGCACCGCCGGCGACGAGGATCAGCCGCGCCGTCGAACCGGCCAGCGCCACGAGGAGCGGACGGGCCTCGAGCGAGGGCGAATCCAGGAAGTCGCGGTACTCGCGCTGCATCGCGTACACACACGCCGCCGCCACGAAGGAGACCTTCGCGATCGCCTTCAGCGCGCGCCCCGCCATCCCCTGCGGCGAGAAGATCTTCCCCACGTTCTGGAGCTGGACGATCTTCGACAGGTCGAAGTCGGGCTTCTTGAGCGCGATTGGCCAGCCGAGCTGGAACGCGCCGACCGCGAGGCAACCGGCGAGCGCGCCGAGCATCGTGGGGGCCGCGGCCGACGCCAGCGTGGGGAGCGCGCCGGTGATAATCGCGCCCGGCTGGCCGTCGAGCTGCTCGAGCATGTTGCCGGTCATCGAGGTGAGCGCGCGGCCGGAGTGCTCAGCGAACATCATGCCGGTGAGCAGGCCGCCGAACAGCGTGCCGACGGAGATGAGATCCTTCGAGACGGCGACGTCGCCACGCTCACGGAAGTCCCGCACCCGCTTGGGTGTGGGCTCAATCGTCCGCTCGCCGCTGTCGTCCGCGCTCATGGCCGTGCGACCTCGTCGAGTATCCGCATCGCGCGCAGTGCGATGGCGCCGATGTCACGCACCATGGCGGGAGCAGTCGCGATGAGCACCGCGCCACACACGAGAATCACGAGCGCGAACGTGATGGAGAAGACGTTCAACGCCGGTGCGGCGCGCGACGCGAGGCCCGCGCCGACGTTCACGATGATGCCCGCGATGAGCACCGGAGCAGCGACGCGCACGGCGAGCACCAGCACCTCGCCGCCACGCGAGATCACCGTGCTCATGCCACCGGCCAGGGTGCTCATGTCCGGCGCAGCGACGGCGAGCGCGCGCACCGAGTGCTCGAGTCCGCCCGCCGTGAGGAACGCCAGCCCGCCGAGGCAGTAGCCGATTCGGCGCGTGGGGAGCGACTCGTCCTCCTGCATCGGATCGTAGGTCGCGGCGAAGCCGAGGCCCATCGTGAGGCCGATCAGCTGACCGCCGGTCTCGGCGCCGGCGAAGACCAGACGCACCGCGAAGCCCAGCAGCAGCCCGAGCAGGATCTCGCCAGGGAGCAGCGCGGGCAGCGCATCGAAGGAGAGCGGTGCGCGGGTCGTGGTCAGCGCCATCGCGACCATCACCACCACGCCGATGCGCACCTTCGTTGAGACGATGCGATCGCCGATGAGCGGCGCCGAGCGAGCGAACGCCCCGACGCGGGCGAACATCGCGACGAAGCTGCCGAGGCCGCTCAGGTCGAACGTCGTGGCCATCGCCGCGGTCCCGGTCTCCATCATCGGACTCGCCAATCGGCCATGGTCTGCGGCGCGCGCAGGGCCCGCGCGGTGTGCTGGCCGAGCACCTCGAGCACGAAGCTGCCGCCGAGGACGATCACCAGCACCGTCGCGATAATCTTCGGCACGAAGGTGAGGACGGCCTCCTGCAGCTGCGTCGCGGCCTGCACGATCGCGGTCGCGAGCCCGACGACGAACGCGACGATGAGGAACGGGGCCGCCGCCTTGGTCAGCGTCAGCAGCGCGTCGCGCCAGAGGTCGAGGAGAAATCCCTCGGGCATCAGACGACCCCCCGCAGCAGCGACGAGGTGAGCAGGTGCCAGCCGTCAACCGAGAGGAAGACCAGCAGCTTCACCGGGATCGCCACGACCATCGGCGGCACCATCATCATGCCGAGCGCAGAGAGCACGGTGGCGACGAGGAGATCGACAACGAGGAACGGCAGCAGCACGACGAGTCCCATCTGGAACGACGTCTTGAGCTCGGAGAGCACGAACGCCGGCACCGCGATCCGCAGCGGCACGTCGGCGGCGGTCGTGGGTGGCTTTTGATCGCTCACCTCGTAGAAGAGCGCGAGATCTTCCTCCCGCGTGCGCGGCAGGAGGAAGCTCCGCAGCGACGGCGCGGCCGCATCGACCAGCTGGCTCTCGGCGAGCTTGCCTTCAAAGTACGGCACCAGCGCGGCCTTGTGGATGCCATCGGCGACGGGGGCCATCACGAACGCGGTCATGAACAGCGCGAGGCCGACGAGGACCTGGTTGGGCGGCGCGCCGCTCGTGCCGAGGCCGGTCTTGAGAAACGAGAAGACGATGATGAACCGCGTGAAGCAGGTGCAGGTGAGCACGATGGCCGGGACCAGCGATGCGATCGCCAGAACGATCGCAAGCTGCAGCGCGCTGGTCGGGACCGCGTTCACCGTGCGCGCCTGGTCTTCGCGGCTGCGAGCAGCTCGCGCACCCACTCAGCGTCGGGCGGAGAATCGTCGTCCTGCTGCTCACGCAGCTTGAGCAGGCCGGAGATCGCCGAGCTCGAGCTCTTGCGTCCCGCCGGCGCGCGACGCGGGCCGGCAAGCTCGGCAGCGTCAGCATCGTCACCGGCTGCGTCATCAAGCTGGGAGCCGCGGTCCTTCTCCACGCCGTGCCCATCGCCACGCCAGCGGGCCACGAGCTTGACACCGCGCGGATCGACCGCGAGGAGGAGCTCACGCTCGCCGGCCGAGAGCAGCACGAGGCGGCTCCTGCCCCCGAGCGCCTGCGAGGCGCGGATGTGAAGCAACGGAAGCGGGACCACGCCGCGGCGACGCCGAGCAAACATGAAGAGCGCGGCCGACCCGCCGAGGAGCAGCACCGCCGCCGCAAAGGGCACGGGACCGAACGATGGCCCACGCGCCAGCTGGAGCTCCTGTCCGGTGTTCCCGCCCACGGCGAGCGTGGGTGGGATGAGCGTTTCGGGGACCCCCTCCGTCGCCACGCCGCTGCCAGTGGCAATGGCGGGCGCAGGCACGGCAACGGCTGGTGCGGCGGCCGCTGCTGCAGCAACCGCTGGCGCCGTCACGCCGGAGCGCGGCAACTCGATCAGCTCGCTCGCCGGAACCGGCTCCGATGCACGCCCTGCCACCGTCGCTGCAGCCGGCGCGCGCTCAACCACGGCCTCGACCTGAGCGAGCGGACGCGCAACCGCCGGGGGTGCCGGCGCTGCCACGCGCGGCGCCTCGACCCCGATCGACTCGGGATCGATCCCCATCGCCAGCAGCGTCGGGCGCGAGTCGCGCGGGATCGTCACGCGGATCTCGCTGCCCGAGATCCGTACGCGCGCCGCAACCGCGAGCCGCATCGTCTCGATCCGGCCGTGCCGAATCTTCAGCGACAGCCGCGGTCGCACGCCCTCGAAGAGCTCGATCCGCTGAATCGTCTCGTCCTGGACCTGTAGCGTCTCCGCCGGCAGCCCCGGCGTGAGCTCAAGCTCGATCCGATCGCTCACCGAGGTGATCGCCGCGTCCGCCACGGCCCGCGCACCCCGGAGCACGATCACGACCTCGTCGCCAGCCTCGGAAGGCGCGAACGAGAGCGCGTGCGACGCCTCAACCATCGACTCGTCGTCGCTAACGGTGGCGCCAGCCGGCGCCGATACAAAGAGCGCGGCCACCGCCACGCAACGTACAAATCGCCGCGTCATCGCTCTTTCACCCCCTCCAGGCCGACCAACTCGGTGACCCGAATCCCATAGCGATCCCCTACGGCAACCGCCTCGCCACGCGCGATGAGGTGTTGGTTGACTCGGATGTCGAGCTTCTCGCCCGTCTGCTTCGTGAGCGTGATGATCGACCCCGGCCCAAGTCGCGCCGCGACCTCCTTGAGGGTCAGCGTCACGCGCCCGAGCTCGACCGAGAGCTCGAGCGGCACATCCTGCAGGCGCGTCTCGAGGACGCTTCCGTCACCGGCAACCGGGTCACTCATGTCTGTCCTCCCTGAACCTCTTCGGTCGCCACAACCTGCACGCCGATTGCACCGCGCGACACCACCGCACGGCCGAACGCCTTCACGACGCCGGCGCACTTGATCGGCAGCGCCTCGTCGACAAAACGATCCAGCGTGAGCAGGTCGCCCGGGCGGAGTCGCCTCACCTCCGCCATGCTGAGCCGCACACGACCGAGCTCCACGCGAAGATCAACCGGCACGATGCCGAGCGCGCGCTCGATGTCCTCCGCCGAGACCGCGACCGCATCGAGCGGGGCGACCACCGGGACCAGCGCCTCGGGGCGCGCCACGAGCTTGATCCAGCCCGGCGCCGGCGGCCCATCGATGCCGAGCGTGATCACGACGACGAGGTCGGAAGGTCCGAGCGAGCGACGCCAAGCATCGGCGCGATCGCGGTCCTTGACCTGGCGGATGTCGCCGCCCTGATTGTCGCGCCACGCCTCGGCGAGCGCAGTCGCGAACGACTCACCGATCTTGTTCCAGAGCCGCATCGCGGTAGGCGACGGCGGCCGCTCCGGGTAGACGCGATCGGACAGGTCGCCGAGCATCCGCGCGGTCTGCGCCTCGATCATCGGCCCGCCCGCCGCGAGGATCGCCACATCGTTGACGTGTGACGGCGCGAGCGCGTCCAACCACGCGCCGGCGAGATCCTCACGCACCAGCGCGCCATCGGCCGTCTCGGTGCTGCGGACATGAATCTCCGACTTGATGCCGGTGACGCGCAGCAGCGCCTTCGCCGCGATGAGCACCCAGCGGTTCGCGAGGCGCATGCCGGCCGGCCGCGCACTCTCGGCCGCGCGGTCGTCGGCGATGAGCGCGATCGGCTCGGCGTCGACCGCGCCGTCTACGACCGCCTGGCGGGTGCTGGCCGCCCCACTCCGCATCGCGGTGCGGATCGCTTCGAGTTCCTGAGGATCCAGGGTCGGTTCCACGAACAGAGCACCTGTGCAACCGGAGTACCAGCGATCGAGATAGTAAGTTCAGGCACTTATGTTCGCGCCCCGCGGCCGCGTCGTGGTTCTTGACGGGGGCGCGAGGCGCGATTGACGGAGGCTGTCCGGGCGGGCAGGCCGTGGGGACTAGCGCTTCAGGTTGGCGATTTCGGCGAGCATCTCATCGGCGGTGGAGATGGTCCGCGCGTTGGCCTGGAAGGCGCGCTGGTAGGCGATCAGCGTGACGAGCTCGGTGCCGAGGTCGACGTTCGACCCCTCGAGCGCACCCGCCGAGACCGAGCCTCGGCCACCGGTCGCCGCCGCGGCGATGATCGGATTGCCAGAATCGGCACTCTCGCCGAAGAGCTGGTTGCCCGCGCGACGGAGGCCGTGGTCGCTCGCGAAGGTCGCGAGCGCGACGCGCGCCATCGCGCGGAACTGCCCGTTCGAGAAGCGTCCCGTGATCGTGCCGTCCTCAGTCACAAGCACGTCCACGAGCAAGCCCGAGGCGAGGCCGTCCTGCGCCAACGCGGTCACGTTCGACGTCGACGCGAACTGCGTCGATCCTGCGAGGCCGGTGCCGGCATCGGTGGTGATCGCGTCACCAAAGTCGAAGTCGATCACCTGCCCCGGGGTGGCCCCGACGAAGTCGGCCGACGATGCGACGACGGTCTCGATGTCGAGCGCGCCGGTGGTGGTGTAGGAGAGAGTGCCGTTGGCGACCTCGGTCGGCGTGCCCGCCACGCCAGCGGTGAGCTCGCCGCCGTCGACCAGCGCGTGCCACTCCCAAGCACCCGCGCCGCTGGTGCGAAAGAAGACGTCGAGGCGGTGTGACGCGCCGAGCGAGTCGAACACCGTGGCCGAGGTCGAGAAGTTCGACGTCAAACTTGCATTCAGCGGGTCGAATGCAGCTGGCGGGATAGCCCGGCTGTCGAGGTTCAGCGCCAACTCGACGCCGGTCGTCGGGTTCGGCGGGCTGGTCTGGTCGAGCACGATGTCGGTCGGCGCCGTCGCCGTATTCCCCGCCGCGTCGACGATGTAGCCCTGCACCTTGAGCCCCTCGGAGTTCACCAGCACCCCGCTCTCGTCGATGTGAAAGCGACCGTCGCGACTAAAGAAGTCGCCCTGCATTCCGTCGTGCGCGCCCTTGACGACGAACCAGCCGCTGCCACGGATCGCGAGGTCGAACACCCCGCCGGTCTGCAGGAAGGTCCCCTGCCCGAACAGCGTCTCGGCACCGCCGAAGCGCACGCCGGAGCCGATCATCCGCCCGAAATAGCGCGTGCCGCCGAGCGCGTCCTCGAAACTCGCGCGCGAGCCCTTGAACCCGACCGTTGAGACGTTGGCGATGTTGTCGCCGACGACGCTGATCCCAACTCCGTGTGCATCGAGACCGCTGGCGCCCGTATAGAGAGTGTTCCAAATCGACATGACTGCCTCCTACTGTGGTGGTTCGTAGCCCCTGTGATCTTCCTAGTCGTCGGCGGAGCTACGTACCCACCGACTCGATGTCCCCAGGCGAAAGAAAGAATGAACCGACGCGTACGCGCACAAGGCCGTCGGTGAACTCGACTCCGGTGACCTCGCCGGAGACAAAGGCGCGTGCGGAAATCTGCCCTGACTCCGCTTCGGCGCGCACTTCGATCTGGTAGTCGCCTTCGGGGAGCTTTACGCCGCTGTCGTCCTTGCCATCCCAGCTCGCATCGATTTCGCCGGCGGTGTGCGGGCCGAGCGCCATGGTGCGAACGATGTCGCCGTCGGCGTCGCGGATCACGACCTCCACGGTGGACGCGGGTGCGTCGAGCTCGACCATGAGCTGCGGCGGTTCGCCCTCATGCGAGAGGTAGATCGAGTCGGCCTTGGTTTCGACGCTGCGGCCGACGAGGCTGAGGATCGCCGTGCGCGAGGTCGACGCCTGCTCCATCTCGATCCGACCGAGCCGGCTGTTCACCTCGGCGGTCTGCTCGAGCGTCGCGAACTGCGCCAGCTGCGCGACGAAGTCGGCGCCCGACGTCGGATCGAGCGGATCCTGATGCTCGAGCTGCGCGACGAATAGCCGCAAGAACTCGTCGCGCGTCGCTCCGTTCGTCGGGCTTGTCGCCGCCGTGGGGTCCACGGCTCCATGTGCTCCTTCGATTCTCATGCTGCTTCCTCTCTTCGCGCTTGGCGCACGATCAGATGATCACTCTCACGCCGCGCGAGCGCCCACGTCCTGGCGTCTCGTCGGGCGGTTCGTCGTTCGTGTCGGGGTCGTCGTCTTGTCGACGCTCGCGTGCCGGCGCGCCCTGCCGTCCACCGGCACCAGCGGAGAACTGTGAGAGCTGGAGCCCGTGCCGCGCGAGCGCGTCCCTGAGCTCGGACGCGCCACCGCGAAGCGCCTCGGCAGCCGCTGGCGTCGCGACGGCAGCGCGGACCTGCACGGTCTCACCGCTGGCGCGGACCACCAGCGACACGCGATCGTCGCCCTCACCGAGCGTGACCGCGACCTGCGTGGGTCCAAGCCGCCCAGACTGCACCTCGTCGGCAGGATCTGCCTGCGTTGGCGGTGTGGCGAAGGACACCTTGGGGCCCGCTGGTGTGGCGCGCATCGACGCAGCGCTGGAGAACGGGCTCGCGACTGCCGGGTGCGCCAACTCGCTCGACGCGCCGGGGCCTGCGGCCGCTTCGGATGGCGCAGCGGCGTTCTCGGCGAGTGCCGTGATGGGGAGCGCGGTCGGCGCTGCCGAGCGTACTGGGTCGGCGGCGCGCACGGGGCCTGCGGGCTCGTGGTCGGCGGACTTGTGCGC
>SHYZ01000070.1 GCA_009692535.1 Myxococcales bacterium
CGCTTCGCGGAGCGCCTGACTGAACTCGAAGCCGACGCGCTCGAGCTTCAGCGGCAGCAGACTTATGCTGGGCACCAGCGTGCGCTGGCGAATTTTCACGCGATACTTCGTGCCCGTGACGATGTCCGCGTGCGTGCCGTGGCCGCACGGCTCGCCGCTGCGACCGCCGCGGAGTTTGAGGTGTCGATGTCGCCCTCAGCCACCGATCTGACGGGACTCGCCGGGCGTGACGTGGAGCTGGCCCGCTCCTATCTCGCGCTGGCGGCCGGCAACCTCATCAGCGCGTCGAAGATCACGCGGGACGCGGTGGCCACCTATCCGCAGGACGCAGAGGCACAGTATCTCGCTGGACGGGTCGCGCTCGAGCGTGGCGATCTCGCCGGCGCGCTCGCAGCGCTCGGGACTTCGGTTCGGCTCGGGCCAACGCCGCTCGCTTATGTCGCGCTCGCCCGGGCACGGGCGGGGCAGGGCGACGACATCGGTGCCGTTGCCGAGCTCGACCGCGCGCTCCAGCTCGTCCCCGGGCACCCCGAGGCGACGATGGCGCGTGCGCGCGTGTCGGGTGCGCCCAGTTCCGTAGCGGCGACCGCAGAGCTGGCGGCTTCGCTCGAGCGCCTCGTCGCAGCGCGCACCGATGGTGCCCTCGCGGAGGTCTCGCCGGGACAGCAGACTTGGGCGCGGGTCGCGCTCGCTGACCTGCGGCTCGCTTCGGGCGACCTCATGGGTGCGCGCGCGGTGCTCGCGGCCGCGCCCGCACAGATCACGTCGCCGCGGCTCGATGCAGCGCTGGTCGAAGCGTTGGTCGCAACGGGTGAAGTGAAAGCGGCGCGCAGGCGTGTCGACGCGGCGCTGGCCGCCACCCCTACGCGCGGCGAACTGCGGGTCGCAGCCGCGCGCGTCGCGGTGGCCGAAGGGCGGCCGGGCGATGCGTTGGAGCTGCTTGCCAGCGCCGATGAACTTGGGCGCACGCCGTCAGCACAGGTCACTCGGGCGAGTGCCTTCTCCTCGCGCGGTGAGCCCGAGGCGGCGGCGCGTGCGCTCGACGAAGGGCTCGTGACGGCGCCCGGCGATCGCCGCCTGCTCCTGGCGCGCGCCGAGATCGATCTCAGCCGTGGTCGGCCGCGAGAGGCCGCAAGCCGGTTCGACGAGCTCTATCGCAAGGGGCAAGAGCCGAGCATCGGCGTGTTGTTCGGCGCTGCGCTGCGGCGGAGCGGTGAGGATGCGCGAGCGCGTGAGGTCCTCGAGCGAGTGGCGGCGTGCGCTTGTGCATCGGCCACGACGGCGGCACTCGAGCTCGGGCGACTCCACCGGGCGACCGGCGCGATCGATGCCGCGACCCGCGCGTTTGAGCAGGCTGGTGCGTCTCCGGCCCTAGCTGGCGTCGCGCGCGCGGAGATCGCGGGCATGCTGCTCGATACCGGGAAGGTGCGCGCGGCACGCGAGGCGATCGACGCACTCGTCGCCGGGGAGGCCCCCGATGTCGAAGCGTGGCTCGAGTGCGCGCGCATCCGCGTGGCGATGGGTGCACTGGTCGACGCGGGGCGCTGCCTCGACCGTGCCTCGCAGCCGGGGCGCGCGAACTCGAACGACACCACCGCACGCCTTGCACGCGAGCGTGGGCGGCACGCGTTCGCGCAACGCCACAACGCCGAGGCCGCGCGTGAGTTGGCACGAGCCGCTGCGCTCGCGCCGGGCGATCTCGCTACGCGGCTGCTCCAGCTCGAGGTGACTCTGGCGCAGGGCAACACTGGCGGCGGTGCCGTGCTTGGCGAAATTCAGCGCCGCTTTCCGGGTGACGCAGGCGTTGACATCGCGCTCGGGCGGGTGCGGCTGGCGCAGGGCAAGTCCGACGAGGCCGCGCGCAGGTTCGATGCGGCGAGTGCCGTCCTCGAGGAGCGGCGGGCCCCGGCGCGCGTTCGCTCACAGGTGCGCTTCCTGCTCGGACGTGCGCGCTACGAGGCGAGTGATCTGCGCGCTGCGGACGCGGCCTTCGAGGAGGCCCTGGGCCTCGATCCGGCGAACGCCGATGCGCACTACTACGTAGGGCTGGTCGCGCTGTACGAGCGCGAGGACACGCGCGCGGCCCAGAGCGCGTTCGAGCGCGCGGTTGAGGCGAACGCGAGCCACGCCGACGCGTGGTTCTACCTGGGCGAGGCGGCGAGCTCGCTCGGCCTGCGCGCGCGTTCGCGTGAGGCGTTCGAGCGCTACCTCGAGCTCGCGCCGTCGGGCGAGCTCGCGGCTGACGCGCGCCGCAAGCTGCGCCGCTGAGCCGGTTCCCGAGTGCCGGCTGGCGCGCGCGCGACCACCGGCGCCGCACGGCTCAAGCGGTCCAGTGCTCGGCTTCCCAGCCCGGCCACGGCACGACGACGAGCAGCACGCCATCGCGCGGGACCCGCGCATAGACGAGGCCGGCGAAGTCGTGCGTGAGCCAGAGCCGCAAGCGATCGCGCGGGCGTGCCCCGAGCGCGGCGAACGGGATCGCGAGCGCGACGACATCGATCGCGCCCACCTGTCCGCCGACCGCGCGCAGCCCAGGCCCACCATCGGCGGCGCCGACATCGACGCGCACCGCGACCTCGTGTTCGCCGCCGCCGCCGCCGCCGCCGCCGCCGCCGCCGCCGGCGACGCCGACGTGCAGCGTGAGGTGCGTCGCGCAGACGCGGCGTTGATCGCCGCGCACGGGATCGAGGCGCAGGTAGAGCCGCTCGTGATCGAAGCCGACATGCACCCGCTCGACGGCGTGCGCGCCCTCGGCCATCACCGCACCGCGGCCGACCTCGTGTCGTGCAGCGCCCTGCCAGTCCCAATAACGCGCGATTCGACCGTCGACGCGCGGGTGGATCAGCGCGGTCGGCTGCGCGCGCACGGCGATCCCGCCGAGGCCGATCGGTGTCGCGAGGCCAGGCGGCGGCGCCTCGCCGAGCGCGAGCCACGCCGCTTGGAGGTGCGCGCGGAAGAGCTCGTCGAACACCGGATCCTCGGCCGAAGAGAACGGCTCGCCGTACCACCAGAACCAGTCGGAGCCCTCGGCGGCGTGGAGCAGGCGCGTCGCCTCGGGGACTCCTGGGTGCCCCTCGGCCTCGGCGGCGGTGAGGCGGGCGCGCGCTTCACCGAGCTGGGTCCAGGCACGATTCTTTTCGGGGTCGCCGATCCAGATGCGGAACGCGGCGTCGATCCAGGAGCCGCTGTGGAGCCGCGGCAGGAGCTGGCCGGGCGCGTGCTCCGCGATCGCCTCCGAGATCGTGCGCGATCTCGCCTGTCCCGCCTGTGCCGCTCGTTCGAGCCCCGCATAGAGCGCGTCGAGAAAATCGGCGCCGCGGCGCGGATAGGCTTCCCACGCGTTCTCGCCGTCGAGGAAGATGCCGACGAGGCCGCGATCACCGGCCCGCGCGCGCGCCGACGCGATGAGATCTTCAGCGGCGTCCTTCGCGGGCAGGTCGGCGTAGCGGAAGCCGATGCGGTCGGAGAGTTCGCGATCACGGAACACCAGCGCGACGTCGCCGTGCCGCCACAGTCGAGCGCGTGGCGGCGGCCACCCGGCGACGTCGCCGTAGAGCGAGCGCGCAAGGGTCTCCTCGTCGCCGGCGAGCCACGACACGCCGCACGCAGCGTAGGCCTCGACCGCCTCGGGCGAGAGTGAACCCTCGGGGGGCCACATGCCGGCGGGGCGCACGCCGAAGACTCGCTCGTGTGCGGCCAGCGCGCTCGCGATCTGCGCGCGGGCATCGGCGGGCCAGCCCATGCGTGTTGGCAACTCGTCGTCGGGGCGGGCGCGCCGCGCGCTGTCGGTGTTTACCAGCAGCGGGATGATCGGGTGAAAGTACGGGCTGGTCGCGAGCTCGATCTGCCCGCGCTCGGCGAGTCGTCGCCAGGCGGGGAGCACCTTCGCGGCCGCGCGGCGTACAGCGCCGAGCAGCACCGCCTTGTCATCGGCGCTGTATCCCTGCCCCTTGCGATCGAGCTCGTCGATCGCGGGCTCGTCTTCGCGTGCGGCAGTGCCGAGCCACCCGAGCAGGAAGAGGCACTGCAGATCGTCGAGCTCCGCTGCGGTGAAGTGTGGCGCGATCCCGGCGAGCACTTCGGCGCGACCATCCCTACCGCGCTTGTGCAGCAACTCGGCGTAGCGAGGACGTGGCGCGATCACGCGATCCCACCGCACGCTGAACGAGCGGAGGAGCACCGCGAGCCGCGCAGCGTCGTCGAGATCGGCGGCAGATCGGGTGGCGAGCTCCTCGAGATCGTCGCGCGCACCGGCGACGACCGCCTCGAGTTGCTCGACCAGCGACGGGACGAAGTTCACCGTCACGCGCGCCTCGGGGTGCCGCTCGAGCGCGCGCGCCATGTCGAGGTAACCCGACGAGGCGTGGAGCCGAACCCACGGCAGCACCGTCCGCCCGGTGAGCGGGTGGACGTAGCGGGGTTGGTGCATGTGCCAAAGGAGGAGGAGATCAACCAAAACGGTGGCCCTTGGGCACGACCACCAGATCCGCCTCTTCGTCGACGTGCAGCCCGAGCTTCTTGTCCTTCTCGTGGTCGTAGCCGATCCGGATCCCCTCGGGGATGCGGACGTCCTTGTCCACGATCACGCGGCGGAGTGCGGCGCGTCGCCCGACGTCAACCGCCTCGAACAGGATCGACTGCTCGACGTGCGCAAAGCTGTTCACCCGCACCATCGGCGACACGATGCTGCGGTCGACGCGTCCGCCGCTGACGATCACTCCCTCGGCCACCAGCGAGTCGGTGGCGACGCCCATTCGTCCACCCTGCTCGTCCGAGAAGACGAACTTCGCGGGCGGGTAGGGGCGTGCCCAGGTGCGGACCGGCCACCGCTCGTTGTACAGGTCGAAGACCGGCTGCACCTGCACGAGGTCCATGTTCGCGGCGAAGTAGGACTCGAGCGTGCCGACATCGCGCCAGTAGCCGCGCTCGCGCTCGAGGCGCCCGGGGATCTCGTTCTTCGCGAAGTCGTAGACGAAGACCGGATCGCCGCGCGAGAGCAGCGACGGCAGGATGTTGCGGCCGAAGTCGTGCTGCGAGTCCTGCTCGGCGTCGTGCTCGAGCTCTTTGATCAGCGAGTCGGTGTTCCAGAGGTAGTTGCCCATCGACGCCAGCGACCAGCCGGGGCGCCCTGGCATCTCTGGCGGATCGGCGGGCTTCTCGAGGAACGAGGTCATGAAGCCGTGCGCGTCGACGCCGATGACGCCGAACGACTTTGCCTCCTCACGCGGGACCGGCACCGCGGCCACCGTCATCGTCGCGCCCGACGCGAGGTGCGCGTCGAGGAACTGCTGGACGTCCATCTTGTAGATGTGATCCGCTGAGAACACCGCCACGTAGTCGGGCTGCTCGTCGGTCACGACGTTCAGCGACTGGTGCAGCGCGTCGGCCGAGCCACGGAACCAGCTGCGCCCGACGCGCATCTGCGCCGGCACCGGCTCGACGTACATGTCGAGCATCTGCGACAACCGCCAGCCGCGGGCGATGTGCGCGTTGAGTGAGTCGGACTTGTACTGCGTGAGGACCTTGATCTTCGTGAACCCGCTGTTCACGAGGTTCGACAGCACGAAGTCGATCAGGCGGTAACGGCCGCCGATCGGCACCGCGGGCTTGGCGCGGTCGGCGGTGAGCGGCATGAGTCGCGTGCCTTCGCCACCGGCCAGGACGATAGAGAGCACGCGCGCGCTTGGGCTTCGTCGAAAGGTGTCGGGCGGCGCGGGCACTACTGGGTAGCTCCCAAGTGAGGGGGGGCGGGCGGTACATCGCCGGTGGGTTGTCGGTTGCGTTGGAGAAAAAACGCTGCCAGGCCGGCCACCACGAGCAGCGCGACCGCGAGCGCGGCAGCAAGTCCACGGTGCGACGAGGGCGCTCGCGTGTGCATGCCGGTGCGGTCGGGCTCGAGCAGGTGCTGGAGTTGCTCGATATCAATGACCGCCGTCGGCCCGAGCGCAGTCTTTTTCGGCTCGGGCGACGGGCGGGACCTTGAACCGGCGTCGCCGCGGGAGAACTCAGCAGCCCAGTCGTCCACCTTGACGAAAGCGTGGGGGTCGAGCGGTGCGTCGGCGCCGCGCTCGGGCACAGGACTACCCGCGCCGAGCGACGGCTCGTCGAACGGCAGCGACGTGAAGTTGTGGATCTCGTCCTTGATGAGCGTGTCGATCAGGCTGCGCTTGCCCGCGCGGCCACTGTCGCGATCGCGGTCGGCCATCGCCGCTGCGACGAGCAGCTTGACCTCACGCGTCGAGACCTTGAAGCCGTGCGAGTACAGATGCTGGACCAGCACCTCGTGGAAGTCGGACGCATGCTGGTAGCGATGGTCGGGATCGCGGGTGAGCGCGCGCAGCACCATCTCCTCGAGCGCTGCGTCGATCTCGGTGTTGGCCTCGCGCAGCGACGGGATCTCGGCCGCGCGCACGAGCTCCACCGTGTGGAAGTCGTTGTCGCCGAAAAAGAGGCGCTGTCCGGCGAGCAATTCCCAGAGCAGCGTGCCGCACGCGAAGATGTCGGCGCGGTGGTCCACCTCGATGCCGCTCGCGGCCTCGGGCGACAGGTACGCGAACTTCCCCTTCACGACGCCAGGGTCGGTGCCCTCGAGCTGCGACGACGCCTTCGCGAGACCGAAGTCGACCAGCTTCACCTCGGATTCGCGCGAGATCAGGACGTTTGGCGGCGACATGTCGCGGTGGACGATGCCGAGGTGCTTGCCGGTCTCCGGATCTCGGAAGTCGTGGGCGTAGGCCAGCCCCTTGAGCACCTCGCTGATCAGCCAGAGCGAGATCCCGACGGGAACGCGGCGCCCGATCTTGCGGTGGTAGTCGATCAACCCCTTGAGGTTGATGCCGTCGACGTACTCCATGACGAGGAAGTAGGTCGTGTCGGCCATGCCGATGTCGAAGACATGGACGATGTTCGCGTGCTGGAGATGCAGCGACAGCCGCGCCTCGTCGAGGAACATCGCGACGAACTTGCGGTTGCGCGTGAGGTTCGGAAGGATTCGCTTGATCGCGACGCTCTTCCGAAAGCCCTTGATCCCTTCCGCCACGCCACGGAAGACCTCAGCCATGCCGCCCTGGTCGAGCCGCTCGATGACGGTGTAGCGATCAGCCATCAGCCAAGTCCAAGGCCAAAAATATATCAGACCGGCGCCCGTGGCCCCAGAACCTCTTCAGGGGGCATGGTTGACGCCGGTCGGCTACTCGTCGGGCAGGCTGGACTGCGACTCGGACGAACTGCCGATGGCGTCGTCGCCGCGTAGGCCGGAGGCGGATGCGCTCGCCGCTTCCTCGCGCTCTCGGTCTTCCTTGCAGGAGATGCAGAGCGTCGTTACCGGACGAGCGACGAGCCGGCGGAAGCCGATCGGTTCGCTGCAGTCCTCACACGCGTTGATCGTGCCGGCAGTGAGACGGTCGATCGCGCAGTTGATCTTGTAGAGCAGCCCCTTCTCACGGTCGCGCAGGCGCAACTCCGTCGAGAACAGCTCCTCCTCCATCGCCTCGTCGCCCGAGTCGCGGCCGATGTTTCGGTCGCGGTTCATGCTGTACGCGAGGCCGTCCTTTGCACTCTGCACCAGCCGCAGTTGCTCGATGCGGAGCACCTCGCGCAGCTGTCCGGACTCCTGATTGGTGAGCACGCTCATCGGTTCCACCCTCCTCGCAGCACCAGTTTGCAGCACCAGTTTGCAGCACCAGTTTGCAGCACCAGTTTGCAGCACCAGTCTATCGACACCGAAGAGTGGTCGTAAAGCGAAACGCCGTGTGACACCGCCATCTCTGGCAGCGTGACGCCACGGCGTGCGTCAGGAAGCTTTCTTTTCCTTGACGAGGATCGGTCGTTCGCGGCTCACGATGACGTCGCGGTTCACGACGCACTCGGTCACGTCGGTCATCGACGGGATCTCGTACATCACGTCGAGCATGACCTCCTCGACGATCGCGCGCAGGCCACGCGCACCCGACTTGCGGCGGTGTGCCTCCTCGGCGAGCGCGCGCAACGCATCCTCGGTGAAGCGGAGCTTTACGCCCTCGAGCTCGAACAGCCGCTCGTACTGGCGAGCGAGCGCGTTCTTGGGGCGCCAGAGCACCTCGGTCAGCGCGTCGACGTCGAGCGCGTCGCAGGTCACGGTGATCGGGAGCCGCCCCATGAACTCGGGGATCATCCCGAACTTCATGAGGTCCTCTGACCGAGCTTGCGCTCGCAGCGCGTCGCGATCGTCGCAGTTGGTTCCGTGCGTCGCGCCGAAGCCGAGCCCGCGCTCGCCAACGCGTCGGCGCACGATGTCTTCGAGTCCGTTGAACGACCCGGTGCAGATGAAGAGCACGTCGGTCGTGTCGATCTGCAGCAGCTCCTGTTGCGGCCGGTTGCGTGCGCCGTCTGGCGTGATCGTCGCCGTCTTCCCCTCGAGAATCTTCAGCAGCGCCTGCTGCACGCCCTCGCCCGACACGTCGCGGGTCTGCGACGGGATGCCGCCCTTGCGCGCGATTTTGTCGACCTCGTCGATGCAGATGATGCCGCGCGCGGCGCGCTCGACGTCGCCGCCGGCGCTTCGGTAGAGCGCCTTGATCACGCTCTCGACGTCCTCGCCGACATAGCCCGCCTCGGTGAGCGTAGTGGCGTCGGCGATCGCGAATGGGACGTCGAGCTTGCGCGCCAGCGTCTGGGCGAGCAGCGTCTTGCCGCAACCGGTCGGACCGATGAGCAGGATGTTCCCTTTGCTCACCTCGACATCGGAGCCGCGACCGCGCAGCCCGACGCGCTTGTAGTGGTTGTAGACCGCGACGGCGAGCGACTTCTTGGCGGCGGGTTGACCGACGACATAGCGATCGAGCTCGGCGACGATCTCCTTCGGCGGCGGGTATTTTGGACGTTCGGTGGCGTCCTCCTTCACGAGGATGTCGTTGCACAGCCCCACGCATGCGTCGCAAATGAAGACCCGCGGCCCCGAGATCAGCTTGCGGACCTCGCGGCGACGCTTGCCGCAGAAGGAGCAGTGGAAGTCTTCCATCCGCGGCGATTGTTACACGAGCGGCACTCTGCGCAACAGGTCGGCGTGCGGCGCACCCTGTGATAGCGTCCGCCGCTGGCGGCATGGCGGCGACGGCGGCGACGGCGGCGAGATGAGCGACGCATGAGAGTCGTGGTGCTGTGCGCGGACCCCGCCGGGGCTGAGTTCGTCGACGGCTCGGTGCCGGCGATCCTGCGCGACCTCGGCTGTGACGTCATCTGTGCGCGCTTCGACCTCGGTGGGCTCGACGAGGCGGCGCTGGTCAGACGCTCGCCGGCGATCGTCGTGGTGGACGCGGGGGACGAGGTCGAGCGCGCCCACCTCTGTCTGCGCCGGCTCGGCTCCTTTGCGCCACTCGCGGAGGTACCGGCGCTGGTCGCGCTCACGTTGCCGCGCTTGCCGGCGTTCGACTTCTCGCGCGGTGCGAGCGACTTCATCCTGAAGCCGGTCGTGCCGGCGGAACTCTACGCGAGGCTGCGCCAGCTCGACTGGAAGAGCGCGGTCTTCGGCACCGACGAGAGCGTGAAGGTCGGCGAGCTCGTCATCGACATCGCCGGCTACGAGGCGAGCCTGCGCGGGCGCAAGCTCGAGCTGACGCGGCAGGAGTTTGAGCTGCTGCGCTTCCTCGCGCAGCAGCGTGGGCGCGTGTTCACGCGTGACCAGTTGCTCCAGAAGGTGTGGGGCGCGAAGTACGAGGGGGGCACGCGCACGGTCGACATCCATGTGCGGCGGCTGCGCGCGAAGCTCGGCGCGACCGTGGGGAGTCTCATCGAGACGGTGCGCAACGTGGGCTACAAGATGCGCGGCACCGGAGCGACGGGCGACGGCGGGTAGGCGCGGCGCGCGGGCGGAGCGGACTTACAGGAACGCCCGTGCGATCTCGAAGTAGATGACGAGGCCGACGACGTCGGAGAGCGACGCGATGAACGGCGTCGAGGCGACGGCAGGATCGATGTTGAGCCGGCGCAGGAGCAGCGGGAAGCCGGCGCCGAGCAGCGCGCCGATGGTGACCACCGAGATCACCGAGAGCGAGACGGTGGCGGCCATCGCGAAGGTGCGCGTGTCGCTCCAGAGCAGGACCCGTCCGACGCCCACGAAGGAGAGCGCGAGGCCGAGCGAGATGCCGATCACGAGCTCGCGCGAGAGCACGCGAACAAAGTCCTGCGGGCGGACCTCGCCGACGGCGAGCGCGCGGATCATGAGCGAAGCGGACTGCGAGCCGGCGTTGCCGCCCGACGAGATGATGAGCGGCAGGAACCAGAGCAGCGGCACGAACGCGGCGATGGCGGCGTCGGAGGTGTAGAAGCGCATCGCCGAGCCGGTGGCGAGCCCCCCGACGAAGAGCACGACGAGCCAGAGCGCGCGCTTCTTGATGAAGGTCCACAGGTCGGTCTGAAAGTAGCTCGCCTCGAGCGGTTGCACGCCGCCGAGTCGCTGGACGTCCTCGGTGGCCTCCTCTTCGACCACGTCGATCACGTCGTCGACGGTGATGATGCCGACGACGCGGCGGTTGGCGTCGATCACCGGCGCGGCGGTGAGGTCGTACTTGGCGATGAGGCGCGCGACCTCTTCCTGATCGAGCGTGTCCTCCACCGCGGCGACGCTCGTGTCCATGATGTCGGCGATGGTTCGATCCGCTTTGGCGACGATGAGGTCGCGCAGCGAGACGGCGCCGAGCAGCGTGCCGTTCGGGGCGACGGCGTAGGCGTCGTAGATCGTCTCCATGTCTTCGGCGCTGCGGCGCACCTGCTCGATCGCCGCGGCGACGGTCAGCTCGGCGCCGAGCGTCACGAAGGCGGTGGTCATGAGTGCGCCTGCGGTGCCGTCGGGGTAGGCGAGGAGCTGGCGGACGTCCTGCGACTCGGTGCGCTCCATCGCGGCGAGGAGCGGCGCGCGGATCTCGGGGGCGAGCTCGCCGATGAGGTCGGCGCGCTCGTCGGGCGACATCTCCTCGGCGAGGTCGGCGGCGCGCGCGACGTCGCGCGTGGCGAGTTGCTCGAAGAGCACGAGGCGTCGCTCGTGCTCGAGCTCGTCGAGGAGGCGCGCACCCTCGGTGACGGGGAGTGCCGAGACGAGGATCAGCGCGAGGTGATCGGGGAGCGCGAACGTGAGGTCCGCAAGATCGGCCGGCCGGAGTTCTTCGGTCAGCTCGAGGACGGCTTGCGGATCGCCCGCGAGCGCCTCTGCCACGTCGGGCAGGATCAGGCGGGTCGTGCTCTCCATGACGGGGCCGGCAGCATAACACCGCGCTTGCGCGCGATCGTTCGCGGCCGAGCTAGCGTGCGCCGACGCGTGCGCCGCCGGTGTACGCCGTCGCGGAGATGGTCACGTCGCCGAGCTCGGTCGAGGCCACGACGCGCAGCGGGATGCGATCAGCGTCGTCGGAGATCCAGACGCTGAACGTGCGCGGCGGGCGTGTCGGGTCGATCGAGTGGTCAGTGCGCAGACGCCATGCCGTGCCGTCGATGCGAAACGCGCTGCGTTCGCCCAGGGGACCGTCGACCTCGGTGCGGCCGGCCGCGACGAGCTCGGTGCGCCAGAGCCGCTGCCCGCCGAGCGAGGTGAGCGTGGCGTGCTCGCCCGCCGGCGCCCGCCAGGCCCGGAGCACGAGCAGCGAGGAGAGGGCGTCATGCACGCGCGCGTCGGGGAGCACGCGCAACCGGCGCTGCTCGCGGCCGTGGTCGATCCGCAGCCGCTGATCGATCCGCCGCTCGGCGGCGAACCACGTTGTCGCCACTTCGAGGTGGCGCGCGCCGAACTGAGCATCCGCCTCGCTGCGGAGCGGTAGCCCGCTGTCGAGGTCGACCCACGACGTGGAGAGATCCTCGATCCGCTTGACCACTGCGGCGAGGCCGATGGTGCGAGCCTCCGCGCGC
The DNA here is from genome assembly GCA_009692535.1 of Myxococcales bacterium. Lineage (GTDB taxonomy): Bacteria > Myxococcota_A > Polyangia > Haliangiales > SHYZ01 > SHYZ01. Next base: position 11,875 of record SHYZ01000070.1, read on the forward strand.
ATCGCCACCACGCGGCGCGAGCCGAGCGTGCCCGGTTCGCCGACCGCGAGCTGCGCGAAGCCGCCGGTGACGCCGAGGTACGTCAGGTCCCACGCGATCACCTCGCCCGGCACGACGAACGGGCGCTCGACGTCGAACGACGGCGCAGGCGGGGTGACCGGTGTGACGACCGCGTGTTTCGTGGGCCGGACACTCGCCGCGCAGCCGAGGCCGAGCGCGAGCATGAGCGTGAGCGCGCAGCCGAACCAGCCTGGCTGGAGCAAGCGGGCGGGCATGTTCAAGGGTCGATCAGCGTGGTACATGGAATTTGTCCGGTTCACGGGTCGCACACAGGAAGACGCGACGGGGACTCCAACTATTCGTATGGTCCAGCGCGCCGGGGTACGCAAGCCCGTCGCTGTACGGCGATATGTCGGTGGCAGAGCGGATGGCGACTTGCATCTCATTCGGCCAGCACCGGCTGGGCGGCAGGCTTGCGCTCGCGCTGCTGGCCGTTCTGGCATGCGACTCGGGTGGTGCGCACAAGGCGCCGCCGCCGGCCACGCCTGCTGCTGCGCCGCTCGGGGCGCATCTTGGCGCGGCGCTCCTCGAGGAGATCGACTTTGTGCCCCCGACCACGCGCGCGTTTGTGCGGGTCGACCTCGCCAAGCTCGCCGCGACCGCGCCCGGCGCCGGCGCGATGCTCGACTATCTCTTGCGCGCACAGCAGCCTGCAGTTGCCGACGTGCTCGCCGCCGCCGGGCTGGTCCCTGGACGAGAAATCGCGGCCGCCTACCTGATCCTCAGCGAGGATGATGAGCTGGTCGTGGCCGGCGTCGGTCGCGTTGATGCAGCACGCATTGCCAGCGTGCTCGCCGGCAGGGAGGCCGAGGTCGCCCTGCGGCCGGATGGTGCGCGCACGTTTACTTGGCGCGACGGGGTCGAGCCGTACGTCGGCGCGGCGGTGGCGTTCGATTCACGCAAGGCGCTGCTTGGGCCTGCGTCGGTCGGTGTCGCAGAGGGGCTGGTCCTTGTCGGTTCGCCGGCCGCAGTCGGGCATTGCCTTGACCAGCACGGTGGCGCGACGGCTGGTGGCGCCTCGCGCTCGCTTGCGGTGGGCCCGCTTGCGAAGGTGCTCGCCAGCGTGGATGTCAACGCGACGCTCTTTGGCGTGGCGCGCGGCGGCGGTCCGCTCGTGAGTTCCATCGCGCCGGGCCTCGTCTCCGCTCGGCTCTCCGTCGAGGTCGCGGCGCTTGGGCGGGGCGGACTCGCGCTCGAGGCGACGTTCGAGGAGCCGCCGGAGGCACAGTCGTTCGCGGTCGTGGCGCGCGCCCTGGCGGAGCAGGCAACGCGTCTCATCGGTGGGGTCGCGCGCGAGGCCAAGGACGGCGCGCGGCGTCCGCCGATCGAGGTCACCGTCGGGGGCGCGACCGTCAGCGTTACCGCGAGGCTCGGGCAGTGAAACGAATCGGCATCACCATCGGCGATCCTTCAGGGATCGGCCCGGAGCTCGTGGTCGCCGTGCTCGCCGCTGCCCCCGAGGAGCTGCGCGCGCGCGTCGTGGTGTATGGCGATGCCGGCGTGCTCGCCCGTGCCGGCGGGCTGGCGCCAGGGGTCGCGCTCGTCGCGGTGACGAACCTCGCCGCCGACGATGCGTGCCCGGGTCGGCCGACCGTGGCTGGCGGTGCGGCGCAGGTCGCCTACCTCGAGGCCGCCGTGCGCGACGCAAGCGCCGGCGCACTCGCTGCGCTGGTCACGGCGCCGATCTCCAAGCAGCAGGTGACGCGCGCCGGCTTCGCGTTCCCCGGTCACACCGAGTTCCTCGCCGCGCGTCTCGGCGCCGACGAGCACGCGATGGCCTTCATCGGTCCTCGCCTCCGCGTCGTGCTCGCGACGATCCACCTGCCACTCGCCGAGGTTCCGCGTCGCCTCTCCGCCGAGGCGATCGCTCGCGCGATTTTCCTCGTCGGCCGTTCGCTCGTCCACGACCTCGGCGTCGCACGGCCGCGCCTCGGCGTCCTCGGGCTCAATCCGCACGCTGGCGAAGGCGGGCTTTTCGGCGACGAGGAGGCGCGGCTCGTTGTCCCTGGCATCGCCCAAGGCCGCGCCCGGCTCGCTGCGGCGGCACTTCCTGCCACCGTGGACGGCCCGCTCGTTCCCGACGCTGCGTTCCGCGACGCGCTGCATCCGCCAACCGGCGTCGGCACCGGCCGGGCCGACCAGCCCGACCAGCCCGCCAAGCCCGACAAGTTCGACGCGCTCGTTGCGCTCTATCACGATCAGGGCCTGATCCCGGTCAAGCTCGTCGACTTCGACGAAGCGGTGAACGTGACACTCGGCCTGCCGATCGTGCGCACATCACCCGATCACGGCGTCGCGTACGACATCGCCGGCACCGGCGTCGTACCTGGCACCGGCGTCGTACCTGGCACCGGCGTCGTACCTGGCACCGGCACGTCCTCCGGTCGCATCCGCACCACGAGCTTCGCCGCCGCGCTCGCGCTCGCCGATCGCATGACGCGGACCGCGACCGCGACCATCAGGTGACGCGGCGCGTGCCCGGCCCCGCATGAGCCGGGTGATATGGTGACGCGCCCACGCCCGTTCTCTCGGTCGCGGACGCCTCCATGGACCGAATCATCGTAAAGGGCGCACGCGTCCACAATCTGAAGAACATCGACGTCGAGATTCCGCGCGGCAAGCTCGTCGTCATCACCGGGCTCTCCGGCTCGGGCAAATCGTCGCTGGCGTTCGACACCATCTACGCCGAGGGGCAGCGGCGCTTCGTCGAGTCGCTCTCGGTGCACGCGCGGCAGTTCCTCGAGCAGATGAGCAAGCCCGACGTCGACTCAATCGACGGGCTCTCGCCGGCCATCGCGATCGAGCAGCAGCACGCGAGCCAGAACCCCCGCTCCACCGTCGGCACGGTCACCGAGGTCTACGACTACCTGCGCTTGCTCTTCGCGCGCGTGGGCGAGGTCGAGTGCCACGGCTGCGGTCTGCCGATCCGCGCCCAGACGGTGCCCGAGATGGTCGAGCAGGCGCTCGCGTTGCCTGCCGGCATGCGCTTCTCGGTGATCGCGCCGCTCGTACGCGACAAGGTCGGGGACTTCGCCCGCGAGCTCGCCGACCTGCGGCGGCGCGGATTCACTCGCGTCGCTATCGACGGTGCGCTCTGCGATCTCGCGGAGGGGCTCCCGAAACTCGACCCACTTGTCGCGCACACGGTCGACGTCTGGGTCGACCGACTGGTTGCCAAGGGCGGCATCGCGCAGCGGCTCGGCGAGTCACTCGCGCTCGCACTCGAGCTCGGCGGCGGCGTCGCGCGGGTCGCGCCGCTCGACGGTGACGATCTCATCTTCACGGAGCGCTTCGCCTGCGTCGCGTGTGGCGTCTCGTATCCCGAGCTCACCCCGCGGGTCTTCTCGTTCAACAGCCCGCACGGCGCTTGCCCCGCCTGCGACGGCATCGGAGCGCGGCTCTTCTTCGATCCGGCACTGGTCGTCCCCGATCCCGAACTGTCGCTGCGCGAGGGAGCGATCGAGCCGTGGGACAAGCGCAACGCGGCGTTTCACCATGGCGTGCTCGAGACCGTCGCGGCCGAGTTCAAGATCGACATGCTCGAGTCGTGGAGCAGGCTGCCCGAGGAGCAGCGGCAGATCGTGCTGCACGGCAGCCCCGGCGTCGAGCTCGAGTTCGTGTTCGAGCGCAGCGGCCGTCGGCAGACGTTTCGCAAGGAGTGGTCCGGCGTGCTCGCGCAGCTCGAGCAGCGCTTCGCCGAGCACCAGCGCCGCCGTCGCGAGGACGGGCGCGCGGCCGACTCACTCGACGACGCGCACGAGGAGCTCTATCGCTACATGGGTCGCTCGCTCTGCGCCGAGTGCAGCGGCACGCGTCTGCGCCGCGAGTGTCGCTTCGTGAAGATTGGCGGGCGCTCGCTCCCCGAGGTGGCGGCACTCTCGCTCGACGAGTGTCACGCATTTTTTCGCAACCTCGTGCTCTCCAAGCGCGAGCAAAAGATTGCCGCGCGGATCCTCGCCGACGTCGGCGATCGGCTCGGTTTTCTCGTCGACGTCGGCGTCGGCTACCTCTCGCTCGATCGCTCGGCGGGCACGCTCTCCGGTGGTGAGGGGCAGCGGATCCGGCTCGCCACGCAGATCGGCTCGCCGCTCGTGGGCGTGCTCTACGTGCTCGACGAGCCGTCGATCGGCCTCCACCCGCGCGACCATGAGCGGCTGCTCGCGACGCTCATGCGCCTACGCGACCGCGGCAACACCGTGCTGGTCGTCGAGCACGACGAGGCGACGATCCGCGCCGCCGACCATGTGGTCGACATGGGGCCGCGCGCTGGCGTGGAGGGGGGCGAGGTGATCGCGTCGGGCACGCCAAAGGAGATCGAGGCGTGTGCGGCGTCGCTCACCGGCGCGTACCTGTCGGGGAGACGGCGCATCCCCATGCCGAGCACACGGCGGCAGCCGATGCAGCGTTACGTCACGGTTCGCGGCGCGCGCGCACACAACCTACGCGGCGTGACCGCTCGCTTCCCCATCGGGCTCTTCACCTGTGTGACCGGCGTGTCGGGCTCGGGCAAGTCGTCACTGGTCGTCGACACGCTGCTGCCCGCGCTCGCGGCGCGGCTGGGCGGTGCGCGCGCCCAGCCCGGTCCGCACGACGGGCTCGACGGCGTCGCGCACCTCGACAAGGTGATCGCCATCGATCAGGCGCCGATCGGCCGTACCCCCCGCTCGAACCCGGCGACCTACACCGGGCTCTTCACGCACATTCGCGAGCTCTTCGCTGGCGTGCCCGAGTCGCGTGCGCGTGGCTACAAGCTCGGGCGCTACTCGTTCAACGTGAAGGGGGGACGCTGCGAGAGCTGCCACGGCGACGGCATCCTGCGCATCGAGATGCACTTTCTCCCCGCCGTGTACGTCGAGTGCGAGGCGTGTGGCGGTCGCCGCTACAACCGCGACACGCTCGAGGTGCTCTACAAGGGGAAGAGCATCGCCGACCTGCTCGACCTGAGCGTCGCGCAGGCGAGCGAGCTGCTCGCGCAGATCCCAAAGGTGCGGCAAAAGCTCGACACGATGCGCCAGGTCGGGCTTGGCTACCTGACGCTCGGGCAGTCGGCGACGACGCTCTCGGGCGGTGAGGCGCAGCGGCTCAAGCTCGCGCGCGAGCTCGCACGCAAGGCGACGGGGCGAACGCTCTACGTGCTCGATGAGCCGACCACGGGGCTTCACTTCGACGACATCAAGCAGCTCCTCGCGGTGCTGCAGGAGCTGGCCGAGCAGGGGAACACGGTGGTCGTGATCGAGCACAACCTCGACGTGATTCGGCGCGCCGACTGGGTGATCGACCTCGGGCCCGAGGGGGGCGCGGGGGG
>SHYZ01000071.1 GCA_009692535.1 Myxococcales bacterium
GCCGCCGCCGCGCCCGATGCGGTCGACGTCCCGCTGGTCAACCGCTGCAGCGAAGCCGCGGCACAGGACAGCACCGGCATGGCCGCGGTCGCGGTGCGCTGGGGCTTCGACCTCGCGCCGAGCTGCGTTCGCGTCAGCCCGGGGACCGTCGTGACCTTCAGCGGCAACTTCTCGCTTCACCCGCTGGTTGGTGGGACGGTCGTCGGCATGGTGTTGACGCCCGACGCGGCGAGTCCAGTCCCGAGCACCTCGACGGGGACCACCGCGGAAGTTTCGACCGCCACGCCCGGCGCCTACGGCTACTACTGCGTGGCGCACCCCGTGGCGATGCAGGGCGTGATCTACGTCGTGCCGTAGTCGGGCAGGTCAGCGACGTTCCGCGCCGAGCGCGGGCAGCAGTCGTGCGAGCAGCGACTCGTGCGCGGCATCGACCTCGGCGTCGGTGAGCGTGCGATCCGCGGCGCGGTAGGTCAGCGACCAGAGCAGCCCCTTCTTTCCTTGGGGCACCTTCCCGGCCTCGCGGTAGTCGTCGAGGATGCGCACCGACTCGAGCTGCGCCGGGCGGACCTCGTCGATGGTGCGTCGCACACGCGCCGCCGCGACCGACTCGTCGACGAAGAACGACAGGTCACGCACGACCGCGGGGAAGCGCGGAATCGCAGCGAGCTGCGGCGCCGAGCGTGGCGGCAGACGCTCGAGGCTCAACTCGCACGCGAACACCGGCCCGTCGACGCCGAGCTGCGCACGCGTCTCGGGGTGCACCTCGCCGACGATGCCGACCGGTACGCCGCCCACGACGATCGACGCGGCGACACCGGGATGCAAAAAGCCATGCTCGGCGCGCGCCTGGAGCAGCTGGAACGGGATGCGGAGCGAACCGAGGAGTCGCTCGACGATGCCGGTAGCGTCGTGGAGGTCGACCGCGCCTGCTGGCTTGAGCCAGCCGGTGCGTTCGCCTGCGAGCACGAAGGCGAGGTAGCGCGGCTCGTCGGGGAGCGGGCCGTCGCTCGCAAGGAAGACGTGGCCGACCTCGAAGAGCGCGACGTCGTACACGCCGAACTTTTGGTTGTGGACCAGCGCGGCGAGGAGGTTCGGCACGAGCGACGTGCGCAGCACCGCCTGCTCCTCAGTGAGTGGGTTGGTCACCGCGAGTGGCTTCATGGCCGGGTGCTCGGGGGGAAGCCTCAGCGCGGCGACCTTTGCGCGCGACGTGAAGCCGAACGTGATCGCCTCGCAGAGGCCCGCGCTGGCGAGCGCGTCACGCGCCGACTCGGCGAGCTCGTCGCCACTTGGTGCCGGCCACGCACGACGCACCGGCAACGTCGCGGGCAGCTCGTCGATGGCGAGGCGCAGGACCTCCTCCACGAGGTCGACCGGCCGCTCGAGGTCCCGGCGGAACGTGGGCACGGTCACCGCCAGCGTCGCGCCGCTGAGCGCCACGGCGAGTCCGAGCGACTCGAGCCGATGCGTGATCGTCGCTTCGTCGAGCTCGAGTCCGAGCAGCGCGTTGACGTCGGCGGGCGCGAGCGGAATCGTCCGCGGTGACTCCACGCGCGCGTGGTGCTCGAGCGGGGCGGTGACGCTGCCGCCGCCAAGCTCGGCGAGCAGCGCCGCCGCGCGCACCGAAGCGAAGTCGACGCCGCCGGGATCGACGCCGCGCTCGAAGCGGTGCGACGACTCGGAGTGCAGGCCGAGTCGCCGCGCGGTGCGGCGCACGGTGGCCGGATCGAAGCAGGCCGACTCGAGCAGCACGCGGGTCGTCTCCGGCGAGACCTCGCAGCCCGCGCCGCCGCCCATCACGCCGGCGAGTGCCACCGGCGCCACCTCATCGCAGATCACGAGATCCTGCTCGTCGAGCACGCGGTCGACGCCGTCGAGCGTGCGCAGCTTTTCGCCCGCGCGCGCGCGCCGCACGCGGACCTCGTCGGCCATCAGCGCGTCGGCGTTGAACGCATGGAGCGGCTGCCCGAGCTCCATCATCACGTAGTTCGTCACGTCGACCACGTTCGAGATCGGGCGCACGCCGACCGCCTCGAGCCGCCGTCGCAGCCAGCTCGGCGAGGGCGCGACCGTGATCCCCTCGATCACGCGCGCCACGTAGTGTGGACAGGCGGTCGCGTCCTCCACGAACAGCCGCACGCCCTGCGCGCTGGGCGGCGCGCCGGAGAGATCGGGCACGGCGGGACGCATAAGCGCGGCGCCGGTCAGCGCTGCGAGTTCGCGCGCGATGCCGACGTGGCTCAGGCAGTCGGCGCGGTTCGCGGTCACGTTCACCTCGAGCACGACGTCGCGCAGCCCGAGCGCGTCCGCAGCGAGTGCGCCCGGCGCAGCGAGTGCGGCCTCGCCGGAGAGGACGATGATGCCGTCGCCGCCCCCGCCTGCTCCCCCTTCGACCTCCTCGCCGAGCTCGAGTTCCGCGCGCGAGCAGAGCATCCCCGCCGAGCGCGCGCCCTTGAGCTCCTTCATGCCGAGCACGCGACCGTCGGGCAACCGCGCACCGGGCCGTGCCCAGAGCACCTTCCCGCCAGCTGCAGGTACGTTCGGCGCGCCGCAGACGACCTCGTGCTCACCGACGTCGTCGCGCACCGTGACGAGTGTGAGCCGCTCGGCGTTCGGGTGCGGCCGCCGAGCACATACCTCGGCGACGACGACGCCCGAGAACCGCTCGCCGAGCCGCGTTACCGACTCGACCTCGAGGCCGGCCGAGGTGAGCCGCGCCGCGAGCTCCTCGGGTGTGCCACGGAGTTCGACGTAGTCGGCGAGCCAGTTGAGGGAAATCTTCATCGCGCCCTAGAACTGCCTGGCAAAGCGCAGGTCGCCTTCGTAGGCGAGCTTGATGTCGTGGATGCCGTGGCGCAGCATCGCCATGCGCTCGAGCCCCATGCCGAACGCGAAGCCCGAGACTGCGGTCGCGTCGATGCCGACCTGCTCGAACACGCGTGGGTCGACCATGCCGGCGCCGCCGATCTCGAGCCAGCCGGAGCCCTTGCAGAGCCGGCAATCGCTGCGCGCGCCGTGGCAGAACGAGCAGCGCATGTCCACCTCGGCACCGGGCTCGACGAACGGAAAGTACGACGCGCGAAAGCGTAGCCCGAGCCCGGGCCCGAAGAAGCGCTGCACGAAGTGGAGCAGCACGCCCTTGAGGTCCGACATGCGGATGCCCTTGTCCACGCAGAGCCCCTCGAGCTGCGTGAACATCGGCGAGTGCGTCGGATCGTCGTCGCGCCGATAGACCACACCGGGCGCGATGATCGCCAGCGGCGGCTTGCGCGTGAGCATCGTGCGGATTTGCACCGGCGAGGTGTGCGTGCGGAGCAGCGTGCCCGCGCCGTCGCCGACGTAGAAAGTGTCCTGCATGTCGCGCGCGGGGTGGTCCGCCGGCATCGCGAGCGCCTCAAAGTTGTGAAAGTCGGTCTCCACCTGCGGACCGGTCGCGACCTCGAAGCCGAGCTCGGCGAAGATCGCGCAAAGCTCCCGCCGGACCTGCGTGAGGATGTGCAGGTGCCCGTTCGGCGTGGTGCGCCCCGGCAGCGTGACGTCGACGAGGCGCTCGAGGTCGCGCTTGCGTCGCAGCGCGGAGATCCGCAGGAGCTTGCGTGCGACCTCCTCCTCGATCAGCTGCTTGACGCGGTTCGCAGCCTCGCCGACGCGTGGACGCTCCGCCGGCGGCAGACTGCCCATCCGCTTCATCAGCTCCGACAGGCTGCCCTTCTTGCCGAGGAAGCGCGCTTGCGCAGCGCGCAGCTCCTGCTCGTCCTTCAGGGGAGCGACTTCGCCCCGGAAGACCTCACCGAGCGCGAGAATCTCTTCAACGAGCCGTGATGGTTCAGGCTCGCCCACGAGGCTAGGCGATGGCCTGTGCCTTCTGGGCGATGGCGCGGAAGGCCGTAGGATCGGTCACGGCGAGCTCGGCGAGCGACTTGCGGTCGAGCATGATGCCGGCGCGAGTGAGCGCGGCGATCAGCTTGGAGTAGGACACGCCGATGGCGCGAGCGGCAGCGTTGATGCGGACGATCCAGAGGCGACGGAAGTCGCCCTTGCGCTGCTTGCGATGCCGGTACATGTGCATCCACGCGTGCTGAACCGCCTCGCGCGCGGGCTTGTAGCAGTTGCCGCGCTTGCCGCGGTAACCCTTGGACCACTTGAGGATGCGGTTGCGCCGGCGGCGCGCCTTCGTACCTTTTTTCGCTCTGGGCATCGTCTACAACTCCTTGTGCGGGCGGGTGATTACCACTTGAAACCCCTGCCACGCAAGTGCTGCTGCGTACGTAACTGGCCGTCTTGTGCTTGGCGCTTGGCCAGCTTAGTAGCTGGCGTACGGCAGCATCGCCGCGACCTGGTGGTGCTGGGTGTCGTGCACCAGCGTCGAGGTCCGCAGGCCGCGCTTCCGCTTGGGCGCCTTCTTCGTGAGGATGTGGCGCTTGCCCGCCTGACTCCGCTTGAACTTGCCGGTGCCGGTCGGCTTGAAACGCTTCTTGGCCCCCGAGTGCGATTTCATCTTCGGCATGCGTCTTCCTCGCTCTTTCCTGGTCTTTTGGCTAGTAAATTTTTGTAGTGCGCGCGCGGACGGGGCTACTTGGCCGCCGGGGTCGCCGCCGGAGCGGGTGCTGCCGGTGCTGCCGGCCGAAGGTCGCCCACGCCCGACGGAGCACCCACCTGACCCAGGGCTGCGGCAGGTCGCGGCGTCATTGGTGCAGGCGCCGACACCGGCCTGAACGCCGCCCGCGGTGAGACCACCATCAACATCCGGCGGCCTTCCATGAGCGGCATCTGCTCCACGTGCGCCATGTCGCTCGTCACCCGGACCACGCGGTCGAGCACCGCCTTGCCGGTCTCCGGGTGCACGATCTCGCGCCCACGGAACGCAATCACGAGCCGCACCTTGTTTCCCTCTTCGAGGAACCGGCGAATGTGCCGAACTTTGAAATCGAAATCGTGATCGTCCGTCTTGGGACGGAACTTGATCTCTTTGATCTCGATCACCGTCGCGTGCTTACGCGCCTGCGCCGTCTTCTTCGACTGCTCGTACTTGAACTTGCCGTAGTCCATGATCCGGCAGACTGGCGGCACCGCCTTGGGGCTCACCTCCACGAGGTCGAGCATCTTCGACTCTGCAAGACGCTGGGCCTCGAACGTCGGCATCACGCCGAGCTGCTCGCCGTCGTCGCCGATCACGCGTACCTCGGGCACGCGAATACGTCGGCCTACGCGGAACGAGTCGTCTTGGCGGAAGTTGCCTTGCGGTTTCGGTGGTCTGGAAATGGTCGTTCTCCTGGTTGTGGCTTAGGCCGTCGCCTACGCCGTCGTCGTACCTGCTGCTGCCTCGCGCGCCACCCCGCCCCGCGGGATCCGCGCCTCCTCCATCAGCCAACGGCCGAGCTCCTCGAGGGGCCGGGCCTCCGTCTGCTTGCCATCACGCGCACGCGGCGCTGCCGTCCGCTCCGCAACCTCTTTGTCACCCACGACCAGCATGTACGGGATCTTCTCGAGCTGTGCGCGCCGGATCTTGGCGCCGAGTTTGTCGGGCGAGAGGTCGGTCTCGACGCGCAGGCCGAGCGCGACGAGGTGCGCACAGACCTCACGCGCCCACTCCTCCTGCTTCTCCGAGATAGTGATCACGCGGGCCTGGAGCGGCGCGAGCCAGAGCGGGAACGCGCCGGCGTAGTGCTCGACGAGCACCGCGAAGAAGCGCTCGACCGAGCCGAGCAGCGCGCGGTGCAGCATGACCACGCGGTGCTTTGCGCCGTCGTCGCCGACATAGGTGAGGTCGAACCGCTCGGGCAGGTTGAAGTCGACCTGGATCGTCGAGCACTGCCATTCGCGCCCGATCGCATCGCGCAGCTTGAGATCGATCTTGGGCCCGTAGAACGCTCCGCCACCTGCGTCGACCTCGTACTCGATGCCGCTCACGCGCAACGCCTCGTAGAGCGCGGCCTCGGCCTCGTCCCACTGCGAAATCTCGCCGACGAACTTTTCCGGCCGCGTCGCGAGGTAGAGCTTGAACTCGGTGAAGCCGAAGGTGCGAAGGATGTGCAGACAGAACGAGAGCGTGCGCTGCAACTCATCCGCGAGCTGGTCGCGCCGCATAAAGATGTGCGCGTCGTCCTGCGTGAAGCCGCGCACGCGCAGCAGTCCGTGCAGCACGCCAGAGCGCTCGTAGCGGTAGACCGTGCCGAGCTCGGCCATGCGCAGCGGCAGCTCGCGGTAGCTCCGCAGCCCGTGCTTGAAGATCGTGACGTGGAACGGGCAGTTCATCGGCTTGACGAGGTACTCCTTCCCGTCGACATCCATGCCGGCAAACATGTTCTCGCGATAAAACGTGAGGTGCCCCGAGGTCTTCCAGAGGTCGTCGCGCGCGATGTGCGGCGAATAGACCAGCTCGTAGCCGTTGGCGAAGTGCTCCTCGCGCCAGTATTGCTCGGTCAGATAGCGGACGCGCGCGCCCTTCGGGTGCCAGAGCACGAGCCCACCGCCGATCGTCTCGTTGATCGAGAAGAGGTCGAGCGCCTGGCCGAGCTTGCGGTGGTCGCGGCGCTTGGCCTCCTCGAGCCGATGCAGGTGCTCCGCGAGCGCCTTCCGGTCGAAGAACGCGGTCCCGTAGATCCGCTGCAGCATGCGGTTGCGCTCATCGCCGCGCCAGTACGCGCCGGCGACGGAGATCAGCTTGAACGCCTTGACCTCGCCGGTGGAGCCTACGTGCGGCCCACGGCAGAGATCGGTGAAGTCGCCCGAGCGGTAGGTCGTGATGACCGTGTCAGGCGCGATCGCGTCGAGCAGCTCGACCTTGTAGGTCTCGCCGGCAGCGGCAAAGCGTGCGCGTGCGTCGTCACGCGAGAGCTCGGCGCGCTCAAACGTGTGGTTGGCGTCGATGATCACCTTCATCTCGGCCTCGATGAGCGCGAGATCCTCGTCGTCGAACGGGCGCGCGACGTCGAAGTCGTAGTAGAAGCCGCCCTCGATCGCAGGACCGATGGTGACCTTGGCCTCGGGGAAGAGCCGCTTCACCGCGCCGGCCATGACGTGCGCTGTGGAATGGCGCAGCGTCTCCAGCGGCGTAAGCCGGGGCGTCTCGGTGCCTGTGAGCTCTTCTAGTTCCTGATCCGCCATCCAGCCGCCGGTAGTAGAGGTAGTTGATGCAGTGGTTAGTGAGAGGATGCGCGCCCCTCCCCTGCTGATTACGACGAAGCGGCCAGCCGGAAAATCCCGGCCGTGGGTCGTGCCGTTGTCGTAGGCGCGGGCGGGATCGAACCGCCGACCCCTACCGTGTCAAGGTAGTGCTCTGCCGCTGAGCTACGCGCCTGAGAAGCGGGACTTGTTTATGCAGGGGGGCGTGAAGTGTCAAGGGTTTTCGGGGACGTGCGCCGTCGGTGGCGGTTTTGCGCACATCGGGTATCGTGGCCAACTAAGGTGCGCCTTGCGTAGGCCGATTCACCAGCGGGTGCCCCGCTTCGCACATGTGCTGCTCGGCTTCGTCGTGCCGCTCGGCGTGCTTGGCGTGGGGCAGGACGCCGCTCCGCCCGGCCGTCCCGGGGCGATTTTCTCGCTTGGAGCGGCCTCGGAGCCGCTCGTGATCCTCGATGAGGGGGGCAATCTTCGCGGCGCCACCACCCGCGTGCTTGCGGCGCAGCTCGAGCTTTCACTTGGCCTGCGCTGGGGCTTCGAAGCGGTTGGCGTGGTCGAGGGGAACCTCACCAGCCAGGAGGTCGACCCCGGGATCGTGTTGCCGAGCGAGGCGCCGGCCGACGGGAGGCTCGGGCTGCGCTTTGGTGTGCACGGCGTGGCGGCGCGCGCTCTCTACGCGCCCGCTACCGGTGCCATCGATCTCGTCGGCGAAGCGCGACACAAGCTTGTGGGGCCGGTTTCGCTCGGCGCCGCAGTCGGCCTGCGCACGCGGGCGGAGCAGGTGATTTACGGCAGCACGCGCGGCGATGCGGTGGCGTGGCTCGGCGGCGCGCGCATCGGGCTCGGCGCGGGACTCGCGGCGTCGGCCGAGCTTCGCGGTGAGGTCGGGCTTGCGGGTACAGCGTCGCCGGTAGAATGGCTTGCTGGCCTCGCTTGGCGTCGGCACTCGCTCGGACTCACGCTGCTCGGTGGTGCGGGGATCGGCGACGAAGTCGGCGCGCCGGCGTGGCGCATGACGCTCGCGCTGGGCTATCACCCGCCGGCACCGCCGCGTCCGCCAGCGCCACCGCCGCGTCCCGGGCCGACCGAACGCGATCCTGACATCGTCGCGTTCCCGGCGCTGACCGACGCCGAGGATCCCGAGGACGCCGAAGACGCCGAGAGCGATGACGAAGACGTGATCTCTGACGCCGACAACCCGACCGTCGAGCTCGTTGCCTCCGAGATTCTGCTCTCCGAGTCGGTCTTCTTCGAGACCGATCGCAGGCGCGTCAGGCGGCGCTTCCGTCCTCAGCTCAACGCGCTCGCACGATTTCTCCGCGTCCACGTCGAGCTGCGCCGCGTGCGCATCGAAGGGCACGCCGACGCGAGCGGCAACCCGCGCTGGAACGCCGAGCTCGCAGGGATGCGTGCGACCGCCGTCGCTGACTTCCTCGTGGCCCGCGGCATCAAGCGCGCACGCCTCGTGCCTGTAGGCCACGGGGAGGAACGCCCTTGGGCCGACAACGCGACGTCGACAGGGCGCGCGCAGAACCGCCGCGTCGTCTTCACCGTGCTGGAGAAATCCGAGTGACCGCGCCGCTGCTGCTGGTCACGATCTGCCTCGGGCTCGGAACGCCGACGCCGACGCCACCGCCGTTCTGGTCACCCGATGACGCCGACCGCGACGGCGTGCCCAACACGATCGAGGGCGACGTCGACACCGATGGCGACGGCACCTCCGACTGGCTCGATGTCGACTCCGACGGCGATGGGCTGCCGGACGCGACCGAGGATGTCGACGGCGACGGCGTGCGCCAGCCTTGGGAGACCGACCGCGTTCGTGCCGACACCGACGGCGATGGGCTCACTGACGGCGACGAGGACGCAAACCACAACGGCGCGCGCGACGCTGGCGAGACCTGCGCCACCTGCCCCGACAGCGACTCCGACACGATCCGCGACGGCGCCGACCGCTGCCCACTCGAGACTGAGTGGCCGCTCTCGCCCGGCTCTGACGGCTGCCCGGACGGGGACGGCGACGGACTCGAGCGGGGCGACGATGACTGCCCCGACGAGGCGGAGGACATCGACGGGGTCGCCGACGACGACGGCTGCCCGGATGGCGACCGCGATGGTGACGGGCTCGACGACATCGTCGAGGAGGCGACCGGTTGTCTCGACGCCGACGATCCCGACACCGACGGCGATCGCATCGGTGACCGCGAGGACGAGCACGGCTGCGACCCGGGGCTCCACGCGGTCGGTGGCGGGTGCGCGATCACGCCGGCAAGCGCTGGAACGCCGCTCGCCGCGCTCGCTGCTCTCGCGCTCGCCTGTGTCTTCGGTGCGTGGCTCAGGCGTACATCGCGTCGAGCAGCGCCATGTACTTCTCGGAGCAGAACTTCCGCTTCACCTTGAGCGTCGGCGTCATCTCGCCCGCGTCCTGCGAGAAGTCGCGCGGCAGGATGGTGAATTTCTTCACCGTCTCATAGCTCGCGAGCCCCGCGTTCAGCTGATCGATCGCGCCCTGCAGCAGCGCGCGCACGTCGGCGTGTTGCGACAGCGCCGCGACATCACCGGCGAGCCCGCGCGACTGCGCCCACGCGAGCACGGCCTCCTCGTTCAGCGTGAGCAGCGCCGACAGGAACTGGCGCTTGTCGCCGTGCACCATCATCTGCGAGACGTACTGGCACTGCGACTTGAACGCGCCCTCGATGTTCTGCGGCGCGACGTTCTTGCCGCCAGCGGTGACGATGATGTCCTTCTTGCGATCCGTGATACGGAGCAGGCCGTCTTCAATGACGCCGATGTCGCCGGTGTGGAACCATTTGTCGGCGTCGATCGCCTCGGCTGTCGCCTCGGGCTTGCCGTAGTACTCGCGCATCACGTTGCGGCCGCGCACGAGGATCTCGCCATCTGCCGCGATCTTCACCTCGGTGCCGGGGATCGCCGGACCGACGGTGCCAAAGCGAAAGCGGCTCGGCCGGTTGATGTGCGTCGCGGCCGCAGTCTCGGTGAGGCCGTAGCCCTCGAGGATCAGGATCCCCGCCGCATGGAAGAACTCGGCGATCTCTCGCGCGAGCGGCGCGCCGCCCGAGACGAAGAAGCGCAGCTTTCCGCCGAACGCAGCTTGCACCTTCGCGAACACCAGCTTGTTGGCGAGCTTCGCCTCAATCGCCAGCAGCCCCGACGGCTCCTGCCCGCGCTGCCGCGTCTCTGACGCCCGCTTGCCGACGCCGAGCGCCCAGCCGACGAGCTTCCCTGCGACCCCACCGCCCCGCCGCTTGGCCTCGAGGTTGCCCTTGATCTTCGCGTACGCCTTCTCATAGACGCGCGGCACCGACCCCATGTAGGTGGGCTGCACCTCCTTCATGTTGTCCATGAGCTGCGGGATCCCCTCGGCGTACGCCGTGCGCGCGCCGGTGGCGATCGCGGTCCAGAGCAGGATCTTCGCGAAGATGTGCGCGAGCGGCAGGAACA
Source organism: Myxococcales bacterium (assembly GCA_009692535.1). Lineage (GTDB taxonomy): Bacteria > Myxococcota_A > Polyangia > Haliangiales > SHYZ01 > SHYZ01. Next base: position 10,585 of record SHYZ01000071.1, read on the forward strand.
GCAACTGCTCGTCGCTCGAGTCGATCTCGAGCACCTTGCCCTCGAGCAGCGTGTTGCACTCGTACGCGATCGAGTCGTGCGTGAGGACCACGCCCTTGGGCGGACCGGTGGTGCCCGAGGTGTAGACGATGGTGAAGAGATGCGTCGGCGTGATCTCCGCCGCGATCGCATCGAGCGCGCCCGGATTGGCCGCATCCCACGCGCGCCCGCTGGCGCAAAACGCGCTCCACGACAGGACCCATTCGCGATCGGGGCTGCCGGCGGGGAGCACGTCATCGAGCCGAATCTCTTTGCGCCCCTGCGCGTCGGGCTTCTCGAGCCGCGCGAGGTCGGAGAAGAGCACGACCTTGACCACGTTGCCGAGCTGCGTGCGGATCTCCGGGCGCAGCAGCTTCTCGAGCTGGGCCGGATCCTCGGCGAGCACGACCTTCGCGCCCGAGTCGACGATGATGTACGCGCACTCGGCGGCGAGGTTCGACTGGTAGATTGGCACCGTCGCAGCGCCGGCCATCAGGATGCCGACGTCGGCTTCGCCCCATTCGTGGCGGCTCGACGAGAGCAGGCAGACGCGATCCCCGGTGGCGACGCCGAGCGCGCGCAGTCCACCTGCGACCTCGCGCGAGATGCGGTTCCAATCGGACCACGAGAGCGTGAGCCAGGTGCCGCCTTCCTTGTAGCGCGTGGCGATGAGGCCGGGCGTGCGCCTGACGCGAGTGCGAAAGATGTCGATGGCGGTGCGAGCCGACGACTGGGCGGTCTCCATGGGAGCTCCTCGGGGGGGGCGTGGAATACGGACGGGAGAGTTCCCGCGCGCCCGGCGTGTGTCAAGCGCGCGGGCGGAGCGGCGCGGGTGCTGCTACCTAGGAGCGTGTTCCGGTAATCGCCCAGAGCGGCGCCGCGCGGTGACAGCGAGCAGCGCGAGCGCGGCAAACGCGAGCAGCGCGGACGGGCGTGCGCTGCGACGAGCCGGTGCGACTGCGCAGGCGGGCGCGCCGCCGGGATCGGCGTGGTACCAGTCGGGGGCGCCGGGCCGGGCGTCGATCGGGTCAGCAATGCGCGCGTCTGAGACAAAGCGTGCGTCAGGCTCGCCAGCGTCGGGCGTGACGCTCGCGTCGAGCGGCGGGCCGGCGTCGGGCGGCATCCAGGGCGTGCCGTCATTGCCGCGTCGTGGCGTCGGTGAGCGGAGCGCGAACTCGGTCGCGACCACGCCGGTCACCGCGATGCGGGCGATCGCGGCGCCATCGACCAGCGGCGCAGCGGCGGTCATGTCGGCAGGATTGCCAAAGTCGGGCACCGGGCCGGTGACGTCGCCCCAGCGCGCGCAGTCGTAGCGAGTGGCCGAGCTGCGGAAGCAGAGCTGCCCGGCGGCTGGGATTGGGTACGGCAGCGCGGCGTCGCGTACCACTCCGTAGTGCGCCTCAGTCTCGGGCGTGGCGAACAGGAACAGCGTGTTGCCGCCAAAGCAGGTGGTCGACGTGAACGGCGTGACCGAACCGAGCAGGTCGCCGTCGGCCGAGAGGATCTCGATGCGCGTGCTCGGGAAGAAGCACATGTCGGCCACGATCGACGGCGGCGCGTAGAGCTCGACGAAGCGCAGGTTGGGATTCCCAGCCACGCTGCTGGCGACCTCGTTGACGCGCCAGTCCTCGACCCCGGCCAGCGCGGAGCCTTGGCCGATGCAAAGGCCGATGGCGGTCGCGACAACGCTCGCGCCGGCGATCCTCGCCCCCCCACCTGCCAACTGGATCAGATCGCGCGCACGTCGCATGTTGAAGAGCGGTCGAAGATACCGCTAACATCCGACAGGAAGCGAACCTTTTGCGCGTGGCGGGCGACCGACCAGGCGAGTGGGTTCGACACGCCGAGCCATGACACGGAAGTCACATCGATACGGAGCGGCGGGGCGGAGCGTGGGCCACGGATGGAGCGCGGCATGATCGGACGGCAGATCGATCGCTACACGATCCTCTCCGAGGTCGGCCAAGGCGGGATGTCGATCGTCTACCGCGGCATCGACTCGCTGCTCAAGCGCGAGGTGGCGGTCAAAGTGCTCCATCCGCACCTCGCCGGGCATGAAGAGGCACGGCGTCGGCTCGAGCGCGAGGCGCAGGCGGTCGCGAAGCTCAAGCACGAGAACATCCCCGAGATCTACGACTACTCAGGACTCTCCTCGGAGCACTCCTACATCGTGACGGAGTTTGTGCGCGGCCACACGCTGCGCGAGCTGGTCACGGTGCGGCGCATCGAGTGGCCAGAGGTCGCGGCGCTGCTGGTGTCCGAACTCTGCCGCGCGCTCGGGCACGCGCACTCGCTCGGCATCCTGCATCGCGACGTGAAGCCTGAGAACGTGATGATCCGCGACGACGGCGTGGTGAAGCTGATGGACTTCGGCATCGCGCAGGTCATCGACACGCAGCGGGTCACGGTGACCGGGCAGCTGCTCGGGTCGCCAGCGTACATGTCGCCCGAGCATGTCGAGGGGCGGCCGCTCGACGTGCGCACCGATATTTTCGCCGCCGGGATCATGCTCTTTGAGCTGGCCACCGGCGAGCTGCCGTTTCGCGGGAAGAATGCGCACGACACGCTGCGGCGCATCGCGGAGTGTCGCTACCTCGATCCGCGCGTCGTCTGTCCGCTGATCGGCGACCGCCTCGCGCGCGTAATCACCCGCGCGCTCTCAAAGGATCCGGCAGCGCGGCACCCCAATGTCGCTGCGTTGCACGCCGAGCTTGGGCTCTCTCTCGCCGACGCTGGCATTGCCGACGTGCAGGGTGAGCTGCGGGCGTACTTCGCCGGGCGCGAGGCGTACGACACCGAGCTGCGGGGCCGTCTGCTCGTCGCGCTCACCAAGCGCGGCCGGATCGTGCACGCCGCCGGGCGGATCAACCAGGCACTCGAGCTCTGGAATCGCGTGCTCACGATCGACCCGGGGCACCGCGAGGTGCTCGGGCTGCTGCAGCGCGCCGGTCGGCGGCGGATGCTCGTGCGTGCCGCCGTGGCCACGCTCGTGCTCGGCGTGTGCCTCGGCGTCGCCGCGTGGGTGCGGCACGCGCGCGTGGGCGCTGCGCCCGACCTCCCGTCCCACGAGGCCGCGTCGCGCTTGCCTCCGACCGGGATCGCGAGTGACAGCGGCACTCCGCTCGCGCTCCCCGACGCGGCCCTCCCCGACGCGCACCCTTCCGCCTCGCTCCACGACGCGCGCCTCGCTCCCCCCCACGACGCCGCGCTGCGCGGTGCCGACCCGATTCGCCGCCGGCCCACCGATGCCGGTGTCGCGTCGCCACTCTTCGTCGGCCCGCAGCGTGCTTTTCGCGTCATCCCCGGGCGCGTGAAGAGCTTCACCGTCACCGTCGACGGCGGTGCACCCGAACGCGTCGGTGGTGGCGGCAGGACGGTCTGGCTGCCGCCGGGCGATCATCTGCTCCAGTTCGCCAGCGACTGCTGCGACACCGTCGCGCGACGCGTAGGCGCCGCCGAGGCCACCGGTGACGTGCGGGTCGATCTCAAATTCCGCGCCGCAACGATCGTCCCGCGCTGTCCGGTGGCGCGCTCGATCACCGTCGCCGACAGTACCGTCCTGAGCGGCCGGCCCTTCGAGATCGCGGCACTCGATGCCGATGGTCGTGCCGAAGTCACGGTCGTCTTTGCCAAGCCGGGTGGCGCCGAGCAGAAGCAGGTCATCGTGCACGCCGGGCGCCGGCTGGAGGTCGCGTGCGACTAGCGCTCGCCCTCGCCGCGCTGCTCCTGTTCGGCACCCCACCCGTGCTCGCACGTGCCGATGCAGGCGCTGGCGCCGACCTGCTCGCGCGCGCACGCAACGAATACCAAGCGAGTCGCTATCAGGAGAGCGCGGTGCTGCTCTACGAGCTGCTCTACGCCGGCGGCGCGCGATCAGCCGATGCCGAGCGCTTGGTCGCCCACAAGCTGCTCGGTGACTGCTACGTCTTCCTCGGCGAGGCCGAGAAAGCGGCGCGTGAGTATCGCGCGCTGCTCGAGCTCGACCCGGATCACGAGCTCGACTCGGTGATCGACGATCCCGCCGTCGTCGACGTCTTCGCGGGCGTGCGGCGCGCCATGGCCGCGCAGCTCAAGGCGCTGCGCCACGAGCGCGCGGTCGTGGAGGCGCGGCGCCAGTTGCCGATCCGCGAGGTCACCATCGTGCGCGAGGAGCGGAGTCCGCGCGCGTGGCTCAACTGGGTGCCGTTCGGCGCCGGCCAATTCAAGAACGGCCAACAACAGAAGGGGCTGCTCGTCCTCGGACTCCACTCGGTGCTCGGCGGCGCGTCTGCCGGCCTCTACCTCTACCAAGCGGTCACCTATGGCTTCCCCGTCGGCCGCCGTCCTCCCAAGGAGTCGATCGACACCGTGCGCACGCTGCAGGTGATCCAGGTCGGCACCGGCGCGCTCTTCCTCGCCGCAGTTGCCTGGGCAGTCTTCGACGCGCATGCGCACACCCGTCCCGCCGTCGTGGAGCGCCGCGAAGAGCGCCTCGTCCCACAGACCGGCGCGCGTCTGCTGCCCCTTCTCACTCACGACGCCGTCGGCCTCGCCGTCGGATGGGAGCTCTAGTACATGCCCTCGCTGCGACTCCAGGCCCCCGGCCAAGGCCCGAAGGTCTATCACCTCTACAAAAAGCTCACGTCGCTCGGCTCGGGCAGCGACTGCGATCTCGTGCTCCCCGATCCGCTGCTCGGCGAGTCGTACGCGCACATCCACTTCGACGGTCGCGACTACCAACTCCAGACCATCTCTCGACGTGATGAGTTCACGGTCAACGGCAAGAAGCGCCGCAAGCACCGCCTCGCGCACGAGGACCGCCTGCAGTTCGGCGCGCTCTCACTCGTCTTCGCGCTCTTCGACGCCGACGCGCCGCTCGCCGACGAAGCCGCCGGCACCGTCGCCGACCTCGACGCCTACCGCAAGCTGCACGAGTTCTCCGCCCGCCTCATGGGTCGCTACGATCTCCCCGAGCTCCTCGCTGGCCTGATGGATCTCGTGATCGAGGTGACCAACGCCGACAAGGGCTTCCTGATCTTGCTCGAGGGCGAGCGGCTCGACGTGAAGGTCGCGCGCAACTTGAAGAAGGAGGACATCGCCGACGCGGTTTCGCAGCTCTCCGACGCCGTCGTCAACAAGGTCATCCGTGAGCGCCGTCCGGTGATCATCTCCGATGCGATGCACGACGCTGAGTTCGCCTCGTCGGTGTCGGTGATGAACCTCAGGCTCACCTCGGTGATGTGCGTGCCGCTGCTCGAGCGCGGCAACCTGCTCGGGCTGATCTACGTCGGCAACGACGCGATCGCGCACCTCTTTGCGCCCGAGCTGCTCGACCTGCTCTCGATCTTCAGCGCGCAGGCCTCGCTCATCATCAGGAACGCGCTGCTCGTGAACGAGCTCAAGCTCGACAACCGCCTGCTCCACGAGCGGCTCGAGCAGCTCCGCTTCGGCGAGATCATCGGCGCCTGCCCGGCGATGCAGGAGGTCTACAAGAAGGTCACGCGCGTCGCGTCGGCCGATATCAGCGTGCTCATCACTGGCGAGACCGGCACCGGCAAGGAGCTCGTCGCCCGCGAGCTGCACCGCCGGTCGGCGCGCGCCAAGGGCCCGTTCGTGTCGATCAACTGCGGCGCGATTCCCGAGAACCTGCTCGAGAGCGAGCTCTTCGGTCACGTGCGCGGCGCGTTCACCGGCGCGGTCGCAAACAAGTCGGGCAAGTTCCACGCGGCCGACGGCGGCACGCTGTTCCTCGACGAGATCGGCGACATGCCGCTGGCGCTGCAGGTGAAAATCCTCCGGTCGCTGCAGGAGCGCGTCGTGGTCCGCGTCGGCGACGTTCGCCCGGAGGCGGTCGACATCCGCATCATCGCGGCGACCAACCGCGACCTTGAGAAGGAGCTCCGCGAGGGCCGCTTCCGCGAGGATCTGTTCTACCGGCTCAACGTCGTCGGCATCCACCTGCCGCCGCTGCGTGAGCGCGGCGACGACGTGGTGCTGCTCGCCCGCTACCTGCTCGCCCGCTTCGCCCCCGAGTACGGCGCGCGCGTAAAGGGCTTCTCGCCCAACGCGGCGGTCGCGCTCCGCAAGCACCGCTGGCCCGGCAACATCCGCGAGCTCGAGAACCGCATCAAGAAGGGCCTCGTGCTCTCCGAGACGAGCTTCCTCGGGCCCGAAGACCTCGACCTCACCCCCGACCTCTTGCCGACGGTGCTGCCGCTCCTCGAGGCGAAAGAGAAGTTCCAGCGCGAGTACATCAACGAGGTGCTCGCGCTCAACAGCGGCAACCGAACCAAGACCGCACGCGACCTCGGCGTCGACCCACGCACCATCTTTCGTCACCTCGAGAAGGAGTCGGGCGGCGACGAGCAGGAGTCCGGCGCTGACGACGAGTCTTCCGACCCCAATGAAGCCCCCCCGAAGGCGTGACCATGAGCGAGCGCGGCCCATGACACGAGCGTCGTACCCATGCGGGGGATTGGTGCCACAGACTGCCGGTAACAGCCGGAAGTCACAGCGTTCTTTGCTGGTGGCACGCCTCCTGCTAGCGATCGCCCCTGTGGCGCTTCCCATGCTTTCTGCCGGATGTGTGGTCCCGCTCGCGTATGAAAACGCTGGCGACGCTGGGACCAACCACGTGCCGGTGATCGTCGCCTCG
>SHYZ01000072.1 GCA_009692535.1 Myxococcales bacterium
GTTAGCTGCCGCCACCACGCCGTGTGCGTTTACGCCGCAAATCACTGCAGTTCGTGATGGCACGCACTCGGGCGCTGCCATGCTCGCGGTCGACATGCTCCGCCGCGCCGTCGATGACGGAGTGGCACCCGGGGTCGTCCTCGCCGACTCCGCCTACGGCAGCTCGAGCGAGTTCCGGGAGGAGGTACGAAAGCTCGGGCTCGACTTCGGCGTCGGTGTCGACCCAATGACGACGGTCTGGGTGCTCGACTCGGCCGAGCGGCCCCACGGCGACACCGTCGCGGTCCGAGAGCTGGCCCACCGAATCCACGACGCTGGCGGCTTCCGTCGCTGCACTTGGCGCAAGGGGACCAAGGATGACCTCTCGGCGCGCTTCGCCGCCAGACGCGTCGTGACCGCGCATGACGACGGATGGGCCCGCGACGAGCGCGAGCGGCTCTGGCTGATCATCGAGTGGCGCGACGGCGAGGACGAGCCGGCGAACTACTTCCTGTCGTCATTGCCGCGTCGCATGACCCGAAAGCAGCTCGTGCGCGTCCTCATGCAGAGGTGGCGCACCGAGCGGGTCTATGAGGACCTCAAGGGCGAGCTCGGCCTCGACCACTTCGAGGGTCGAAGTTTCGGCGGCTGGCACCACCACGTCTCGGTCGCACTATGCTGCTACGCGTTCATCATCGCTGAACGTGTGCGGCACTTCCCCCCCTCGGCCCGACGGATGCCACAAGACCGTTCGTTCGCGCTCGCGGCCTGAGCGGCACTTCGCCGACAGCTTCATCACCGCTCGCCTCGCCATCGCGCGCGTCATCGCGACCTGGTTACCCCGCGGTCCCGCCTGTCATCGACATCGTGCCGACCCCCCGCCCACCTTCGTCACGTCCGAGTTTCTGACGCAGTAGTGCTAACGCACCGCAGCCAGTATGGCTTCGGCGGCAAGGTGAATGAAAAGACCGACGAGATGTCCTACGGCTTCGCCAGCAATCTGCGCGGTGCCTTGCCGAATGCGTCGTTCATCGGCTTCGCCGGCACGCCCATTGAGAAGGCGGACGCGAACACGCAGGCGGTCTTCGGCGATTACATTTCCATCTATGACATCCAACGCGCTGTCGCCGACAAGGCCACGGTGCCGATCTATTACGAGAGCCGCATTTCCAAGCTGAGCCTGAACGCCGCCGAGCTGCCGAAGCTCGACGCGGAGTTCGAGGAAATCACCGAAGGCGAGGAACTCGGAAACAAGGAGCAGATAACTAAAAGCGCGACGTAACGCCGACCATGCCGATCAGGTGACCCGAGGTGTACTTGCCGAGGTTGATCGGCGCGTACTCCTGATTGAGCGGACCTTGTAGCGGCTGGAGCCCGTCCGGCTGCGAGCGATCGGCGACGGCGGGCGGCATGGACGGATCGGCCACCTCGGTGACGGTGCGATCCGGCTGCACCACTATCGCGGCGCCAGCGTCGATCTGCCAGCGGCCGACACGAACCCCGACGCCGAACGACCCGAGCAGGCGGGACGAACCGTCGAGGTCGAGCCGGTTCCAACTCGTGGGCGCGGCCGCGGTCTCGTACGCAACACCTGCTGAGAGGTCGACACGCCCAACGCTCGCCGAACCGCCCAGCCGCGCCGAGAGCACGTCGTCAAAGCCGTGCTTGATGATCGTCGGGTTGAGGTAGATGCCGGTCAGGTGGCTCTGGCCATCGACGGTGACGACGGTGTCCGAGGCCGCCGACCACTGCTCCCATCGGAGGTCGAGCTCGAGGTCGCCGCGCTCGCGCCCGGCCGCATCCCGAAAGATGAACCGCGCTCCTGCGGTCGCGAACATCGGCAGGTCGAGGTCGAGACAGGCCGCGATTCCGCCGAGCACGCCGCCGGTCGCGCATTGCACGAAGCGGTCATCGACCGGATCGATGTAGTCGAGCTCACCAGCGAGGCCAAGCTTTGGACCGAGCGAGGTGATGCCGACGCCGCTGCCGCCGAAGTGCGAGCCCGAATCGAACGCAACGCCGAGTTCGAGTGCTGAGCTCGCGCGAAAGAGCAGGCCCGCGCCCCAAGCCGGAATGAAGTTGTCCTGCACGTCGATGGAGAACGCGCCGTCCTTCTGCTGATCCTCTTCCTGGTTGGTGATCCCCCACGTGTACGAACGCGCCGAGATCGAACCGAAGCCCCAGCTCGCGCGCGCACCGACCGAGAGCCGCTTGCTCACTGCGTACGCCACCGCCAGCGACGGGTAGGCGAGGCTCACCTCCTGCTCGAGGATGTCGTACCGCGCTGGCGACGGCGCGCCCGGCGTCCCCTCGGGCGTCATCACCGTCTCGGGCACCGAGCGCAGCGGGTTCCCCTGCGGCCCGAACACGCCGAGCGCGACCGCGACCCGACCGCGACGACCACCGAGTGCGACGTACGGCACCGGCATCACCGTCGAGCTCTTCACCTCGGGGTAGCGGTCGCCGCTCCACGGATACGCCACGCCGTCGTCGGGAGTCTCGTAGCTGCCGTCGCGCGCAAAGCTCTGCCTGTGGTGGACGAAGTTGGCACCGACGCTGGCCTCCTTATGACCGAGGTTCACCAGCCCCGCGGGGTTGTGCAGGATCGCCATCGGATCGTCGGCGCGCGCGACCACCGCGCCGGCGCGAGCCTGTGCACGCGAGCCCGAGTCGCCGACGTAAGCGCCGCCCGCGTGTACCAGCACCGGCAACGAAGCGGCCAACGCCGCAGGAAGTCCCAAGGTCAGTCGTCGCTTCATCAGTCAGTCTCCTCACGCTGCGTCGGCTCGCGTCGGGGACCGCCGCGACGCGCCTTCATGTGCACTGCAAGAATCGAGAGCGACGCCGCCGTCACGCCCGGCACCCGCCCGGCCTGTCCGAGCGACCGCGGCCGCGCACCGGCGAGCTGCTCGCGCGACTCGCGCGAAAGCCCGGCGAGCGCGCCGTAGTCGAGATCCTCGGGCAGCACGAGCGCCTCGAGCCGCTGCAGTCGCTCCGCCGCGACCGCCTCGCGCTCGAGGTAGCCCGCGTACTTCACCAAGACCTCCACCCGCTCGGCCACGGCGGCGTCGAGCGCCACGGCATCCGCCTGCGATTGCGACGGCGACGGCGCGAAGCGCACGAGGTCGGCAACACCGATCTCGGTCCGGCGCAGCAGGTCGAGCAGCGTGACCTTGGCGCGGAGCGGCGTGCTGCCGAGCGCGGCGAGCGCGTCGTTTACCGCCGCCCCCGGCAGCACGACGGTGCATGCAAGCCGCGCGAGCTCGGCCGCGATCGCCTCACGCCGCGCGGTGAACTTTGCGAAGGTCTCGTCGGAGACGAGCCCGATCCGCCGGCCGTGTGGCACCAGGCGCTCACACGCGTTGTCCTCGCGCAGCAGCAGGCGGTGCTCGGCGCGCGCGGTCAGCATGCGGTACGGCTCCCGGGTCCCACGCGTCACGAGGTCGTCGACCAGCACCCCGGCATACGCCTCATCGCGCCGAAGCAGCAGCGGCTCGCCGCCGGTTAGCGCGAGTGCGGCGTTGATCCCGGCGAGCAGTCCCTGCGCCGCCGCCTCCTCGTAGCCCGACGTGCCGTTGATCTGCCCAGCGTGGTAGAGGCCGCGCACGCGTCGCGTCTCGAGCGTGGGCAAGAGCTCGAGCGGATCGACGAAGTCGTACTCGACCGCGTAGCCGGGGCGCGTAAGCTCGGCGCGCTCGAGGCCCGGGATCGAGTGCACGAGCTCGAGCTGGACATCGTAAGGCAGCGACGTGGAGATGCCGTTCGGATAGACCTCGATCGTGTCGAGCCCCTCCGGCTCGAGGAAGATCTGGTGCCGCGTGCGATCCGCGAACTTGACCACCTTGTCCTCGATCGACGGGCAGTAGCGCGGACCGACGCCGACGATCTGCCCTTGGTGCAGCGCGGAGCGGTGAAGATTGTCACGCACGATCTCGTGCGTGCGCGGCGTAGTGTAGGTGAGGTAGCAGGGCACCTGCGGCAGCGGCGGACGCTCCCCTGGCACCGCGAAGACTTGGAAGCGCGGCGCCGGCTCGTCCCCTGGCTGCAGCTCGAGCGACGCGGTATCGATCGTGCGCCCGTCGAGCCGACAGGGCGTGCCGGTCTTGAGCCGCGCGAGCGGAAAGCCGAGCCGTGCGAGTGACGCCGAGAGCGCACGCGCCGGGGGCTCGCCGGCCCGCCCGCCCCCGACCGACTCGCCGCCGACATGGATCATGCCGCCGAGAAATGTGCCGGTCGTCAGGATCACCTTGCGGCCGAGGAAGCGCACGCCGAACGGTGTCGCCACGCCGCGCACGATCGGGCGACGCCCGCGCTCCTCCTCGACGAGCAACTCGGCCACTTCGCCCTGCTTCACGTGAAGCTTGGGCTCGCGGTCGACGGCGGCGCGCATCCGCTCGCGGTACCGGCGCTTGTCGGCCTGCGCGCGCGTCGCCCGCACCGCCGGCCCCTTGCTGGTGTTGAGGCGTCGGAACTGGATCCCGGTGTCGTCGATCACGCGCGCCATCTCGCCGCCGAGCGCGTCGACCTCCTTGACGAGGTGCGACTTGGCCACGCCGCCCACCGCCGGGTTGCACGCCATCTGCGCGATCGTGTCGAGGTTGCCGGTGAGCAGCAGCGTGCGCGCCCCGAGTCGCGCCGCCGCCAGCGCGGCTTCACAGCCGGCGTGACCGCCGCCGACGACGATCAAGTCGAAGCTGTCACAGTGCTCGGCGGGCGAAGGCAGGCGCATGGTCGTGCTGCGGCATCGTACACGCCACCGGGCAACCGCGGGGCCGGCCTGAGCGTCGATCTCCGTGTGCTATAAGGAGCCGCAAAATGCGCCTCGCTTTACAGTTCGTCGCTGCGCCAGTTCTGTTTGGCCTGCTCACGGTGGTCGCCCAGACCGGCTGCGGCGGCGCGGCCCGCGGCGGGAGCAGCCTCGAGTATTCGGTCTCCGCGCTCGAGAACTACGAGAAGGGACGCGCCGCGCTCGCCGACGAGGAATGGATCGAGGCGGCCAAGTTCTTCACCTTCGTCAAGGCGCGCTTCCCCTACTCCAAGTACGCCGCGGTCGCCGAACTCGGCCTCGCCGACGTGAGCTTCGAGTCGGGTGCGCACCTCGAGGCGATCGATGCCTACCAGCGCTTCATCAAGCTCCACCCGACGCACGAGCGCACGAGCGACGGCTACGCCGCGTTTCGCGTCGGTGCGGCGTACCACAAGATGATCCCCGAGGACTTCTTCCTCCTGCCCCCCTCGCACGAGAAGGATCAGGCGGCCGCGCTCGACGCGCTGCGCGAACTCACCGCGTTCCTCACGACCCACCCACGCTCGCCCCATCGGGGACGCGCTGAGGCGCTCCATCGCGAGGCCGGGCATCGCCTCGCGGCGCACGAGTGGTACGTCGCCGAGTTCTACTGGAAGCGCGGCAAGGCGATGGCCACGGTGCTGCGCCTGCGCACGCTGCTCGACCGCTATCCGCGCGCCGGCTACGACGAGGAGGCGCGCTGGTTGCTCGGCCGCGCGTACCTCGCGGTCGACCGGCCGGCCGATGCGAAGAAGCAGTTCCACGAGCTCATCGAGAAGCACGCCGCGCACCCCCGCGCCGCTGCGGCGCGCCGCGCGCTGCAAAGTCTCGGCGCCACACCAGCCGCTCCACCCGCCACTCTCCCCGTCGTCGCGCCGCCCGCGCCGGCCGGCACGCGCGGGTAGCGCATGCGGCTGCTCACCGCGGAGCTGCCTGGCGTCGGCGGAGCGCTCCGCGAACGCTGCGAGGATTTCTTCGTCGAGGAGATTCCTGCCTACGCGCCCTCGGGCGTGGGCGAGCACATCTTCGTCGACCTCGAGAAGACCGACCTGTCGACCTTCGAGGCGGTGCGACGGATCGCGCGCGCGCTCGGCGTAGCCGACGCCGACATCGGCACCGCCGGCCTCAAGGACCGGCGCGCTGTCACGCGCCAGCGGATCTCGCTGCCGCCGCCGGTCACGCCCGAGGCCGCGCTTGCGCTCGCTCTACCGGGGGTCACGGTGCTCGCCGCCGCGCGCCACGAGCACAAGCTCCGCACCGGCCACCAGCGCGGCAACCGCTTCCGCCTGCGCGTCTCACGGCTCGACATTCCCGACGACGAGGCGGTGCGACGCGCCACCGCAATCCTCAGTCGACTCGCACGCGCACCCGGGCTGCCGAACCGCTTCGGCGCGCAACGCTTCGGCGCACGCGGGGACAACGCACGCCGCGGCCGTGCCCTCCTTGCCGGCGAGCGCCTCCCGGGTGGCCCCCCTTCGCCCCGCGAACGCAGGCTGCTGCTCTCCGCATGGCAGGCCGAGATTTTCAACCGCTGGCTCGACGAGCGCCTCGACGACGGCCTGCTCGACCGCGTGCTCGAGGGCGACCTGCTCGCCAAGGTCGCGACCGGCGGCGTGTTCCCCACCGACGACCCCGCCATCGACCAACCGCGACTCGACGCCGGCGAGCTCGTCCCGACCGGCCCGATGCCCGGCGCGGAAATGCGCGCCCCACGCGCCGGCACCCTCTGCGCCCTGCGCGAGGAGCGCCTGCTCGCTGCCGACGGCCTCAGTCCCGAATGCCTCGCGCGCTGGTCGCGCCTCATGCCGGGCACACGCCGCCCCGCAGCGATCCCACTCGGCGACGCGCGCGCCGCTGTTGCCGAGGGGGGCGGGCTCCTGCTCGAGTTCACGCTCCCCTCCGGCGCCTACGCGACCGTCGTAGCGGAAGAGGTGATGAAGTGCGCTATTCTTCCCCTCGGCGATGAACCTGACTGAAAAGTTTCTCGGATTTGCCCTACTCGGTGCCGAGTGGGTCATGTGGCTCCTGGTTTTCCTCTCGGTCCTCTCAGTCTCGATCATGGTCGAGCGGTGGCGTTGGTATCGCGCGCGTCGGGTCGACATCGACACGCTGACCAAGGACCTCCGCGACTTCGCGGCCCGCGGTGACATCGACGGCGCGACCAAGCGCTACGGTTCGTCCGGCGCGATGGAGGCGGTGGTCGGATTGGCCGGCGTGCGCGAGGCAGCCCATGGCGCCGACGCCACCGCCGAGGCGATGCTCGCGGCGCGCGCGGCAGAGCGCCCACAACACGAGCGCGGGCTCGCCTTCCTCGGCACGCTCGGGAACAACGCGCCGTTCATCGGCCTGTTCGGCACCTGCCTCGGCGTGATCCAGGCGTTCGACGACCTCGCGAAGCACAGCGAACTCGGCGAGCGCTCGGTGATGAGCGGCGTCTCCGAGTCGTTGGTCGCCACGGCGGTCGGGCTGCTGGTCGCGCTCCCCGCGGTCGTCGCGTTCAACTCCTTCCAGCGCCGCGTGCGGCTCATGTCGGCGCAGACCGACTCGGTCGCGCACTCGATCCTCGCCGAACTCCGCGCTGACGGCGGACGCGCACGCGGCGGTCCGTCACGCGAGGCTGCCTGATGGCCGGTGGCGCCTCGCCCTACGAGGACGATGACGGCCTGATCTCGGGCATCAACGTCACGCCGCTCGTCGACATCACGCTGGTGCTGCTCGTCATCATGATGGTGACGGCGCGGATCATCGTGGCCCGCGCCATCCCGGTCCAATCGCCCAAGGCCGCCACCGGCGAGCAGGTCGCCACGACGATCTCGCTCACGCTGCGGCCCGAAAATGGGCAGTCCGCGCTCTACCTCAACGGTCGCCCGATCGTCGATCGCGCCACGGCCGCCGTCGAGATCCGCCGCGCCGTCGTCGCTAATCCTGAGCTGCAGGTCGTGATCACCGCCGACAAGGTGGTGCCGCACGGCGACGTGATCGGCCTCGTCGACCTCGTGCGCCTCGAAGGTGTGAAGCGGTTCGCCATGACGGTGGACGAGCTGCAGGAGCGCTAGCCGATGGCGCGCGGTCGCCGGCGAACTATCGTGCCGCTCGCGGTGACGATGCTGCTCCACGCCGGCGGCTTCGCTGGACTCAACGCCGCCGAGGACCACGCCGCCGAGCTCGCAAAGCATCGCCCCCGCGCCAAGATCCCATTCGAAGTTCCGCCACCACCACCACGCGCGCTGCCGCCCGAACCACCGCCACCGCCACCGCCACCGCCACCGCCACCGCCACCACCGCCGCGAATTCGCCGTGTCGCGCGCCTCGACCCGGTCGCCCCGCCGCCCTCGCCGGTCGCCCCGGCGTCCCCGACTGAACCGCCGCCCGCCCCGTCGACCTCCGACACGCCTGCGCCGGGCGATCCGCTGCTCCTCGATGGTCCCGCCCTCGTGCTCGACTCCGGTGCGGCTGGCCTCGCGGTGCGCGTCGGGCGTGGCGGTGGCGGCGGCCCCGCTGGCGGTCGCGGCACCGCGCCCAGCGTCGGCCCGCAAGTCATCGCCGCCGCCGCCATCCGCCGCCAGGCCGAGCCGCTCGGCGACACCGATTTCGTACGCGCGAAGGACTACCCACCCGAAGCACGCAGCGCCGGCGTCTCAGGCGACGTGACCGTGCGCATCCTCGTTACCGACGAGGGTTCCGTCGGTGACACCCGCCTCGTACGCGGCGCTGGCTTCGGCCTCGACGAATACGCCCACCGTCTAGCGAAAAAACTCCGCTTCCGCCCCGCCCTCGATGACCACGGAACGCCGGTCGCCTCGTGGGTCACCTGGACCTTCCACTTCACGCTGCCGACCTAATCGCACCCCGGACGACGAGCCGGTAGTCCCTTGGGCCCGACCCGGTCTAGAATCGGAGCAGCCATGACGCACGCACAGTTCTCTGGCCGCGCGATCCTGCTGCTCCTCGCGACGGCGACAGCACCCTCCTCGGCCCGCGGCGACGAGGTCCCCAACGACCGCGCGTTCGACCTGCAGCTCTTCGAGCCCGCCGTCGGCACACAGAACTTTCTCACCGTCGGAGGAGCGGAGCTCATCCCGCGTGAAGTCTTCCAGGTCGGTCTCTCGCTGACCTATCTCACCAAGCCGCTCGTCGTCTACGACGTCGACCCGATGGGCGACCTCACGCGCCGCACCGGCGTGGTCGACTCGATCGTCGCCGGCCAAATCGGCGGCGCGTACGGTTACCGCGACAGCCTCCAGTTCGGCGTGCGAATCCCGGCGATCTTCTCGCTCTCCGGCGATGGCCTCGATCCCGGCTCGGGCAACGAGATGGCGGGCGGACTCTCCGCCGCGGGTTTTGGCGATCTCTCACTCGAGGTCGGCTATCGCGTGCTCGTGCGCGACTCCTTCACGGTCTCCGCGCTGCCCGCGCTCACGGTGCCGACCTCGACCGGGTTCGCCGGCTCGAGCGCGTTCCTCGGCGACGACCTCCCGTCGCTCAGGCCGCGCGGCGCCGTCGAGTGGCGCAGCCCTGATGGTCGCCTCTCCGCCGGCGCGAATCTTGGATTGGTGCTGCGCAAACCGCGCCAGATTTACTCCACCACCGTCGGACAGCAGCTAACCTACGCAGCGGCTGCAGTCTATCGCGTGCGCGACGAGATCGACCTCGTCGGCGAGCTCTTCGGCCGCAACGGGTTCGGCAACAACCTCGACGCCAGCCCGCTGGAGATGGACGCGGCGGTGCGGATCGCTCTGAACCGCGCCCTCACCGCGACCATCGGCGCCGGTGCCGGGCTGATCGCCGGACTCGGCGCGCCCGGCGTGCGCGTCTTTGCGCAGGTGAGCTGGTCGCCAGACACGCGCGACAGCGACGCCGACGGGGTCGCCAACCTCGAGGACGACTGCCCCCTCGTAGCCGAAGATCGCGATGGGTTCCTCGACGCGGACGGTTGCCCCGAGGATGACGACGACAAGGACTTCATGGCGGACGCCGAGGACAAGTGCCCGCAGCAGCGCGAGGACACCGACGGCTACGAGGACACCGATGGATGCCCCGAGCCGGACAACGATCTCGACGGCTTCCTCGACGAGCGGGACAACTGCCCGATCGAAGCCGAGGACAAGATCCTGCCGTTCGATGACGACGGCTGCCCGGCCACCGCGCGCGACTCCGACGACGACGGCGTGAACGACGCGCAGGACAAGTGCCCGAGCGACGGCGAGGACATGGACGAGTTCGCCGATGACGACGGCTGCCCCGACCCCGACAACGACCTCGACGGGATCATCGATGCCGACGACGCGACCTGCCCGGCCATCGCGGAGGATCGCGACGGGTTCGCCGACGAGGATGGTTGCCCCGAGCCCGACAACGACGAAGACGGCTATCTCGACGCCGCCGACACCTGCCCCAACGAGCGAGAGACGGTGAACGGCATCACCGACGAGGACGGCTGTCCCGACGCGGGCGGCACCGTGCTGGCGTCGTACGACGGCAAGTCGATCGTCCTCGCAGAGCGGGTGGTCTTCGACGTCGGCATCGTTCGCCCACGCTCGTTTCCGCTGCTGAAACAGGTCGCCCTCGTGATGCGCGGCACCGGCAGCGTCACGCTGTGGCGCCTGGTCGTGTCGGCCGTGCCAGCGCCACGCGAGGAGGCCGCGCGCGCGCTCGCCGAGCAGCAGGCGCAAGCCGTGGTGGCGTACCTCGTCGCCAAGGGCGTACCGGTCGAGCGTCTCGATGTCTTCGCCGCGGCGGCCGAAACGGCGATCGTGCGCATCATCGCGGCGGAGCGCGTCGAAGCGGCGCCCGTCGGGGAAGCCCCTGCTGAGGAGGTTCCCACCGACGCAGCGCCGGAAATCGACATCCTCGGGCTCCCGCCAGTCCCGGCGCCTGCGCCTGCGCCCGCGCCCACGCCCGCGCCAGTGGAAGAGCTGGAGATCGAGATGGAGGCCGAGTAGTAGTTCGGCCGATGCTCACTCGTAGCAGCGGCTGCTAGGAGTCGTTCGCCACGTAGATCAAGACCACGGTCACGTTGTCGTCGCCGCCGCGATCGTTCGCCAGGTCCACCAGCAGCTGCGGCACGCGCCGGTACCAGGTCGCCGCGAGGATGCGCGCGATCTCCTCATCGCTCACGGCGTTTGACAGGCCATCGCTGCAGAGCAGCACGCAGTCGCCGGGCGATACGACGAGGCTGAGGCTGTCGGCCACGACGTCCCGTTCGAAACCGAGCGACCGGGTAATCACATGCCGGAAGGGCGACTCGAGCGCCTGCTCCTTGGTGAGCAGTCCGGCGTCCACCTGCTCCGCGATCCAGCTGTGGTCGCGAGTCAGCTGCTCGAGCTTGCCGGCACGGAGCAGGTACCCTCGACTGTCGCCGACATGTGCCAACTCCAACCGTTCACCGTGAAAAACCGCCGCGGTTAGCGTCGTCCCCATCCCCGAGCCCGGTGCGCTTGCGCGCGCCCGATCGTAGATCGCCCGACCGACGGTTCGCACCGACGCATTGAGCACCGCGGCCACCGCGCTCGCGTCACTCAGCGCCACCAGCGGCGCTGTGCGGCGCATTGCGCGGATCCGTGCGGCTTCCTCCTGTGACATCGCCCGCAGCGGACTGGTGCGGCGTTCGTCGTCGGCACGGAGCGCCTGCCCGGCCGTGACCAGATCGCCCACGAAATGCAGCTCGTCGCGGAGCAGCGTCGTCGCCATCCGACTCGCCTCGGCGCCACCTTCGTGACCACCCATCCCGTCGGCGACAGCGTAGAGCCCGAGTTCCTCATCGCAAACGAGGCTGTCCTCGTTCTCCTTCCGCTGTCGGCCAACGTCGCTTACCGCAAAGTGGATGCGCCGCACCGTCGAGGTCTCACTCTCCGCCGCATTTACCACGCCTAGGACCCCATTGCGCCCAGCGCCACACCGCAGGCGCGATCCTACTTCGCCGCAACGTCGGCACTCTTCTCCGAGTGATCCCGGCCGTCGAAGCGCATGAGCCGCCCCTTCCCGTCGAGGCGCGTGAGCAGATTCACCGGCCGCTTCCAGACCCGCGCCAGGTTCACCAACGTGTCGCGTGCGTGGTCCACCTTGAGGTCGGCGCCGGCGTGGTGCTGTCCGAGCAGCAGCTCACCACGGTTCTCGTAGTTCCCGTCCTGCACCACGATGAACGGCTGCCCGTGATTCGTAAGCTGAAAGAGCAGCTGCTCCTTCACCTTCTTGAACTCGCGCGACTGCACCTCAAAGTTACCGCTCCGCTCATTCCAGCCGAACGCATAGAAGCGCTGCTCGTGACAGAACTCCATCGTGAAGAACTCGTCGATGAACGTGACGTCGTTGTAGAGCTTCCTCACCTCGAAGATCTTTTGGCGTCCGAGGCCGAGTCGACGATCCCAGTGTCTGCGCGTCGCGAGGTCGTCGCAGTCGTTCCACTCCTTGCCGAACCGGCCCTTGTTCCAGCGGTCCTCGATGTGACGCAGGAGCTCGACGCCAAGCTTGTACGGGTTGAGTTGCCCCTTGGAGGTCGCGAGCACCCCGGCGTTGGCGTCGGCGTAGTCGACGATCTCAGCGGTCGAGAGCGCCTTCTCCGTCATGATCCGCGAGTGCCAGTACGAGGCCCAGCCCTCGTTCATGATCTTGGTCTGCGCCTGCGGTGCAAAGTAGTAGGCCTCTGCGCGGACCACCTCGAGCACATCGCGCTCCCACCGCTCGAGCGGCGCGTGCTCGAGCAGGAAGAGCAGCACGTCACGCTCGGGCTCCTCGGGGAACCGCCGATCCTTCTCACGCTCGCGCTGCTGCCGCTGGCGCTGTTGCTCCACGAACGCCGGTGGGTTGATGAACTGCTCCATGTAGCCCTTGGCCCTGAGCCTCGGCACCTCGCCGGCATCGCTGGCCTCCTCGGCGTCCTCGGCACCCGCGCCCGCGCCCGCGCCCGCGCCCTGGTCCTCATCCCGCACCGTGGTGCGCCGCCTGATGAACTGCGACATCGGATCGATCAGGTTCTCGAGCGACAGGCACGCGTCGATGAAACTCTCGACCTTGTCCACGCCCTGCCGCTCGACGTGCCGACGCACCCGCGCAGCGTGGTTCGCCATGCCGTCGATCATCTTGCGATTGGTCTGCGAGAAGAAATAGTTGTTCTTGAAGAAGTCGACGTGGCCGTAGACGTGGGCCATCACCATCTTCTGGTCGACGAGCGAGTTCCCCTCGAGCAGGTAGCCGTAGGCGGGATCGTTGTTGATCACCAGCTCGTAGATCTTCGAGAGGCCGTACTCGTGCCCGCGCGACAGCTGCTCGTAGTCCATGCCGAAGCGCCAGTGCGGGTAGCGCGTGGGGAAGCCGCCATACGCCGCGACCTCGTGCATCTGCTTGTACGAGAGCACCTCGAAGATGGTCTGGAAGAAGTCGAGTCCAAACCCGCGCGCGTGCGCCTCGATCTCGACTTGGAGCTCGTGCAGGTAGCCCGGCTGCGCCACAGCTATCGTCCCCGCCCAAGGAAGTCGCGGATCGAGTCGACGATCGCGTCCTTCCCCTTGATCTCCGAGGTCACGAGGTTGTCATCGGGCCCGAACTGCTCGTGCAGATCCTTGATGAACTGACCCGACCCGTACGGCGACTCGACCTGCCCGTAGCTGAACTGGTTCACGCGCGGCAGGATCTTTTCACGCAGCAGCGCGAGACACGCCACCGTGTCATCGACCGACCAGTTGTCCCCGTCGGAGAAGTGGAACGGATAGATGTTCCACTCACTCGGCGGATAGTGGTCGTCGATCAGCTTCGCGCAGAGCTTGTACGCCGACGAGATCATCGTGCCGCCCGACTCGCGCGTGCGAAAGAAGGTGTCGCGGTCGACCTCCTTCGCCACCGCGTCGTGGATCACGAAGCGGGTCTCGACGCCCTGGTACTGGGAGCGTAGCCAAGTGTCGAGCCAGAACGACTCGATCCGCACGATCTCCTTCTGCTCGTCGCCCATCGAGCCCGACACGTCCATCATGTAGATGACCACCGCGCTCGACTGTGGCACCGCCTCGGTGCGGAACGACCGGTAGCGCAGGTCGTCGCGGATCGGCACGATCACCGGGTTCTTCGGATCGTACGACCCCATCGAGATCTGGCGCCGCAGCGCCTGCTTGAACGTGCGCCGGAAGTGCCTCAGCGACTCCGGACCGGTGCGCCGGATCCCGGTGTAGCGATCCTTCTTCGCGATGAGGCGCTCCTTGCCGCGTGGCTCGATGCGCGGCAGCTCGAGCTCCTCGCCGAGGATCTGCGCCAACTCCTCCATCGTCAGCTCGACCTCGACGAGATGTTCGCCGGGGCGATCACCCGCCTGCCCCTTCTTCGGCTCGCCCGACCCGAGGTCGTCCCCCGGCTCGCCGTCCCCTTGCCCCACACCGCCAGTCTGCTTCTGACCGTAGCGGAAGCGCGGCATCTCCACCTGCGGCAGCGGGATCGAGACCATATCCTTCCCGCGCTTGCCGATCATCTCCCCCTGCGTGATGTAGCGCTTGAGGTCCTGCTTGATCTTTCCCCGGACGATCTCCCGGAACCGCCGGTGGTCCTGGTCGATCTTCTGCGACACGGCTAGAAGACCACCTCCGCCTCGCGGCCGTCGGGGGTGCGAAAGAGCAACGTCCCGCCGCCGCGACGCGTCCGCTGCGCCATCTCGAACAGCCCGAGCGCGCGCGCCAGCACCGCCGACGGATCGCCGCCGCCGACCTCGTCGGTGAGCCGCACGAGCAACTGCGCCAGCGTGCCGTTTAGGCGAACGTCGACCGGTCCGATGCCGCGAGGGTCCATCGGCCTACGCCTTCACATCGCCGCGCGCAAAGATCGACGCCACGAAGTTCAGCACGTCGGTCGCGCAGATTTCACAGTACCCGTGGTTCCTCATCAGCCGACTCTTCACCACGTCGATCTTCTCCTGCGTATCGCGGTCGACCACGGCGGTGACCAGCGAGGTCAGCTTGATCGAGTCCTTCTGGTCCTCGAACAGCTTGAGCTCGAGCGCCTTGTGCAGCCGCTCGTTGGTCCTAAAGTCGAACTGCCGCCCCTCGATCGCCAGCGCGCCGATGTAATTCATGATCTCGCGTCGGAAGTCGTCCTTGCGCGAGTCGGGCACGTCGATCTTCTCCTCGATCGCGCGCATCAGCCGCTCATCGGGGGCCTCGTCCTGCCCGGTGTACTTGTTCTTCACCCGCTCCTTCTGGGTGAACGCCTTGATGTTGTCGATGTAGTTGGCGCAGACCTTGGTGATCGCGTCCTCGTCGGCGCTGATCGCGCGCTGGACCTCGTTCTTCACCGAGTCCTCGTACTCCTGCTTCACGATCGCCAGCAGCTCCACGTAGCGGCGACGCTGGTCCTTGTCGGTGAGCAGCGAGTGGTGACGCAGCCCGCTCTCGAGCTCGTTGATCACCATGAAGGGGTTCACGCACCCTTCCCCCTTGTCCGAGACCAGCGCGTTCGAGATCTTGTCCTGAATGTAGCGCGGCGAGACCCCATCGAGCCCCTCGCGCACGGTCTCTTTGCGCAGCTCCTTGATGTTGTCCTGCGTAAAGCCCGGCAGCGTCTTGCCGTCGTAGAGCTTCGCCTTCTGCAACAGCGAGAGGTTCGGCTTCTTCGGATCCTCGAGCCGCGTCAGCACGCCCCAGAGCGAGGCGATCTCGAGCGTGTGCGGCGCGATGTGCTTGCCACGGATCTTCCCCTGATCGTAATCCTTCCGGTAGATCTTCACCTCCTCCGACACGCGCGTGATGTAGGGGATGTCGATCTTGACGGTGCGGTCACGCAGCGCCTCCATGAACTCATTGGAGAGCAGCTTCTTGTACTCGGCCTCGTTGGTGTGGCCGATGATCACCTCGTCGATGTCGGTCTGCGGGAACTTCTTCGGTTTGATGCGGTGCTCCTGCGTCGCGCCGAGCAGATCGTAGAGGAAGGCGACGTCGAGCTTGAGGATCTCGACGAACTCGATGAGCCCGCGGTTGGCGATGTTGAACTCGCCGTCGAAGTTGAACGCGCGCGGATCCGAGTCGGAGCCGTACTCGGCGATCTTCCGGTAGTTGATGTCGCCGGTCAGCTCGGTCGAGTCCTGGTTCTTCTCGTCCTTCGGCTGAAACGTCCCGATGCCGATGCGGTCCTGCTCGGAGAGCACGAGGCGCTTCACGCGCACATGCGAGACCACCTTCGACCAGTCGCCGGCGTAGTGCTGCATCAGCCCGCGAAAGATCTCGCGGTCGGCCGGGTTGAGATCTCCTTCGACGATGACCGACTGGTGCTCGTTGCCGAGCCCGAGCTCGCGAAAGGCGCGCTCACGCCAGTCGCGGGGGACGAGGCGCAGCGGTTCCTCGTGCATCGGGTTGGGGAAGAGCTCCTGACCACCGGCGAGCCTCGCGAGCTCGCCGGGCAGCCGCCACTCGAACGTGTAGAGCGCGCCCTCGGCGGTGCGTGAGTACTCCTCTAGACCCTTCTTGAGCAGCCGCACGATCGTCGACTTGGAGGAGCCGACCGGACCGTGGAGCAAGATGATCCGTTTCTCGGCGCCGTAGCGGTGCGCCGCGCTCTTGAACACGTTGACGAGGCGCATCAGCGCGATGTCGAGCCCGAAGACCGCGTCCTTGCCGCTGTGCTGGTCGTCCCGGAAGAAGTTGTAGCGGACGACCTTCTTCCTGTTGTCGATGTACTCCTCCTGCCCGTGGGACAGGATCATGTCGTACACGCGCTGGTACGCTGAGCGCGTGACCTTGGGGTTCAGCCGGACGAGGTTGAGGTAGTCCTCGAACGATCCCCCCCAGCCGAGTTCCGCGAACTCCTGGTAGTTCTGCAACGAAGCAATCCGGGCGACGAGGTCCATCTCGCGGCATCTCCTGGCTGCTGGTGCGTTGACTAAAAGCGTAGCACGCACGATCCGACCGCGGCAACGCAGGCTGCTCGGCGAGTGCTGCTCATCCACGGAGGGCGGCTCACCTACCTTCTCGGCCGACGTCGCGAGGGAAGCTTCGATCTCACTCGAATAGAGTGAGCACCTCGATGCGCCCCGGTCGGATGCGGTAGACGATCCGGTAGCTGCGCTGAAACACCTCGCGAAGGTCGTCGCGGCCGAGCTCAGGAACACGACGTCCTGCCATCGGCGGCGCGGCAGCGTTCTCAGCGGCTGCCACGAGCAGGTTTACCCATCGTGCGGCAGCAGCAGGGTTGTCAGCGGCATTGAAGTCACCGATCGCCTCACGATCCGAAAGTGCCCGCTCCGTCCAGACGACCGTTTGCGGCCCGGGTAATCGCTTGGGCGGACGACGCGTGGTCGTCATGCGCCCTTGGCGCGGAACCGATGCTTCATTTTCCCAGACCCAGCCGGATCC